>NZ_JANINH010000009.1:0-141417 GCF_024580155.1 Methyloversatilis sp. XJ19-13 | reverse complement strand
CCGTCGGGTCCGGCTGGCCGTGATAGACCCAGGTCGTGATCTTCTTCGGTTGCGCTTCGCGCACCTTCAGGCGCCACAGCGGATGCCACTCGGTGCTGATGCGGCGCTGGGTGGCCGTCGGGCTGTAGCCAGCCGGTGTCGCCGGGCAAGCGTCTGCGGCACCGAGCCCTTCGATGCGCACCGTCTCAAGATTGCGCGCGAGATCGTTGCCGTAGCACGTCTTGTTCCCCGCAAAATCCGTCCGGCTCGCAACGTTGGCGTTGCCGTCGTAGGTCACGGCGGACGAGGCTGCGCCGCACCCCGGGCCGCCGGGCTGGCTCACACCACCTACTTTCACTCGCCCTTGAATGATCTGGTATGAATATGTTCGAGAAGTACCAAGCGGATCTGTAACTACTGCATCGCCATCGCTCAAATAACTAATGTCAAATGAGGCCGCCCCCCTTTTGCTCGAAAACGCCCGACGATTCGACAAATACTTGTATGTTGAATACCGCTGCGAGTTCTCATCAAGAATACCTGTGAGCAAACTCCGCCCGGTTACGCCACTCGCATTAGCCGTTTCGTCATAAATATACGTTCTCTGCTCACCATCTACATGGATTACTGAAACTAAATTTCCCGTTCCACCGTAGGAATACTGCCACAATTCTCCGCCTGTTTTCTCAACCCGTGAAACATAGCCATCTGAATTGTATAGAAAATTTATTCCACGCCCAAAATTGTCAATTATCTGGTCTAGCGTTTCGACCTCTCCATCACCGCCCTGCGAGCTATCGAGCTCGTGATGAAAATCAATCCGAGCACCGTTGTGACCAATCTTTTGACGAAGCCGAGAGTTTCCATCAAATATCAAAACAAAATTATCCGAACTAAAAAATCTCACGCCAGAAAACAGAGAATCGTTCTCCAACCTAACACGCGATGAGGAATCAGAGATCCAACCTGTCCCAAACTGATTGAAAAAGTAAATTTCTCCGGACCCACCAACCATAGCCGCCGAATAAACCCCAACACCTTGGTCAAACCGAAGCCTCCAATCAAAGGAGTGGCGCCAACCATTTCCTAGAGTCGAGCGCCCTACAATCGCGTTCAAAACAGCTTGGCTGTTGTAGCTCCAGCCAAAATCAAAATAAGCATCCCCAATTTCATGCTGGAACTTATTTCCGGTGCCCGTGTTAATCGGATTTGTTCCATTATTCATGGGGTTGGAAAAGTCACATCCATCGCTTCCTTGACCAAGGTTCTTGGCCTGTGTAGCGAGATTGTTTGTATTGCTACAGTTTCGATAACCCCCGACCCCACCATCCGGACACATCCACTGGACATATGAACCGATAGAGCCATTTGAAACAATTGTCGGAGAAAATATACTTCGATAAGTAAAATCACGGCGCCACCACCAGCTTTGAGCCCACTCTGCATAGAATTCAGTGTCACCCTCCGGGCTGCAATCAAAGGATACTGCACGACACCAATCGGCCAGCGAAACATCGGCCGCCTCCTTGAGAGATGACAGCCACGCAATATTGGGTGCCAGATAAACCTTTTGCGGCGCAGTGCTGATTGACTGTGGGAAGGCACTAATGTGATATCCCCATAGCCCAATCAAAAAGATAGAATATGAAAATAGTTTTTTGCGCATGCAAGAAACCCTAAGGAAACACTGATCAAAGCCACCCTTCCGGGATTCTCCATTCCGGAAGTCGTGTTCGCAAAATTCGCGTCGTCATGACATCGAATTTCACCCGTTTTTCACTCCCGAATCACCGATCCGGGGCCCTTTCTGGGCTCATCGCCCCGATTTCTCGCCTTCAGGACGCACCTGTCCTGTACGGCGCGCACAGCGTTCGCTGCGACAGCACCAGATTCGCCATCGCGAACAGCACCTGCAACTGCGCCGTGTTCTTCGCCAGTCCCTTGTAGCGACACTTGCGATGCCGGAACAGGTTCTTCACGACGTGGAACACGTGCTCGACCTTCGAGCGGATGCTCGCCTTGGCATGCTCCGCCTTCTCGATGAGCTGGCGTCTCGGGTCAGCCTTGTCCAGCTTCTTGTAAGTCGAACGGCGCCGTGCGATGACAAACTCGGCTGAGCAATCTTTCAGTGCTTCGCGTTTCTTCGCGCCCTGGTAACCGGCGTCGGCATGCACATACTTCTCTTCACCGTGCAGCAGCTTGTGCGTCTGGCTCACATCGGACTCGTTCGCCGCGGTGGTGGCGATCGAATGGACCACCCCGGTGTGCGCATCCACAGTTCGCGCTGCAGTATCGGACTTCAACAGACGCGGCTGCTTGAGCGGGTCCGACGGAGATTGTCTCGAAAACATGACGATCGGCACGCATAGTGAATATGCGCAGTTTCAAGCCGCTTTATTATGGGCGCATGACATTTGCGTGATGGCGCGCGAGATGGGCCGTCACCGCATCTGCGCATGCCTCGGGCTGCTCGAACGGTATGAGGTGGTGGGTGTCCAGCTCGCGCCAGTCCTCACCCCAGAAGGCGCGGTTGGCGTCGCGGCCGGCGAGGCGCAGTTCATCCGACTGGCTGCCGGCGACGAAACCGATGGGCGTGCCGCGCCGGCGCAGCGTGCGCACGGCACGCAGGGCCGCCCGGTGCGCCAGCGTGGCGTAGATGTCGCGTTCGGCTTCGCGTGCAATGGTCAGCGTGACACCGCCATCCGGGTGATCGGTCAGTGCGGCGGCCAGGAAATCGTCGAGCACGCCGGGCGCCCAGCGCTGCACGAAAGGTTTGTCGGCCAGGTGTCGCCGGGCGTCTTCGCGCGATGGCCAATGCATGCGCCGGCGAGCGGCAATCGGCGCCGGACCCACCTTGCGCGACAGGCCGCTGGCATGTGATGCCGTCAGCACTGCCCCGCGCCAGCCGCCGACCAGCGGCGCATCGATCAGAACGACCTGCGCCACGCGCATCGGCCGGCGCGCGGCAGCCATGGCGGCCAGATAGCCGCCCATCGAGTGCCCCACCAGCGCGAGCGGTTCATCCGGCAGCGCGTCGACCCGGGCCAGCACCTGCGTCAGCAGGTTGCGCCAGTCGCGGCCGGGGCCGTGCGCGGCGGCGATCACGTCGATCGCCCCGACCGGATGGTGGCGCGCCAGTGCAGCGAGAAACTGGCGGTGCACGCCGGCCGGGTAGCCATTGGCGTGCAGGAACAGGACAGGTTGGGCGGGCGGCATGGCGCGAAGAAGAATACGCCGCGTACCCGGCCGGCGTGTCGCGACAACCGGTTGCGCGCAATGCTTTTGAGTCAGGTCAATGCGTCAAGCGCGTCAGAGGCGCACACTGGCTGCAATCACTCACTACCGGAAGGAAGCAATCATGAACAGGATCTGGGCCGCTCTGGCACTTTCCGCGTTGTCCTGTACGACCGCATGGGCCGACACCGCGTCGGGCCATGCCGGTTCGGCGCATCCGGCCGACGCGCTGAAGGACAAGGCGCCGGCCAACGTCGGCAACAAACCGGCGTTGCCGCCCGGCGTCACCCCGTCGACACGCAAGGTGCACGCCGGCCACGAACACCCTGTGATCGAAGGCCATGATCACGAACAGCCGAGCGCCACCGAAATGAAGCCGGCGCTGCCGCCGGGCGTCAAGCCGTCGACGCGCAAGGTGCATGCCGGCCACGAACACCCGGTGATCGAAGGTCACGACCACGCGCAGCTCACGGCCACCGAACAGAAGCCGGCACTGCCACCGGGTGTCAAGCCTTCGACCCGCAAGGTGCATGCCGGGCAGGAGCATCCAACGATCGAAAGCCACGACCACGTGCAGCCGAGCGCAACTGAAATGAAGCCGGCGCTGCCGCCGGGCGTGAAGCGCTGACGCGGCGCAAAAGGACTCAGTCGGCGCTGCGGCGTTCGGCGTCGATCAGTTCGCCACGCTGTGCCAGCGACACATCCAGCTGCGCCAGCACATGATCGCCCAGCTGGAGCGCCGCTTCCAGCGCCTCCGGAATGACTTCGCTGGCGCCGGCCGCGCGCAGTTCGGCAGCATGGGCGCCATCCCGCGCCCGGGCGATCAGCGGCAGCGCCGGGAATTCGGCGTGCAGGCTGCGCACCACGTGCCGTGCCGCGGCGGGATCATCCATCGTGACCACCAGCGCGCGGGCCCGACCGGCGCCCAGATGATGCAGCAGTGACGGGCTGCCGGCATCGCCGACAATCACCGTCCGACCTGCTGCATGATGGCGCGTCGCTGCGGCGACGTGTCGTTCGATGGCGACCCACGGCAGACCGGCGCGGTCCAGCACACGTGCCACCCGCTGCCCGACACGGCCGAAGCCGGCGATGATGACCACATCCTCCTGCGCGGGCAGGCTTCGCGCGGCCGCACTTTCGCCCGCCGTGTCCGCAGCGCGATCGAAGCGCCGGCGCAGCGCACGGCCGGCCTTTGCCGCAAGCGGCGTCATGAACATGCTCAGCGTGGCCACCAGCAGCATGAAATTGCCGGTACGAGCGTCCAGCAGACCGGCGCCGAGCGCGATGCCGATGACGATGAGCGCGAATTCGCCGGCCTGACCGAGCAACAGCGCCGCCTCGGCCGCGTCACCGCGTGCCATGCCGAACAGGCGGAACAGCGTAAACAGCACGGCGCTTTTCAGCGCGTACAGGCCGATCACCGAGCCCACCAGCCACAGCGCATCGGCGGCCACGGTCACCAGATCGAGACTCATGCCGACCGACACGAAGAACAGCCCCATCAGCAAACCCTTGAACGGTTCGATGGCCTGCAGCGCAGCGTGGCGGTATTCGGTTTCGGACAGCATCAGTCCGGCCAGGAAGGCGCCGAGCGCCATCGACAGTCCGGCACTGCCCGTCAGCGCCGCGACGCCGAGCGCGGCGAGCAGTGTCAGCGCCATGAAGCTGTCGGCCTGCGTGGTGACCGACACACGGCGGAACAACGGCGTCAGCACGAGCCGACCAAGCAGCAGGATGAGCGCCACCGCCAGCGCCGCCTTGGCCAGCGCGGTGAGCAGCAGCCATGCAAAGCCGCTGACGGTGCCGCCTGCGCCATCATCGGCCATCAGGCCGAGCAGGATGAGCAGCGGTACGAAGGCGATGTCCTGCAGCAGCAGCACGGCAAAACTCGTGCGCCCGACCGTCGAACGCGTCTGACCGGCCTCGTCGAGCAGCTGCATCACCACCGCGGTTGATGACATCGCGAGGCCGAGGCCGAGCACCAGCGCCGTTTCGTAGCCGTGCCCGAAGGCCAGCGCGATGCCGGCGATCAGCGCGCCGGTGCCCAGCCACTGAGCGCTGCCCACGCCCAGCACCCAGCGCCGCAGCGACCACAGCTGGCGTGCCGACAGTTCGAGACCGATGACGAACAGCATGAACATGACGCCCAGCTCGGCCAGGCCGCGCACGCCCTCGCCGTCGGCGATGGTGAGCGCCCCCAGCCAGGGCTGGTCAGCGGCCAGCCGGCCCAGACCATACGGACCGACCAGGGCGCCCGCGCAGAGGAAGGCCACGACCTGGCTGACCCGGGCGCGCGCCAGCAGCGGCATCACCAGACCGGCGATGGCGAGAAACAGCAGCAGCGGCTGCAGGTGGGGTAATCCGGCGTGGGCGTCCATCCGTCAAGCGTGCATCAGACGCGGCCGAGCCGTATTGACACAGGTCGTTCAGTCAGCGGGCGCGTACACGTTGCTGAGCGTGCCGACCCCGCTGACGGTCACTTCGACGGTGCTGCCCGGTTTCATCGGCAGCACGCCGACCGAGGTACCACAGCAGATCACGTCACCGGGCAGCAGCGTCATGTCGCGCGAAATCATCGCCACCAGCTTCACCGGCGAAATGATCATGTCGGACACCGGATAGCGCTGGCGCTCGCGCCCGCCGACCGTGGTGACCACTTCGGCATCGGCCGGCAGCGCATCGGTTTCGATGACCGGCCCGAAGCAGCCGAAGCCGTCGAAACTTTTGGCGCGGGTCCATTGCGCGAATGACGGGTCCTTGTCCACCAGTTCCAGCGCGCTCACGTCATTGACGCAGGTGTAGCCGAAGATGGCGTCGGCCGCCTGCGCCTCGTCCAGGTTGCGGGCGACCTTGCCGATGACCACGCCCAGTTCGCCTTCGTAGAACACGCGACCGTCGAAGGCCAGCGGTTTCGGGATCGGCTGGCCGTGCCAGTTCAGCGCAGTCGGCGAACGCACGAGGAACAACGGCTCAGCCGGCACGCTGCCACCGGCCTTCTGCACGGCCGCGTGAAAGTTGTTCACGATGATGATCATCTTCGACGGCACGCACGGCATCAGCCATTCGACGTCGGCCAGCGGCACGATTTCGCCGGTCGCGCGAGGCGCGTCGAACAGGTCGCCGTCGAGCAGTTCAACCGAGTCACCGGCAATGCGGCCCAGCCGTTCGGCGCCCTGATGGCGCACACGCAGGTATTTCATTGGTGCTTCCTGGAATCGGACAGTAAATCAGCGGAAAGAAATCAGGGGCGCAGGCGCGCCGCCACGTCGACCAGACGCATCGCCGTGCGGTCCAGCATCTGCTGCAGGCGCTCGTCGGCCAGACGGCCTTCGGACGTGAAGGCCGTGGACGCCCCGCCGACGGCCACCTGCTCGGACAGCACCAGCGCGCCGACCGACTGCAGCACCGCCCGCAGATGCACCAGACCGCGCAGGCCGCCCAGCGCGCCCGGTGAGGCCGCGGCGAGCGCGGCCACCTTGCCGGCATACGGCACCGTACCGGCCTCGTCGCCGGCCGGGCGGGAAATCCAGTCCAGCGTGTTTTTCAGTACCGCGCTGAAAGAACCGTTGTACTCCGGCGACGCGATGAACAGGCCGTGATGCGACTTGAACAGTTCCTTCAGCGGGCGCACCCCCAGCGGCAGACCGGCCGACGCTTCGAGGTCGCCGTCGTACAGCGGCAGCGGATGATCGCGCAGGTCCATGAAGGTGGCTTCACCGCCCGCCTCTTCGACCGCACGGGCTGCCGCCAGTGCGAGCTTGCGGTTGAACGATGCCTCGCGTGTGCTTCCGGCGAAGCACAGGATGCGTGCCTTCACGCCCTCCTCCTCGGAACTGTTGCGGACGACGGCCAGGCTTTTGCTGTTCGGGTTGTTCATGGGGAGTCCAGCCAGTCGATGATGGGTTGCCACTGTTCGCGGTCGGTCTGAGCGCGCGAGCGGGACAGGTCGAAAATGCTCATGCCGTGCGCGGCCGTCTGCACGTATAGCTGCGAATTGCGCAGATAGCCCAGAACCGGCAGATCGAGCCCGGCGCAGAAACGCTCCAGTTCCTGCGCGGCGCGCGTGCGCGTGTCGACCCGCATGCCGACGATGCCGATGCGCACCCGCGCCGAACTGATGCGTTTGTGTTGCGCCAGCTCGTTCAGGAATTCGCCGGTGGCGAGGATATCGAAGATCGACGGCTGCACCGGCACCAGGATGCGGTCGACGCTGCGCAGCATGGTTTCGAGCCGCTTGCCGCGCAGGCCCGCGGGTGTGTCGATGACCACGTGAGTGGTGCCGCGCGGCGGCCGGGCGGGCAGGTCGGGTTCGATGTCCCAGCCGGAAATGGGCGCGAGCAGAGGCGAACGCAGGGCCAGCCAGTGGCGCGCCGACTGCTGGCGGTCAATGTCGCCCAGCATTACACGGGCCCCTTGGGTGGCGTAGTGCGCCGCGACATTGGTCGCCAGGGTGCTCTTGCCGGCACCGCCCTTGGGATTTGCAACCAGTACGCTATACATGCAGCAATCTCGGGAAAATACGCTCAGGAAAGTACGGTCAGGAAAGCACTATTTCGCGCGCGAACTGGCCGCCGGGCTGTGAATGCAGGGTCCAGAACGCGTCGGCGACGCGGGCCGAATCGAGCAGGCTGCCTTCGCGCAGCACGCCTGCGATCGTGACGATGGCGGCATGCACGCCGGCCGGCGACAGTTCCTGATGCAGGCTGAACACCAGATTGCGCAGCGCAGCCTTCTGCACCGACAGCGAAGCCGCCGCGGCGACCGGTTCCATCGCCAGTCCGCCGCCGGTGAACAGGATGCTGCCCTGACCGGCCGCGCGCATCGCCGGCAGCACGGCGCGCGCCGCGATCAGCGCGCCCAGCACGCCGATGCGCAGATCCGCCGCAAGCGCTTCCGGGTCGAGCACCGAGGGCGCGCTTTCACGCGGTACCGCGGCGTTGAACACCAGCACCTCGGGCGGCGGCATCGCGTGGCGCATGCTTTCGATGGCGCACACGATGGATTCGTCGCTCCCCGCGTCGGCCACGAAGCCCTGCGCGGTCACACCGCGCGCGGCCAGTTCGTGTTCATAGCGCTCGAGCTTGCCGGCATTGCGCGAAATCATCGCCACGCAATAGCCTTCGGCACCGAAGCGCCGTGCCACCGCGGCACCGACTCCGGTTCCCATGCCGACAATGGCACACACCTTGGATCCCATATCGTTTTTCTCCCGGCCAGCGCTGCTGTGATGGCTATTTGATGTCGCTGTTACCTGTCACGGCCATGTTGCTGGCCTTGTGCTGCCTTTGCCCGATGCTCTCGCGCGCCGCGTCTATCTGTCCTTGGCTGCAGCACGCGCCGCGACCAGCGCACTGCGGCGCTCCTCGTCGGCCTGCGCGATGGCCTGCTTCTGTTCGTCACTCAGCGGCTGGCCACGCTGCTGTTCGATGGCCGCGACCACGCGCGCGGCCGGGTCGGTGATGCGGCCTTCCGCCGGCATCGCCGAACGCACCTGCGCGTCGGGCAGGCGGGTAATGTCGACGATGCGACGTACGAACTGATCCTCGATCCTGCGTGTTTCCGCCTTCAGAAAGGCCGTCTGGGCAGGCGTCTGCGCGATGGCGGATGAAAGCATGCAACAGCAGGCCAGCAGCGACAACAGAAACTTCATCGGGAATGCTCCGCAAGGTCCATCGGTAATCGGCGTGCCACGCCGGGCACAGTGTGTTCCGCCCGCTCCTTCCTCATCCTTCACTCCGGCATGAGCAAAAGCGAACCGGTGGTAAGCCGTGCAGCGAGCGCTTCCTGCGCGCGCGCGCAGTCCTTCAACGCATGACGCTGCCCGATGGCAACACGCACGGTGCCGTCGGCCACCCGGGCGAACAATTCGCCGGCAGCAGCCAGCAGGTCGGCGCGCTGCGCCACGTAATGAAACAAGGTCGGCCGGGTCAGGAACAACGAGCCCTTCTGCGCCAGCAGCGCAGGTTCGAATGCGGCCACCGGTCCGGACGCGTTGCCGAAGCTGACCATCATGCCGAGCGGGGCGAGGCAGTCGAGCGAGGCCATGAAAGTGTCGCGGCCGATGCCGTCATAGACGACGCGCACACCCTTGCCGCCAGTCAGCGCGCGCACCTGCGCCGGCAGATCGGCCGGTGCCACATCGGTCAGCACGTGAGCACAACCGTGGGCACGGGCCAGTTCTGCCTTGGCCGGCGTACTGACCGTGCCGATGACCGTCGCGCCGAGCGCCTGCGCCCACTGGCTGGCAATCAGACCGACGCCACCGGCCGCGGCGTGCAGCAGTACGCTGTCACCTGGTTCGATGCGGCAGGTGCGACGCAGCAGATACTGCGCAGTCAGTCCCTTGAGCATCACGGCCGCGGCGGTGTCGAAATCGATCGCGTCGGGCAGGCGTACCAGCCGGTCGGCGGGCAGGTTGCGCACCGAGGCGTAGGCACCGGGCGGGCCGCCGGCATAGGCCACGCGGTCGCCGGGTGCGATGTCGGTCACGCCCTCACCGACCGCTTCGACCACACCGGCAGCTTCCAGCCCCAGCCCGCCGGGCAGCGGCATGGGGTAGAGCCCGGAGCGGTAGTAGATGTCGATGAAATTGACGCCGATGGCGTGCTGTCGCACCCGCGCCTCGCCTGCCGCGGGGTCGCACAGATCGACCGCCTCGTACTGCAACACCTCGGGGCCACCGGTACGGTGCATGCTTACAGCGAAATCGGTCATCGGAAGGGCAGGTTCCTGAACATGAGCACGGATTCTACCGGCCAAGTTCATGGTGCACTGCACCGTCGGTTTTGGCAGAATGCAGGCTCGCGTCCACCGGAGTCCGTCATGCGTCGTGTCGTGTTCAACCAGAAGGGTGGCGTCGGCAAATCCACGATCACCTGCAATCTGGCCGCCATCAGTGCCACGCGCGGCCAACGCACACTGGTGATCGATCTCGATACGCAGTGCAATTCGAGCCATTACCTGCTCGGCGATGCCGCCGACAAGGTGGAACTGGGTGCAGCCGACTTCTTCGACCAGATCCTCAATTTCAAGCTCACGCCACGCGACACGGCCGAGTTCATCAGCGACACCGGGCACCCCGGTCTGTCGGTGATGAGTGCCAGCCCGCAGCTGGCTGAACTCGAAAACAAGCTGGAGTCGCGCTACAAGATCTACAAGCTGCGCGAGGCGCTGGAAGCGCTCGACTACTTCGACAACATCTACATCGATACCCCGCCGGCGCTCAATTTCTACTCGCGCTGTGCGCTGATCGCTGCGGAGTCGGTGCTTATTCCGTTCGACTGCGACGATTTCTCGCGCAAGGCGCTGTACACGCTGATCGAGAACATCGAGGAAATCCGCGGTGACCACAACGAAGGGCTGAAACTCGAGGGCATCGTGGTGAACCAGTTCCAGGCGCGCTCCAGCCTGCCGGTGCGCGTGGTGCAGGAATTGCGCGACGAAGGCCTGCCGGTGCTCGAAGCCGCGCTGTCGTCATCGGTCAAGGTGAAGGAATCGCACGAAGCGGCGCAGCCGCTGATCCATTTCGCTCCCAGCCACAAAGTGACCCAGGAATTTGTTGCGCTGTACGAACTGCTCGAAAGCCGCTGATGGCCGTGGTCGCGATGATCGCGTTCGATGCGCCGCAGCGGCTGCGAAGGCGGTGGCAGCGGTAACCGTGCGGTCGAACTCGCAGCCGCTTCGCCCTGTCTGAGTGACCATGCTTCGCAGCCTCCTCTTCCTCCTGCTTTGCCTGGGCACCGTTTCCGCCGGCGCGGCCGGCAGCTATCGCGCGGTGGTCGGACTGGACAGCGGCTGGCCGCGCCGCTGTGGCAGCGCGGTGTCGATACAGGGCTGGGACATCCAGATCCTGCGCGAACGGGTCGGTGACGACGTCGCGGCGCGGGTGGAAGTCAGACCACCGGCCGGCGGCGGTGCATTACCGGTGCTGGCCCGGCTCGAAATCGGCCAGTTCAGGCCCGCCGTGCTGCTGGTGCCCAATGAAGGACTGCTCACGCTGCCCGGCTTCGAAGCCGATGCGCGTCTCGACTGGGCGACGCTGCTGCGCAACTTCATGTTCTTCGGCGGCACGCTGGTGCTCGGACAGGTCGGCGGCGACATCGAAATCCCGTTCACCGGACCGGCACCGCGCGACGTCACGGCGCAGTACCTGAATTGCTCCGGCGATCTGGCGGCGCCGCTGCGCGGCGGTAGCTAGGGTTCGCTGGCGCTCAGCCTGTAAAGAAGCGCCCGCCGTACCGCCTCGACCACCGCAGGTTCCAATGGCCCGCCACGCAGGCGGTCGCTCAACTCCAGCTGTACGCCCTGCCCGCTCGATCCGCGGTTGCAGACATTCGCGGCATCGCGACCGGGATATCGGTGGCCCGACACCTGGGCACGTACGCCGCGCACGAACAGCCGATCGGCGATCGCGCAGGCCAGGAGGCTGTCGCGCCCGCCGAGCAGCGCCCGCTCGCCGGTATCGGCCACGCCATGTACCGCCAGCACCGTGTGGCAGCCGGCGATCAGCGCCAGCGCACGCGGCTCGTCGAAATGCCGGCTGGTCAGATGCAGGGTTTCGAAATTGAGTGACGGCAGGCAGCCTTCGAACAGGTACAGGTCCAGATCCTCGCCGGCGATTGCGCGCGCGACTTCGGACGTCCCGCGCTCGATGCGCCCACCGTGCGGCGCGATCACTGCGATTCCGCTCCCACGACGTACGGCAGTGACGCGATAGTCGCGCCCCTCGACCTGTTCGGCAGCAAGTTCGGCGTAGCGTCGATAGCGATCCCGGTGCACCGCCTGACGGCTCACTGCGGGGCTGCGCCGATCGCGAAAAGCTTTTCGATGCGCACCATCGCCGGGTGCGAGCGGCCGGAGCGGCGCAATTCGGCGAAGTCATCGCGCAGGATGCGACGGAACTCGTCTTCGCCGCGCAGCGTGAGGTTGGCGGCATAGACCTCGCGCGCATTGCCGATCTGGCCATTCAGCAACAGCGCGTGCGCGCGGTTGATCTGCGCCGCCTTGTACTCGGCCGCTTCCTTCGGCACCTGATCGACGGCACGCAGCACATCGTCGTAGCGGCCGAGGTTCAGGCAGGCCCATGAATAGGCGACCCACACGCCATTGTCCTTGTAGCCAGACTCGATGGACCGGTCGAGCCACTGCGCGGCCTTTGCGTAGTCGGTCTGCGCGCCGCCGCCACTGTACAGCTGCGCCAGATGGACAAATGCCGGGGCATAGCCGGCTTCGGCCGAGCGGTTGGCCCAGGCCAGCGCGACATCGGCCGCAACCGGATTGGAGGTGTCAGCTTCGAGGTGGCGCGCCAGCAGCAGCATGGCTTCGGCATCGCCGGCGTCGGCCGCCAGCAGATACCAGCGACGCGCCTCGGCGTCGTCACGCTCGACGCCCAGCCCGCTGGCGTACAGCTGGCCAACGACTGCCTGGGCGCGCGGCAGCCCGCCCTGCGCCGCCTGCAGGGCGAAGCGCGCCGAAGCGATGTCGTCCTTGTCCAGACAGGTGCCGAAGAAATGCCAGTCGGACAATTGCAGCAGGGCCTCCGCGCTGCCTGCGTCCGCGGCGGTGCGCGCCTCGGTCAGGGCCGTTTCGCATTCGCCCCGCAGATGCGCAGTGCGCCACTGATCGCTGGCCGCGACCTGCCCGGTCGCACCGGATAGCAGCGCCCAGAACAGGAAGGCGACGCGCCGGTTCATGTCAGACCGCGCTCAGCTTGGCCACTGCCAGCGCCAGCCATTTGACGCCCTCGCGGCCGAAATTGACCTGTACCCGGGCGTCCGAGCCGGAGCCTTCGGCATTGACAATGACGCCACTGCCGAACTTCGAATGGCTGACCTGCTGGCCGATGCGAAAACCGGTGTCGTTGCTCGACGGCGACTTGCGGCCGCTGCCGAAGGTCCGCGGGTTGCTGCTGGATGGCGGCGGCGGCACCGCCGCGTTGCCGAAGCTGCCGAAGCCACGCGCCGTGGCGGGCGGCGTCAGCCACTTCATCAGTTCCGCCGGAATCTCGTCGAAGAAGCGGCTGCGCAGGTTGTAGCGCGTCTGGCCGTGCAGCATGCGCGACTGCGCGAATGACAGGTAAAGACGGCGGCGCGCGCGGGTGATGGCGACGTACATCAGCCGTCGTTCTTCCTCCAGCCCCTCGCGTTCGAGGATGGAATTCTCGTGCGGGAACAGCCCTTCCTCCAGCCCGCCGAGGAACACCGCGTCGAATTCCAGCCCCTTGGCCGAATGCACCGTCATCAGCTGCACCGCCGACTGACCTGCATCGGCCTGGTGTTCGCCCGCTTCGAGCGATGCGTGCGACAGGAAGGCGGCGAGCGGATCAGGCGGTGCGGCTTCGTCTTCGGCCGCCACCTGCGCGTAGCCTTCTTCGGAGATGAAGTTGCTCGCCGCGTTGATGATTTCATCGAGATTGGCGATGCGCTCCTGCCCTTCCTTCTCGGTCTTGTAGTGGGCGCGCAGCCCCGACAGTTCCAGCACCTGTTCGACCATTTCCGGCAGTGTCAGGCCCTCGCACGCAAAGCGCAGCTGATCGACCAGATCGATGAAATGGCCGACTGACTGCGCAGCCTTGCCGGTCAGCAGGTTCAGCGCGCCGTACAGGCTGGAGTCGGACGCCTTCGCGACGTCCTGCAGTTGTTCGAGCGAGCGGGCGCCGATGCCGCGGGTCGGGAAATTCACCACCCGGGTGAAGGCGGTGTCGTCGTGCGGATTGGCGATCAGTCGCATGTAGGCCAGCGCGTGCTTCACTTCCTGCCGCTCGAAGAAACGCAGGCCGCCATACACCCGGTAAGGAATCGCGGCGGAAAACAGCGCGTGCTCGAGCACGCGCGACTGCGCATTGCTGCGATAGAGCAGCGCAATGTCCGAGCGCGCCGCGCCGTCATTGATCAGCGCCTTGATTTCCTCGACCACCCAGCGCGCTTCCTCGATGTCGTTGAACGCCTCGTACACGCGCAGCGGCTCGCCGCTGCCGGCTTCGGTCCACAGGTTCTTGCCCAGCCGGCCGGTGTTCTGCTTGATGACAGCATTGGCCGCGTCGAGGATGTTGCCGTGCGAGCGGTAGTTCTGCTCCAGCCGGATGACGTTGTCGACATGGAACTCGCGCTCGAAGTCGCGCATGTTGCCGACCTCGGCGCCGCGGAAGCGGTAGATGCTCTGGTCGTCGTCGCCGACCGCCATCACCGCTGCCTGATGTTCGGTACCCAGACCGGCCAGCAGCTTGAGCCAGCGATACTGCAACACGTTGGTGTCCTGGAACTCGTCCACCAGCAGGTGGCGGAAGCGCCGCTGATAGTGCGCGCGGATCGGTTCATTGCGCGTCAGCAGTTCGTAACAGCGCAGCAGCAGTTCGGCGAAATCGACCACGCCTTCGCGCTGGCACTGTGCCTCGTAGGCCTGATACAGCTCGACGCGCCGGCGTGCGAAGTCGTCGAAGGCTTCGACTTCGTGCGGCCGCAGGCCCTGTTCCTTTGCCGAATTGATGAAGTAGCCCAGCTCGCGCGGCGGAAACTTCTCGTCGTCGATGTTCAGCGCCTTCAGCAGGCGCTTGATGGCCGACAGCTGGTCAGCCGAATCCAGAATCTGGAACAGTTGCGGCAGGCCGGCTTCCTTCCAGTGCGCGCGCAGCATGCGGTTGCACAGGCCGTGGAAGGTGCCGATCCACAGCCCGCGCGTATTCATCGGCAGCATGGCGGTCAGCCGCGCCAGCATTTCCTTGGCCGCCTTGTTGGTGAAGGTGACCGCCAGGATGCCGTGCGGCGACACCTGGCCGGTGGAAATCAGCCAGGCGAGCCGGGTGGTCAGCACGCGCGTCTTG
This sequence comes from Methyloversatilis sp. XJ19-13, assembly GCF_024580155.1. Taxonomy (NCBI): domain Bacteria; kingdom Pseudomonadati; phylum Pseudomonadota; class Betaproteobacteria; order Nitrosomonadales; family Sterolibacteriaceae; genus Methyloversatilis; species Methyloversatilis sp. XJ19-13. The sequence continues at coordinate 126,383 of NZ_JANINH010000009.1, read as the reverse complement.
CCGGAGCCGGCACCGGCGAGGATGAGTGCCGACTGCGAGGGCAGCGTGACAGCCTGGAACTGCGGTTCATTCAGACCGGCGAGGAGCGGATTTGCGTTCATCCGGCCGATTCTAACCGCGCAGCCCGCCACTACAGCGGTGGGCGATTGCAGGCGCTTACCCTGCCCGGCTCCTGCTTTCAATGTCGTGATGACGGGAACCGACACGACATGAGGGTGTCGGGAAAGATGACTTCACTGCAAGGGAGAACACAAGAATGGCCGAATGGACTCAATGGACCACCTGGTTCTACAGTTGGGCGATGGAACGCCTGCCACTGCTGCTCGACCTGTCGATACGGCTCGGCTTCATCCTGCTGCTCGCGTGGGGGCTGCGCCTGGCGGCGCGGCGCGCGATCAATCTCGTGTACGCCGCGCTGAAGAATCGCACCGACTGCATCGAAGACGTCAAGCGCATCGACACGCTGGTGCGTGTGGCACGCTACGCTGCGTCGGTGGTGGTGTTCGTCATTGCCGGCGGTCTGGTGCTCAGTGTGATCGGCGTGTCAGTCGCACCGCTGCTCGCCACCGCGGGCGTCGCCGGCATCGCCATCGGTTTCGGCGCGCAAAGTCTGGTGAAGGATCTGTTCGCCGGCTTTTTCGTGCTGCTCGAGAACCAGATCCGGGTCGGCGACGTGGTGAGCATTGCAGGCCACGATGGTGCAGTCGAGGCAGTGACCTTGCGCTACGTGCGACTGCGCGACTACGAGGGCAATGTGCATTTCGTGCCGAACGGTGAAATCACGACCGTCACCAGCCGCTCGCGCGAATTCGCCCACGCCGTGCTCGACGTCGGCGTGCACTACCGCGAGCGGGTGGATGACATTCTTGAGGTGATGAAGGCGGTCGCCGCCGGTCTGCGCGAGGATGAACAGCTCGGGCCGAAGATTCTGGGCGATCTGGACATCGCCGGCGTCCAGTCGTGGGACGACTCCACCGTGACGCTGCGCGCCCGGCTGAAGGTGGTGGCGCTGGCGCAGTGGGAGGTGAAGCGCGAATTCCTGCGCCGGCTGAAGGCCGAATTCGATGCACGCGGCCACGAAATCCCGTATCCGCAGGTCACGCTGTCGCTCGCGCGCGAGACCGAAAAGGCGCTGATCGAGCAGATGAGCAGCCGGCTGGCGCCGCGCAAGCTGTCCTCTGCCTGAGGTCCGCACAGCCTATAATCGCGGGTTTGCACCCCTAACCTCGCTGCAAACCCGCGCCATGCAACAGAAACAGACCTCCGCCTACACGCCGTCCGCCGTCGAGGCCGCCGCCCGGCAGCACTGGGACACGACGCACGCCTTCCGGGCGGTCGAAGACGCGAGCCGCCCGAAGTACTACTGCCTGTCGATGTTCCCCTACCCGTCGGGCAAGCTGCACATGGGCCATGTGCGCAACTACACGATCGGCGACGTGCTGACCCGTTTTCACCGCATGCGCGGCTACAACGTGCTGCAGCCGATGGGCTGGGACGCCTTCGGCCTGCCGGCCGAGAACGCGGCAATCAAGAACGCGGTGCCGCCGGCGAAGTGGACCTGGGACAATATCGCCTACATGAAGCAGCAGCTTCAGTCGCTGGGCTTCGCCATCGACTGGAGCCGCGAACTGGCCACTTGCCAGCCGTCCTACTACAAGTGGAACCAGTGGCTGTTCCTGCGCATGCTGGACAAGGGCATCGCCTACAAGAAGACGCAGGTCGTGAACTGGGACCCGGTCGACCAGACCGTGCTGGCCAACGAACAGGTGATCGACGGCCGCGGCTGGCGCACCGGTGCGCTGGTAGAGAAGCGCGAGATTCCCGGCTACTACTTCGGCATCACGCAGTACGCCGACGAACTGCTGAACGACCTCGACACGCTGGAGGGCTGGCCCGAGCGCGTGAAGACCATGCAGGCGAACTGGATCGGCAAGAGCACCGGCGTGCGCTTTGCCTTCACGCACGACATCCGCGATGACGCGGGCGCGCTGATCGACGACGGCAAGCTGTGGGTGTTCACCACCCGCGCCGACACCATCATGGGTGTCACCTTCTGCGCCGTGGCCGCCGAACATCCGCTGGCCACGCATGCCGCGCGCCACAACCCCGATCTGGCCGCCTTCATCGAAAAGTGCAAGCACGGCTCGGTGATGGAAGCCGACATGGCGACCATGGAAAAGGAAGGCCTGCCGACCGGACTGACCGTCGTACATCCGCTGACCGGCGAAGCGGTGCCGCTGTGGGTCGGCAACTACGTGCTGATGAGCTACGGCGACGGCGCAGTGATGGCGGTGCCGGCGCACGACGAGCGCGACTTTGGTTTTGCGAAGAAATACGACCTGCCGATCCGGCAGGTGATTTCGCTCGGCGACAAGGTGTTCTCGACCGACGCATGGGCCGAGTGGTATGCCTCGAAGGACGGCATGTGCACCGCAAGCGGCCGGTACGACGAGCTGGGTTACGAAGCGGCGGTCGACGCGGTGGCGGCCGATCTCGCCGCAAAAGGGGGCGAAAAGAAGATCCAGTGGCGCCTGCGCGACTGGGGCGTGTCGCGCCAGCGCTACTGGGGCTGCCCGATACCGATCATCCACTGCGACCACTGCGGCGACGTGCCGGTGCCGGACGAGCAGTTGCCGGTGGTGCTGCCGGAAGACTGCATTCCGGATGGCTCGGGCAACCCGCTGCTGAAACGCGACGACTTCATTCACGTCGCCTGCCCGAAGTGCGGCGCGCCTGCGAAGCGCGAAACCGACACGATGGATACCTTCGTCGATTCGAGCTGGTACTACGCGCGCTACTGCTCGGCCGGCAACGATGGCGCCATGGTCGATGAGCGCGCCAATTACTGGATGCCGGTCGACCAGTACATCGGCGGCATCGAGCACGCCATCCTGCACCTGCTGTATTCGCGCTTCTGGTGCAAGGTGATGCGCGACATGGGGCTGACCACGGTGACCGAACCGTTCGGCCGCCTGCTGACCCAGGGCATGGTGCTGAACCACATCTATTCGCGCCGCACCGACAAGGGCGGCATCGAATACTACGCACCGGAAGAGGTGACGCCGCTGCGCGACGACGCTGGCCGCATCACCGGCGCCACGCTGATCGCCGATGGCCAGCCGGTCGATTTCCAGGGCATGGGCACGATGTCCAAGTCCAAGCGCAATGGCGTCGATCCGCAATCCATCATCGACGAGTTCGGCGCCGACACGGCACGCTTCTTCATGATGTTCGCCAGCCCGCCGGAACAGACGCTGGAATGGAACGACGCCGGCGTCGAGGGCGCGCACCGCTTCCTGAAACGGGTGTGGGCGTTCGCGCAGGGCTTCGACGCCGACCTGCGTGCGCACATGCCGGCCCGTGCCACGCTCGGCCGCGCGAAGCTGCCCGCTGAACTGGCCGACCTGCGGCGCGAACTGCATCTGGTGCTCAAGCAGGCCAGCTACGATCTGGGCAAGCAGCAATTCAACACGGTCGCGTCGGGCGCGATGAAAATGCTCAATGCACTCGAGAAGGCACCGCGCGACGGCGCGCTTGCAGCAGAAGTGATCGGCGAAGGCCTGTCGATGCTGCTGCGCGTGCTGTCGCCGATCTGTCCGCACATCACGCACGTGCTGTGGCGCGACTGCGGCTTCGGCGACGACATCCTGAACGCGTCCTGGCCCGAACCCGCCGACTCGGCGCTGGTGCAGGACGAAATCGAGCTGATGCTGCAGGTCAACGGCAAACTGCGCGGCAGCCTGCGCGTGGCCACCGACGCGGCGAAGGACGTCATCGAAGCGCAGGCGCTGGCCAGCGAGGCGGCGCAGAAATTCATGGAAGGCAAGCCGGCGAAGAAGGTTGTCGTGGTGCCCGGCCGTCTGATCAACATCGTGTGCTGACGCGGGAGAAACGTGTGACCGCCCCTGATTTCAAGGCCCGCCGCAGCCTGATCGCCGCCACCGGCAGTGCGCTGCTGCTCGGCGCCTGCGGCTTCCACCTGCGCGGCGTGCGTGACCTGCCGTTCGCAACCGTGTTCATCAATGCCAGCCCCTACGCCGAAATGACGGCGCAGATCCGGCGCGCCATCGACGCCCAGAGCACGACCCGCGTCACCGACGAGCTCAAGGACGCCGATGCAGTCATCGACATCACGGAAAACCGCGTCGAGAAGGTCATTCTGAGTCTGAACTCCGCTGGCCGGGTGCGTGAGTACCAGTTGCGACAGCGCTTCGGATTCAAGGTCCGGAGCCCGAAGGGCGAGGAAATCGCGCCGGTGTCGACCATCGAAGTCCGCCGCGACATCACGTCCAACGACGTCGAAGTGCTGGCCAAGCAGGAAGAGGAACAGTTGCTGTACGCCGAAATGCAGGGCGATGTCGTGCAGCAATTGCTGCGCCGCCTGCAGGCGATCAAGAAGAAACCCGCCTGACCCGCATGCAGTTGCGCGCCGAACAGCTCGACGGCCACCTGAAAGGCTCGCTCGCGCCGCTCTACGTGCTGCACGGCGACGAGCCGCTGCTGGTCATCGAAGCGGCGGATTCGATCCGCACCGCGGCGCGGGCACGTGGCTTCACCGAGCGCGAAGTGCTGATGGTGACGCAGTACTTCAAATGGTCGGCGCTGGCCGAAGCGGCCGGCAATATGTCGCTGTTCGGGGGCGACAAGCTGATCGACCTGCGCATTCCGACCGGCAAGCCGGGACGCGACGGCGGAGACGTGCTGACGCGCTTTGCGGCCAGTCCGCCCGCCGGGACGGTGACGCTGATCACGCTCCCGCAGATGGACTGGAAGGCGCAGAAGAGCGCCTGGTTTGCCGCGCTGTCGGCGACCGGCGTGGTGCTGGAGCTGAACGCACCGCCGCTCGACCGCCTGCCGGACTGGCTGGCCGCGCGCCTGTCTCGGCAGCAGCAAAGCGCGGATCGGGACGCGCTCGACTTCATGGCGACCCATGTCGAAGGCAATCTGCTGGCCGCCAATCAGGAAGTGATGAAGCTCGGGCTGCTGCATCCGCCGGGCAAGCTCACGCTGGAACAGGTGCGCAACGCGGTGATGGACGTCGCGCGCTACGACGTGGAAGACCTGCGTCAGGCACTGCTGGCCGGCGATGCAGCACGAGCGAGCCGGCTGCTCGACGGCCTGCGCGCCGAAGGCGTGGCCGCACCGCTGGTACTGTGGATCATCGTGGCCGAGCTGCGCACGCTGGCCATTGCGCGGGCTGAAATGGACGCCGGCCGCAGTGCCGATGAAGCTCTCGCCACCGCCCGCATCTTCGGCGCCCGCCAGTCGCCTTACCGGCGCGCACTCGCGCGGCTGTCATCCGGTGCCACGCGCACGGCGCTGATGCAGGCGGCCCGGCTCGACCGCATGATCAAGGGGGTTGCGCGCGGCGATGTGTGGGACGAGTTCCTGCAGATCGCGCTCAGGGTCTGCGCACGCTGAGTGTTGCCACGGGGACAGGCGGTCGTTCGTGTCGTGAGTAGCGGACTGCTGTTGGGCATCGCTGCGCTCACCCCAACCTACAAGGACGAGCCCTGCCTGCAAAGCGGTATCGCCCCACCAATATGGCCTCAGCACCACCGCCCGCGCCCGATCCGTAGGTTGGGGTGAGCGCAGCGATGCCCAACACACCACACCACACCGCACCCGCCCCGACCACCGCCTCGGCCTCACCTCATCGACCGCCCCTCATCACCGCCCGCCACGCCCAACCGTAGGTTAGGGTGAGCGCAGCGATGCCCAACAACCCTACCCCGGCCCCTCGCTTGCCAGAAACCGGTGGCACGCCGCCGCGCTTTCTGCTTTCATCCGCCTTTACCCGCAGTCACCGCGACCGAGCACTCCAGGACACGAGATGGACATCAAGGACTACATGAATACGCTGGGCCGTCAGGCCCGGGCCGCGTCGCGCGTCGTGTCGCAGGCGTCGACCGCCGCCAAGAACGACGCGCTGTTGCGCATCGCCGCACTGCTGCGCGAGCGCGCGCCACAATTGCTCGAAGCCAATGCGGCGGACGTGGCCGCGGCGCTCGAGAACGGTCTGGACGCGGCAATGATCGACCGACTGACGCTGAGCGCCAAGGGCGTCGAAGCCATGGCCACCGGTCTGGAACAGGTGGCCGCGCTCCCCGATCCGGTCGGCGAAATGACCGATTTCAAGCGCCGGCCGAGCGGCATCACGGTGGGCAAGATGCGCGTACCGCTGGGCGTGATCGGCATCATCTACGAAGCGCGGCCGAACGTGACGGCGGATGCCGCGGCGCTGTGCCTGAAGAGCGGCAACGCGGCCATCCTGCGCGGCGGCTCGGAAGCGGCGCGCTGCAATCAGGCGGTCGCCGCCTGCGTACGCGACGGACTGGTCGCCGCCGGCCTGCCGGAAACTGCGGTGCAGGTGGTCGACACCACCGACCGCGCGGCGGTGGGTGAGCTGATCACGATGCCGCAGTTCGTCGACGTGATCGTGCCGCGCGGCGGCAAGGGACTCATCGAACGCATTTCGCGCGATGCCAAGGTGCCGGTGATCAAGCATCTTGACGGCAACTGCCATGTCTACATCGACGAGCAGGCGGATGACGACAAGGCGGTGCGCATCGCCGACAACGCGAAAACCCACCGCTACGGCACCTGCAACACGATGGAAACGCTGCTGGTGCATGTCGCCGCGGCACCCCGCGTGCTCGGCCGGCTGGCCGACATCTATCTCGGCAAGGGTGTGGAACTGCGCGGCTGCGAGCGCGCGCGCGCGCTGGTGCCGGCGATGATGGCCGCCACCGACGAAGACTGGGCAACCGAATACCTGGCGCCCATCCTCGCGGTGCGCATCGTCGATTCGCTCGATGAGGCGATCGATCACATCAACCGCTGGGGCTCGCAGCACACCGACGCCATCGTCACCGAGAATCACACGCGGGCGATGCGCTTCATTCGCGAGGTCGATTCGGCATCGGTCATGATCAACGCATCGACCCGCTTCGCCGACGGCTTCGAGTACGGACTGGGTGCGGAGATCGGCATTTCGACCGACAAGATCCACGCCCGCGGTCCGGTCGGCCTCGACGGTCTGACCAGCCAGAAATGGGTGGTGCTGGGGGACGGCCAGGTGCGGTCTTGAGAGTCCGTACCGTAACCGGAGCGCTTGTCCGTGCTTCGTCGAGGGGCGAATCTTTCGGGGAGTCATGTCGGGCATCGCTGCGCTCACCCCAACCTACCGATCTGCCGGGTGGCACCGTCATGTTCGGCATTGCTGCGCTAACCGTACCTGCGTGCCGCACTCCGTAGGTTGGGGTGAGCGCAGCGATGCCCAACGTCTCCCTCACGCGCGCCACCTGATTCCAGAACATGTCCGACAGCTTCCTCTCCGCCAGCATCCTGCTTCTGCTGCTGTTCGATCCGTTCGGCAATGCGCCCGTGATGACGGTGCTGATGAAGGACGTTCCGCGGGAGCGGCGCCGGCTCGTCATCCTGCGCGAGTGCTTCGCCGCCTGGCTGGCGCTGGTGCTGTTCATGTATGCCGGCGAATCGGTCATGCGCGTGCTTCAGCTGTCGGAAACTTCGCTCGGTATCGCCGGCGGCGTGCTGCTGTTCCTGATCGCGCTGCGCATGATTTTCCACCAGCCGGATGGCGTGTTCGGCGAGTGGTCGGGTGGCGAGCCGTTCATCGTGCCGCTGGCGATTCCGCTGATCGCCGGACCGTCGGCGATGGCCATGGTGATGTTGCTGGTGTCGCGCGAGCCGGAGCGCTTCTACACCTGGCTGGGCGCGATGAGCGCCGCCATGGCCGTCACCACTGTGGTGCTGCTAGCCGCCGGACCGCTGATCCGCAGGCTCGGCGAACGCGGCACCGCTGCGCTGGAGCGTCTGATGGGGCTGCTGCTGTGTGCGATCTCGATCGAAATGCTGCTGGCCGGCATCCGCAACTTCATCGACACCCTTTGAGACATCCTTTGACTCAGACCATCGCGTCGATGACCCGCTGCGCCATGCCGCGCGCAATCTCGGTCTCACCGATGACGGTGTGCGTCGCGCCGTGCTTTTCCAGGTGCGCCAGTTCGGCGTCCGTGTAGGCACGCGCAATGACCTCGATGTCCGGATTGATGCGCCGGGCGTGCTCGATGATCTGACCGGCTTCCAGCGCATCAGGAATGGCGACCAGCAGGAAACGCGCGCTCTCGATGCGCGCTGCCTCCATCATGCCGGGCGCCGCACCGTTGCCGTACAGCGCCGGGATGCCGTCACCGTTCAGCGCCTCGACCACTTCCGCATGGTCTTCGATCACGACCACCTTGTGCCCGCTTTCCAGCAGTGCCATCACGATGCGGTGGCCGACCTTGCCGAAGCCGACCAGCACGACATGACCTTCGATTCCGGTTGCGGCGGCGGTATCCGGCACGACCGCGCTCGCCGTGCCTTCGCGCGCTTCCAGCCACGGCTTGAGCCGGTCCAGCGCAACGAACAGCAGCGGATTGAGCAGGATGGAAATGATGGCGCCGCCCAGTATCAGGTCGCGCCCGGTTTCCGGCAGCAGCCCGAGTGACAGACCCAGGGTCGCGAGGATGAACGAGAACTCGCCGATCTGGGCCAGGCTGGCCGACACCGTCAGCGCGGTGCTCAGCGGATGGCCGAAAGCGCGCACGATGGCCGCCGCGGCGATCGATTTGCCGATGACGATGATGAACACGGTGGCAAGCACCAGCAACGGCTCGCGCACGACGATGGACGGATCGAACAGCATGCCGACCGACACGAAGAACAGCACCGCAAACGCGTCGCGCAGCGGCAGCGACTCTTCCGCGGCACGGTGCGACAGTTCGGATTCGCTCAGGATCATGCCGGCAAAGAAGGCGCCAAGCGCGAACGACACGCCGAACACATAGGCCGAGCCCAGTGCGAAGCCGAGTGCGATGGCCAGTACGCCGAGCCGGAACAGCTCGCGCGAACCAGTATCGGCAATGCGTTCCAGCGTCCATGGGATCACCCGGCGTCCGACCACCAGCATGACGACGACGAAAGCGGCCACCTTGCCCAGCGTGATGGCAAGCGTCTTCAGCAGCGCATCGCCGCTCAGCGCATCACCCTGGCCGCCGAGCAGACCGCTGAAGGCGGGGATCAGCACCAGCGCCAGCACCATGGCGATGTCTTCGACGATGAGCCAGCCGATGGCGATGCGCCCGCGTCGGGTGGTTTCGAGCCGCCGCTCCTGCAGCGCCGTCAGCAGCACAACCGTGCTGGCGACCGACAGTGCCAGCCCGAATACGATGCCCGCCCCGACGGTCCAGTCCATCGCCCAGGCCAGTGCCATGCCGAGCAGCGTGGCGATGCCGATCTGCACGATCGCCCCCGGAATGGCGATGCCCTTCACCGACATCAGGTCCTTCAGCGAAAAATGCAGGCCGACGCCGAACATCAGCAGGATGACGCCGATTTCGGCCAGTTCCTGCGCCAGCGCGACATCGGCGACAAAGCCGGGCGTGAACGGACCGACCGCGATGCCGGCGACGAGGTAGCCAACCAGCGGCGGCATGCGCAGCCGATGCGCCAGCGAACCGAAGATGAACGCGAGCACGAGACCGCCGACGATGGTCGTGATCAGCGGGGTGTGATGGGGCATGTTGCGTGGTGTCCGTTTTTTGTCTGCCGACGGACCAAGACCGCGCTGCGCGGGGATCGTTCGCGCAGCGTCGGGACAGGACGCGAAAAGCCAGGGGTCGGCGACCCGGGCGTGCCGGGCCGCCGAAAAGACGACTGCCGCGCGCGGCCGCGGCGCGCGCCGTCAGTTGCCCATGTTCGAACCGCCCTTGGCGAACACCGCGGCGCCCGTCACCTTGTCGATGCCGCCGATGGCGCTGTCGAAGGAGTACACAACCCCGGCCCGCTCCGCTGCAGGCCCGGCGAAGAAACCATGGAAGCTGCCGTTCGGTGTGCTGCCGCATCCGCTGCAGCTGTCGAAGGAGCCGGCAAAGGCGGCCGTACCCGAATTGATCGATCCTGAACCGGAGACGTTGAACGTGACCGCGCTGACGGTGACGCCGAGATCCAGATCAGCCGTGTAGCTGCTGAAATCGGCCAGCAGCGTACCGCTGACCGCGCCACCCGGCGCGCCTCCCGAGGTGGTCGGCGTCGTTGCGCCGCTGAGGCTGTAGGTCGCGCTGATGCCGCCGAGCGCCGCCAGATCCGGCGTGGCACGGCCGGTGACGTAATGCAGGTCGGCGATGACGTCGCCGTCGCACGAAAAGCCGGAGCATGACGCGCTGGCCCAGCGGCCCCAGCCGATGATGCCGTCCTGTGCTGACTGCACGACGGTGCCTGCAGTCAGCACGCCGCTGTCGCCATTGTCGGCTGACTTGAGTGCGCTGCCCTCGATGACCGTGGTTACACCAGTGAGCGTGACCAGGCCGCCATAGCCTCCGTACTGTTCGGTGTACTGCCCATACACGTAATAGCCGTCGCCCGACTGCAGGTCACCCTGCGGGTCCTGCCCGTCAAGCGTGACCAGATCACCGTCGTCGTTGCGTTCCTCGCCGACGAGAAACACCTCGTTGCTCACCGCTGGCTCGACGCCGCCCGACGCATTCGATGGCGGCGGCGGCGGCAGGTCGGTCTTGACCTCGATGATGACGGGTATCGTGTTCTGGTCGGCCACATACGCACTCTGCCCATCCTCGACCGTCAGGCATCCGGCACCGTTGCACACATCGACGGCGCCATCGCCGGTCGTGACATTCACGCTGTTGCCGTAGGCCACGGAGAATTCGGTGCCGCGGATGCCGATGGTGGCGACCGAGGTGGTGAGCTTGTAGTTGCTGCGATTCGCCTTGCCGACCAGCCCGGTGATGGTGCGCAAACCGCCCTTGAGCAGGTTGAAGAAGCCGCGGTCCTCGTCCGGTTTGCCGGCGAATGCGTACTGGTCGATGCGGAACTGTGTCTGTGGTTGCAGTGACACCAGTGCGCCGTCGGTGAAGCGCATCTGGGCACGCCCGCTGCCGGTGTCGATGGTGTCGCCACTGCCCACCTGCGCGCCGCGCGTCAGCGGACGGCTGCGTCCGTCGGCTGCGACCGCCCGGACTTCGCCGGCGGTGAATTCGACGCGCGCCGCGCTGTCGGCATTCACGGTGAGCGGAAACGCGGCTGCCATGGCGAGCGCCAACGGGACTGGCCTGAAAATCCGGGTCATGGCGATCTCCTAGAACGTACGGCGCACGGCGAACTGTGCAACGCCGCGGCGATAATCGTTGATGCTGAAACTGGAATCGTTGCGCATCAGTGTGACGGACGGCGTCAACAACCAGCGTTCGGTCAGCGCATAGGTTGCACCGAGCGACAGCGTGGTCAAGGTATCGTCGCGCACGCGCAGGAACAAGGGATCGGGATTCTCGTAATCACGTGCTTCATGAGCGAGCGCACCGAACAGCAGCCAGCGCGGGTCAAGCGTGTGCTGGGCGCCGACACGGAAGCCGATGACATCGTTGCCGGCGATATTGACGCCGGAAGGCAGATCGTTGCGACCGGTTTCGCTGCCCAGATAGAAACTGCCGAACATCATCGTCTTGCCACCCTGCAGCACGTGGGCGTGACCAACGCCATAGATGTTCCGGTTGACGTCGCGCACGTCGTTGCTGCCGTCGTAGCGCAGGCGTACATGCTGCATGAAGGCGGTCGTCTGGTTGCGCGCGTCGTGCGTGTGCTGCCACTGCAGGCTCAGGCCGGTGTAGTCGCGCAGCTTGTCGCTGTCCACCTCGAAGATGCCGCCCTGCAACGCCGCGGTGACGCGGTTGGCGCCACGCGTCCAGGCAACGCCTGCGTTGCCATCGACCGCAGTCGTGTCGAAGCGCGATTCACCGCCGTTGAATCGACCGGCCCCGGACACGCCACCCACCACCGCCCACTCGCGACTGACCGGAATTCGCGCATTGAAGCCGCCGGCGAGTGACGAGAACCAGGCGTCGCGGCTGCGGCTGTCGCCGGTCAGCGTGAAGTCGCCGATCAGACCCGGAATCGCGATCGAGCCGGCCGACGTGGCGCTGTTGACGTTGGTATCGCGCCCGACCGCTGCCTCGACGAAGCCGGAAAAGGACGGTCTGGGCGCGGTCGGCGCACGATCGATCGCCGACAGCAGACGATCGAGCGAGCGTGCGACCTCCGGCGGCACATTCTGTCCGCGCACCGCCTGCAACTCGCGTTTTGCGCTCGCCGATTCGCCAAGCGCGAGATAGGCGCGACCGATTTCGGCGCGGGCACGCGCGTTGTCCGGCTGCAACGCCAGCACCCGTTCGAGTGCGAACACCGCCAGCGTATGGCGACCGGTTTCAACGGCTGCAATGCCGAGCAGCAGATCGAATTGCGGGTCGCCGGCACGTTCGCTTTCCTGCGGCGCCAGCAGGGCATAGGCCGCTGCATGACGCCCCGCTTCGATGTGTGCAGCCGCCTGCTCGGTGACCGACTGCGCATGGGCCTGGCTACCCAACCACAGCACGACAGCCGGAAGGTAAAGCCATCGTCGCAAACCAGAAGCGGACGTCCGATGGGCACGCCACGCTGACCTTTTCGTTGTTCTCATGTGTTCTCCCTGCCGCGGAAACATGCGGCAACTGAATATCCAGGTCCTCAATCTTTGCACCTCAAGACATGAAAAACAATAGGTTGCAGCTTCTTTTTAAGGCTATTTCCTAAACAAATCTGTCATCTTTGCCACTTCAGCGTTGCCATCGCATGGCGACGCGGGATAATCAGATGTTCTCCCAGTACGGAGTCCGGCATGCCGTCACGCGCCTTCGCGTTGTTCATCACTTTCTTTTTCTTGTCCGCTCCGCTGTACGCAGCAGAGCCCGCGGCACAGCGTTTCGATCCGGTTACCCGCGTCGCCGATGCGCCACTGAAGCTCAATGGCGAAGGCATTCGCAGCCTCTATTCGCTCAAGGCCTACGCGATCGGGCTATACCTGGGCGCCCCGGCAGACAGTCTCGACAGTGCCATGAAGGTGCCGGGCGCCAAGCGGATCGAAATCGTGTCGATGGTCGATGTACCGGCCGAGCACTTCAACAAGCCGTTGATCCGCGGCATCAGGAAAAATCTGCCGCGCGACGAGTACGAGGCGATGCAGCCGCGCATCAAGGCTTTTTCGGAACAGGTGCTGGCCATCGGATCCGTGAAATCTGGCAGCCGGCTGGCGCTGGACTGGATACCCGGCCGCGGTACGCGCATCGTGGTCGATGGCCAGCCTTCGACCACGCTGATCAAGGGCGAAGATTTCTATCGCAGCCTGCTCGCAGTGTGGATCGGCCCGGTGCCCACGCAGGACGATCTGAAGGCACAGCTGCTGTCGGGTCGTACCGCGCAATGAGCACGGTGGAAGACGACTGGGACGTCATCGTTGGCGCACCGGGCTTTGCACTCGGCGTTCGGCTGGCAGCAGACACTGTTACCGGCATCGAATTTCTCCCTTCCGGGCTGACGCGCAGTGCGCGCTGCGCCCTTGGCCGCGAAGTCACTACCCAGCTCACGGCCTATCTGCGCGATCCGCTGACGCCGTTCGAGCTGCCGCTTGCCGCGGCCGGCACGCTGCACCAACGCGCGGTCTGGCAGGTGATGCGGGCGATCTCACCGGGGCGTACCTTGACCTACGGCGAAGTCGCAGCGCAGATCGGCAGTTCGCCACGCGCGGTGGGCGGTGCCTGCGGCGCCAACCCCTTTCCGGTCGTGATTCCCTGCCACCGCATCGTTGCGGCAGGCGGCAGGCTGGGTGGCTTCGCGCATTCGACCTCCGGCTTCCTGCCCGGCATCAAGCGCTGGCTGCTGGCACACGAGGCCGCCGCTGGCGGCTTCAGGCTGTCGGCGAACGGCCGCGCTCTATCGTCACGCCGACCTGACGCACATCTTTCATGATGCCGGTCTTGGCGATCGATATCTTGACCCACGGCGCCTTGAAGTCTTCGAGCATCATGTGGATGACGAATTCGCCCAGCGTTTCCAGCAGGTTGAAGTGGCGCTGGCCCAGTTCGGCGCGGATGCGATTGACCACTTCGGCGTAGTCGATGGTGTCGTTGATGTCGTCGTTTTCGGCTGCGGCGTCCGGAACGCCAAACGTCATGCTGATTTCCAGCTGTTGCGTATGCGCTTTTTCGCGGGCGTAAATACCGACCGAAGCGGTCACCTTCATGCCTTCGATGAATATGCAGTCCATGACTCGCGTGCTGCCCGTGTGGAACTAGAATGACCGGATTCTACGTCGGGCCCGTCACATATCGTGAATACCGCTTCAAGCATCGCCCTCGCTCTCGTCATCGGCTACGCCTTCGGATGCATCCCCTTCGCCGTCATCACCAGCAGGATCTTCGGACTTGCCGATCCGCGCACCTACGGCTCGGGCAACCCCGGTGCCACCAACGTACTGCGCTCCGGCAACAAGAAGGCAGCAATTCTCACGCTGCTCGGTGACGCGCTGAAGGGGTGCGTTGCCGTATGGGTGGCGCGCGCACTGGGCATGGGCGACACCATGGCCCTGCTGGCCGGCGTTGCAGCTTTTGTCGGCCACGTCTTTCCTGCCACGCTGGGCTTTCGCGGCGGCAAGGGGGTTGCTACGGCGGCCGGTGTCATGCTGGTTGCTGTTCCCCAGGCAGGCATGATCGCACTCGGCATCTGGATAGCCATCGCGGCGGTCACCCGCTACTCATCGCTCGCTGCTCTGCTTGCCGCATGCAGCGCGCCGATCACGGGCCTGCTCTACACCGGCTCAGCTGTGGTGTGCGGTGCATTCGCCGCGATGGCCGGACTGCTGATCTGGCGCCACGCCGAAAACATCCGCCGTCTGATGAATGGCAGCGAAAGCCGTATCGGGCGCAAGAAAACCGCCGCTGGCTGACGCGACACGTTCAGATCGTATCGAGCGCCCAGCGCGGCCGCACGGTTATTTCGCCGCCCGTCGAGGTCTGTACCAGACCGGCCGCCAGCCGCAACGCGCCTGCAAAGGCGATCATTGCGCCGTTGTCGGTGCACAACGCCAGCTCCGGGTAGAACACACGGCCGCGCCGCTGCGCCAGTTCGACATCGAGCCGGCTGCGCAGGCGCCGGTTGGCACCGACGCCTCCGGCCACGACCAGCTGGTTCAGGCGGGTGTGGCGCAGTGCGGCAAGACATTTTGCGACCAGCACGTCGACCACAGCCTCCTGGAATTCAGCCGCGAGGTCTGCCCGGGCAGCGTCTTCGACCCCCTTGTTGACCGTGTTGAGCACGGCTGTCTTCAGGCCTGAAAAACTGAAATCAAGATCCCCGCTGCCCAGCATCGGGCGCGGCAGCTTGATGCGGCCCGCCACGCCATGCTCGGCCAGTGCCGCGAGTGCCGGACCACCCGGGTAGGGCAGGCCGAGCAGCTTGGCGGTCTTGTCGAACGCCTCGCCTGCCGCGTCGTCCAGCGTTTCGCCAAGTAACTCGTACGCACCGACGCCGGTTACCCGCATCAGCTGCGTGTGACCGCCCGACACCAGCAGCGCCACGAACGGAAACGCCGGCGGGTCGGCCGACAGCAGTGGCGACAGCAGATGCCCTTCGAGGTGATGAATGGGGATCGCGGGCCGACCCAGCGACAGCGCGAGCGATTCCGCAAACGCTGCACCGACCAGCAACGCTCCGGCAAGGCCCGGTCCGGCGGTGTAGGCCACCGCGTCGATGTCGCCCGCAAAGATACCTGCCTCGGCCAGAACCTGACGGTACAGCGGCACGATGCGCCGCACGTGGTCGCGTGACGCCAGTTCCGGCACTACGCCGCCATAGGCCTGGTGCAGGTCGATCTGCGAATGCACGACGTGCGCCACCAACCCGCGCACGTCGTGGTAAAGCGCCAGACCGGTTTCGTCGCACGACGATTCGATGCCAAGTATCCACATGACCGATATTGTAAGGGGCGCAACGTCGGTCAGGCTTGGCACACCGCCAACTAGGCGATATACTCATCGGCTTTCCGTTATGCGTTTGCTTCCATCCAGAGAAGTGGGCGCGCCATTGAGGGCTGTTGCATGCCGGGTATTCGCGTCAAGGAAAACGAACCGTTCGAAGTGGCGATCCGTCGCTTCAAGCGCACCATCGAAAAAGCAGGCACGCTGACCGAACTGCGCTCACGCGAGTTCTACGAGAAGCCCACCGCCGAGCGCAAGCGCAAGCTGGCTGCCGCGGTCAAGCGCCATCACAAGCGGCTGCGCAGCCAGACCCTGCCGCCGAAGCTGTACTGATCGCCGGGCCCTGCAAGGCTGCAGGGCTTGAATCAAAAAGCCGGATGCGCTCCACAGCGCCTTCGGCTTTTTGTGTTTCTTGCGCCCCTTCAACCGTTTTCGCTGCGAGCACCCGACCATGAGCCTGAAGGACCAGATCACCGAAGACATGAAATCGGCGATGCGCGCCAAGGACAGTGCGCGTCTGGGCACGATTCGCCTGCTGCTTGCGGCGATCAAGCAGAAGGAAGTCGATGAACGCATCGTGCTCGACGATGCACAGGTCACCGCGGTCATCGACAAGATGCTCAAGCAGCGGCGCGATTCGATCAGTCAGTTCGAAAGCGCAGGCCGGCAGGATCTGGTCGACGCGGAAAAGGCCGAACTCGAAATCCTGACTGCCTACATGCCGCAGCAACTGGGCGCCGACGAGGTGCGCGCCGTCATCGCCGAGGTGATTGCGGCGGTCGGAGCAACCGGTCCGGCCGACATGGGAAAGGTCATGGGTCCGTTGAAGGCGAAGCTGGCCGGCAGGACCGACATGACCGCCGCATCGGCACTCGTGAAGTCCGCGCTCGGCGGCGCTGGCGGCTGACCGGGCGCGGGCATGATCCCGCAGTCCTTCATCCAGGAACTGCTCAACCGGGTCGACATCGTCGATGTGGTGGAGCGCCACGTGCCGCTGAAGAAGGCCGGCGCCAACTACCAGGCCTGCTGCCCGTTCCACAGCGAGAAGTCGCCCTCCTTCACGGTCAGCCCGACCAAGCAGTTCTATCACTGCTTCGGCTGTGGCGCCCACGGCAGCGCCATCGGTTTCCTGATGGAATACTCCGGCCTGCCGTATCCGGAAGCGATAGAGGAACTGGCGCGCCAGGCCGGCATGACCGTGCCACGGGAGGATTTCACGCCGGAAATGGCACAGCGTCGCCAACAGGCCGCTTCGCTGACCGAACTGATGGCGCGCGCCGCGATTCACTACAAGCAGCAGCTCAAGAAGACACCGCGCGCCATCGACTACCTCAAGGGGCGTGGTCTGTCAGGCGAGATTGCGGCACGTTTCGGCATCGGTTATGCGCCCGATGGCTGGCAAGGGCTGCGCGACGCCTTCGATGATTATGAGGCGCCCGGGCTGAACGAGTGCGGCCTGGTCATCGACGCCGAGGCGTCGGACGGCCAGGAAAGAGGACGGCGCTATGACCGCTTCCGCGACCGCATCATGTTTCCCATCTTCGACGCCCGCAACAACGTGATCGGCTTCGGCGGCCGCGTGCTCGACAAGGGTGAACCGAAATACCTGAATTCGCCGGAAACACCGCTGTTCTCGAAGGGCCGCGAGCTGTACGGCCTGACGCAGGCGCGCACGGCGATCCGCGACGACGGCTTCGTTCTTGTGGTCGAAGGCTATATGGACGTCGTTGCGCTGGCGCAGTTCGGCGTCGGCAATGCGGTCGCCACACTCGGTACCGCCACCACAGCCGACCATATCCACAAGCTGTTCCGCCAGACGGATCGAATCGTGTTTTGCTTCGATGGTGATCGCGCCGGTCGCAAGGCCGCTTGGCGTGCACTCGAATCGGCGCTGACCGAACTCGCCGACGGTCGATCGGCATCGTTTCTGTTCCTGCCGCCGGAACACGATCCGGACAGCTTCGTGCGCGAACAGGGTGCAGACCGCTTCCGCCAGCTTGCGCTGTCGGCTCAGCCGCTGAGCGAATACCTGCTGCACGAGCTCGAGGCGCGCTGCGACACGCACAGCGCCGAAGGGCGCGCACAGCTGGTGACGGAGGCGAAGCCGTTGATCACGCAGGTGCCGGCCGGCGCACTGCGCACCCAGCTGCTCCACCTGCTTGCGCCGGCGGTCGGCCTGTCAGCGGCCGAACTGGCAGAGGCGTGCGGGCTGCGCATGCCTCGGCGCGGCAGCTATCCGGCGCGCGCGCCGGCAGCGGCGCCACGCACAGCGCCGTCCTCACCTGCCCGCAAGTTGCTGTGCATCGTGATGCAGCGCCCTGAACTGAGCTTGCGGCTGGGTCATCTGGAATTCGTGGAGGACGACAGCTGGCTGCAGGCGGTGCAGGCCGTGGCGGACTGCCTGGAACATGGCGACATCGAATCGCCGAACGCCGCCGCGCTGATGGAATTCTTCCGGAGCAGCCCGCACGGAGCGCTGATGACCGAAGCTGCAGCCAGCTCGCTGGAGGATGTAGCCGATGAAGGTGCACTGCCGCACATGTTCGACGACACCATCCTGCATCTGCGACGTGCCGGAATATCGAATTCGATCAAGCGCTTGACGGAACTGAGCCGGCAGTCCGGGCTGACCCTGGCACAGCAGGAAGAGCTGCATCGTCTGTTGAAGGAAAAGGCCGGCACTTGAAACAGGCCGACGCTCCCCCTAAAACACGTATAATGACGGGTTCCCCTATTGAACGTTCGCCGGCGGCGCTGGCGCCCTTCCGGGCGTTGCCGAACTCGTCGGGCGCAACGTACTCGAACCGTAGCGCGAGCCGAACCGTAGAGCGAATGTAGAGCGAATCGCAAAAACGTCAGCCGGATGCCCTTGCAGCATTCCGGGCCGCCACATCGCGGGGTGTCACATCGATGCCGGCGGACGATATTCCGATGGTCGGAAGATCGTTGGTAACACGCAGATCTGAGGAATTACATGGTCGCCAAGGACAAGTCGAAGGATACACGCAAGCAGGTAGCGGTCGAAGAAACACCTGTTGCCGCCGCCAACCCGACTGAAGCAGCCGTACCGAAGCTCGCCGCGGCACGCGCCGCAAAGCCCGCAAAGGCCGCCACCGCCGCCAGCAAGGCTAAGGAACTGAAAGCTGCCAAGGCAGCAGGCGCCGTCGCAAATGCACTGCCGATGGACGCCGACCAGCGCCGCCTGCGCCTGAAGACGCTGATCGCGCTCGGCAAGGAACGTGGCTACCTTACCTATGCCGAAATCAACGACCACCTGCCGGACGACATCGTCGATGCCGAGCAGATAGAGTCCATCATTTCGACCTTCAACGACATGGGCATCCGTGTCTTTGACGAAGCTCCCGCATCGGAAGACCTGCTGATGGGCGAAAACGCCCCGGCTGTGGTCGATGCGTCGGAAGTCGAGGAAGAAGCCGAGCAGGCGCTGTCCACGGTGGAATCGGAATTCGGCCGCACGACCGATCCGGTGCGCATGTACATGCGCGAGATGGGTACGGTCGAACTGCTGACCCGCGAGGGCGAGATCGAGATCGCCAAGCGCATCGAGGACGGCCTGCGCCACATGATCCAGGCCATCTCCGCCTGCCCGACGACGATTGCCGAAATCCTCGACATGGCGGACAAGGTGGCGCGCGAGGAAATGCGTATCGACGAACTGATCGACGGCCTGATTGATCCGAACGCAGTTGAGGAAGAAGCTGCCGCGGCACCGGAGCCGACCGTCGACGAGGACAGCGAAGAGGACGACGAGGAAGAAGAAGACGAAGCCGGCGCGATGAGCGCATCGCTGATCCAGCTCAAGGCCGACGCACTCGAGCGCTTCGAGAACATCCGCGCCTTCTACACGAAGATGCAGGCCACGCTGGACAAGAAGGGCTCGCAGGACAAGATCTACCTGAAGCTGCAGAAGCAGTTGTCCGACGAACTGATGAACATCCGCTTCACCGCCCGCATGATCGAAAAGCTGTGCGATTCGGTGCGCGGCATGGTCGAGTCGGCACGCAAGCACGAACGCAAGATCCTGGAACTGTGTGTGGACAAGGGCAACATGCCGCGCTCGCACTTCATCAAGGTGTTCCCCGGCAACGAGGTGAACATCGACTGGTTGAAGGGTGAAATCACCGCCGCCAAGTCGAATGGCGCGCAATTGCTGCGCGCCGCGCCTGCCATCATCGAGGAACAGGGCAAGCTGATCGACATCCAGGACCGCATCGGGCTGCCGTTGAAGGAACTGAAGGACATCAACAAGCAGATGTCCACAGGTGAGGCCAAGATGCGCCGCGCCAAGCGCGAGATGACCGAAGCCAACCTGCGCCTGGTCATTTCGATCGCGAAGAAATACACCAACCGCGGCCTGCAGTTCCTCGACCTGATCCAGGAAGGCAACATCGGACTGATGAAGGCGGTGGACAAGTTCGAATACCGCCGCGGCTACAAATTCTCGACCTATGCGACCTGGTGGATCCGCCAGGCTATCACGCGTTCGATCGCCGATCAGGCGCGCACCATCCGCATTCCGGTGCACATGATCGAGACGATCAACAAGATGAACCGTATCTCCCGCCAGATCCTGCAGGAAACCGGTGCTGAACCTGATCCGGCCACGCTGGCCATCCGCATGGAAATGCCGGAAGAGAAGATCCGGAAAATCCTGAAGATCAGCAAGGAACCGATCTCGATGGAAACACCGATCGGCGACGATGACGATTCCCATCTCGGCGACTTCATCGAGGACACCGCAACGCTGGCGCCGACCGACGCCGCGCTGTTCGCCAGCCTGCGCGACATCACGAAGGAAGTGCTGGACAGCCTGACGCCGCGTGAAGCCAAGGTGCTGCGCATGCGCTTCGGCATCGAAATGAATACCGACCATACTCTGGAAGAGGTCGGCAAACAGTTCGATGTCACGCGCGAGCGCATTCGCCAGATCGAAGCCAAGGCGCTGCGCAAGCTGCGTCATCCGTCGCGTTCGGAGAAGCTGCGCAGCTTCCTCGACACGGAGACCTGATTTCGGGTGCATCCTCACCCGGAGTCCTGATCGACAACAGGGAGGATGCACTGTGAAAACGATAGCCCAGGTACTTGAAGGAAAAGCCGCCCCGATCGCGACGATGGAGGCGGACCGCACAGTGCTGGACGCACTGCGCCTCCTTGCGGAGCACGGCATCGGCGCCGTGCTGGTCACCGATGCCGGCAGACTTGCCGGCATTTTTTCGGAACGCGACTATGCCCGGCGCGTGGTACTCGAAGGAAAGAGCTCTTCGACGACAACACTGCGCGAGGTGATGACGAGCAAGCTCATCCACGTGACGCCGGTCAATACGGTGGACGACGCGATGCAGCTCATGACCGACAAGCGCATCCGTCACCTGCCGGTGCTTGACGAAGCCGGTGCGCTGGTCGGCGTCGTGTCCATCGGCGACATGGTCAAGGAAACCATCGCTTACCAGCAATTCCTGATCCGGCAACTCGAAAGCTATATCACCAGCTGAACCAGCGGCACCCTCATTTCGTCGGCGTGCGTACCGCCGTGGACGCCAACAAGACGATGCCTGCGCTCGCCTGGCATCGTGTCGCGCAGCGTCCAGTCATCCGCCATTTCCAGCGTGAAGTCACCGACGCGCGACAGCAGCTTCGGATGGGGCGCACCGGGCCCGAAACGCCCGGCCACCTGCAGATCGGCCGAGCGCCACACGGTACAGGCGTGGTCGAGCGCATGCACCGCGTGCTCGAAATCGCGCTCGCGCCCCGGCTTCACGTGACAGAACACCGTCCGTCGTTCGCCGGACAGCGGACCGGCGAGACAATCGGCGAGCAGCGGCAAGTCCTCCATGTCGATCAAGCGCTGCGGTGGGCCATCGATGAAACCGTGATCGGCAGTCACCAGCAGCAACGAGTCGCGCCGTGGCTGCGCCTGCACCCAGCGGCTCAGCGCCGCGTCGGCTGCGCGCAGCAGGGCACCCGCCTCGTCAGACGCCGCGCCGCGCTGATGGGCGCAATGATCGAAATCCGGCCAGTAGGCATAGACGTAGGACGGTGGAGACGGCGCTCGCAGTGCGCAGTCGATCTGGTCCAGCATGTCCGGCAAGCCATAGTGGCCGATGCGCCGCGCCGCGGCGCTGTGGCGCAGGTTGAACGGCGAATCGACGATGTCGGCCGGCGAAACGACACAGCTGTCGCCGGGCAGCGAAGCGAACATCGACGGCGTGCGGCACACCCGCGCCAATATCTCGTCAGGCGTCAGCATCAGCGCAGAAACGTCGTGTGAACCGCGTGGCGTGACCGGCAGGATGGCCAGCACCCGCCCATCGAGACCCGGTTCGTCGAAGCGTACGTGCCAGCCCGTCAATCCGTGCACCGCAGGCGCGCGCGCGGTCATGAAGGTCGTGATCGCCGCCGCCGTGGTGGAAGGGAAAACCGATGTCAGTGCGTGCGTATAGTGGCGCCGCAGAAAGCTGTCGTCCGGCAGCAGGTCAAGCTGCTTCATGCCGACGCCGTCGAGCACCAGCAGTACGACAGTGCGTGCGTCGCGCCAGCCCGACGTCACGACCTCGCGCAAACCCTGCCCGGCAGCCCTGCCACCCCGCGCGCGCACCACGCTATCCATCAGGTCGACGATCGATCCGCCTTCGAAATCCGGCCACATGCCGCGCTGCATCCTCCACAAGGGACGCCGTCTGGATGTCCGGTTGTCCGAACCCCGAGGCGCTTTGATATAGTACGCGCCCTTGCCGGGCCTCTAGCTCATGCTTGGTTAGAGCAGCGGACTCATAATCCGTTGGTGCCGAGTTCGACTCTCGGGGGGCCCACCAGACACAAGAGCCCCAGCCTTGCGCGGCTGGGGCTTTTCCATTTCGGGCGAATGTGGGGAGGTGATCGTATTGGCACAATCTTCGACCCCGGCAATTGAGCACCAAACCCGCGCCGGGCCTCGGTTTGATCGATATTCGAGGTCGCAATGGCGTTTGCGCAATCTGTGACTAGAGTGCGCAAATTCGCGCCCGTTTTGGCACTGTCGTAAACAACGTCCGCGCCGTTCTGAGCATGCAGAGACCACGTGCTCATCGTTCCCACTGCAGTGACCTCGCGCCATCGCGCCACGTACGCGACCATCGCGGCTGTTTCGAGGGACTTCATCGCTCACCCGCTGAGTTCCGGAGGGAAACGCAGTCTGACTGCGCCTCATCAGCGATTCGTGCCCGTTAATCCTTTTGGCTGACCCTCGGAATGTTGCAGTTGGTTGCACAGCTCGGAAACGACCCGTGCTTCCTCATGCGGCGGCAACACCGGAGCGTCGTATTCCGCGTGTGCACGCCAAATTCCGCTCATTACGCCTAGCAGCAGGTTCCGATTCACATGTGGGTCCGTCTGCGCGTAGAGCTCCGCCGCGACCGACGCAGCGACGACCCTTTCCATCCCGGTGCTCGCGACGACATTTCGAACGGCAGTGATGATGCGTGCGAGCTCAGATTCGTCCAGATGGACCGGAAGCGCTTGATCGATCAGTACTGACCTACGAGGGGACGGCGAATAGTGCATGCCGGGAGCGTGCTCCTCGACTGAGCGTTGGGCCAACGCGAAGCGCTGCTGCCAGCGCCGTGCCTGCTGCAACCACGCGCGCAACTCGGCAACACTGATAGATGGAATCAGTTCTCTAAGCATCGACGAGACGCCGGCCGCGCCTTCGTTGTAGCGCTTCACGAAGCCAGCCGCTTCGTCGCGAGAAGTGGCCTGATCTGCGAATGTGTCAATTGGGAGTTCGAGCATCGCGATCTTGGCGATCTGCCACTGCGCTTCTTCCCGTTGCAGATCGACCGTAGCGGGGGAACCGACCAGCATCTCTCCGGTGCCATGCAGTAGCCAGGTCAGGTTTAAACCCTTGTGGATCAAAGCGCTGAGCACCTCACCGCCCGGCATGCTGATGCCGCTCTCGTTGCCTTGCAGGCCGCGTTTGGATCCACCGATTTCTTTGGCGAACGCCACCTGACTCAATTTCAAATGCTCTCGGAACTCACGCAGGCGAGCGCCGACCGCGGCCTTGTCACTTTGCGGTGCCGAAGTGTCAACGTCGTCCATGCGGCACCTCGCAGTTGACACTTTTATAAGTGCTTGTATTCAAAGGAAAGTGCATAAATAAGTGCCAACAAGCGCCGAAAGAAGTGTCAACTCCCGTTCCTATCGTTGACATGGCACGTTATTTAGTGCGAAATGCACATATCAACGGCACACGAATACGTGACATGGAACGTACCTCGGCACCAAAAAAAGCCAGTCAGGCAAACGACTGGCACCCGGCAGATATCGTCGCGGCTCTTCGCAAGGCGGGCTGGTCAGTACGCGGACTCGCCCATCGTCACTCGGTTACTCCAACAACGATTTCCCGTGCGATGCGGCAGAGCTCCGCTGCCAACGAGAAGCGCATTGCCGAGGCGCTGAAGCTTGATCCAAAACTGATCTGGCCGTCTCGCTACAACACTGATGGAAGCCGCAAGTTGCAAGGCTTCCAAGCCATACGCCAGTGTACTCGCGAGACTGTCGCGCGCAATGGCAAGGATCGGGCAGCGGCCTAGACATGAGTCGCGACCCGCTCACCCTCGACATGTTCACGCCTTACGCGGTGCCGACGCCTCATGCGCCGCTGCCTGGCGCGCTTGCGTTCAGCGCGGTGTTGCGCGGGCTGCTTTCCGAGGCGATCAAGGCGTCGCCGCTGTCTCGGGAAGAGATCGCAGCGCGCATGTCAGTGCTCACCGGGCAAGAGATCACGCTCCACATGATCAACGCCTGGACGGCGGAAAGCCGCGAGGGCTGGCGCTTCCCGCTTGAGTTCGCGCCGGCGTTCGAAGTGGCGACTGAAACGCACTCCATCACCGCCTGGCTGGCCGACGTACGGGGCGGCAAGTTGCTGGTGGGCCGTGACGCGATCAACGCCGAGCTCGGCCGCCTTGAGCGGATGCGCGACGAAGCCGCGCGACGCATCAAGCAGCTCAAACGCACGGTGGGCGACGAATGAACCCGGCGACCGTGAAAGAGCTCGCGGACGTGCTCGCCGTCTCGAAACAGGCCGTACTGCAGCGTGCCGCACGCGAGGCATGGCGCTTCGTCGAGCAAACCGTACGCGGCGGACAGCAGAAGGCATACCTGGTCGAGGCGCTGCCTGAATCACTTCGCATCGCGCTCATCACCGCCCGCATGCAAGTACCCAGCAACCCCGCCGCAGCGACGCCATCCGCTGCGAACGGTTCGGCCGGCACTTCGGTACCGGCCGCTTTTTCTTCCCGGTCGTGCGCCATTGCGGCGACTGATCTCACCGACACCCAGCGAGCCGCGCGCGACGCCCGTGCCGCAGTACTTTCCGCCGTGCGTCGCCTGCAAGCTGATGCCGGATGCGCCCAGGAAGCCGCCATGGTGACGCTGCTCACCCATGCGCGCGCCGGCCGGCTCGAAGGGCCGCTCGACAGCCTGCTGCGCGCTGCCCGAGACAACCGTGGCCGCAAGGTCGATGAATACCCCTCCGTTCGCACCCTGAAGCGCTGGCTCTCGGCACCCGATCTCGCGCCGAGGCGGCCTGTGGCCGACATGCGCGTGCCAGCGTGGGCGGCCGACTTCCTCCGCGAGTACCGCAAGCCCCAGAAGCCAGGCGTCACCGAGGCCTATGAGGCGTTCGCCATGCAGTGGCCCGGTGTGTCGATCCACCAGGTGCGCCGATTCCTCGACAAGCTGGGCGAGGTCGAGCGCAACCGCGGCCGCATGCTGCCGCGCGAACTGAAGGCGCTGAAGCCCTTCGTACGGCGCGGCACCGATGGCCTGCTGCCCGGCGACATCTACACCGCCGACGGCCACACCTTCGACGCCGAGATCGAGCACCCCGACCACGGCCGGCCATTCCGCCCTGAAATCACCGGCGTGGTCGATATCGCCACGCGTCGCCTGGTCGGCTGGTCGGCGGGCCTCGCTGAAAGCACATGGACCGTGCTCGATGCACAGCGCCACGCCTTCACCCGCAACGGCCTGTGCGCGATCTGGTACGTCGACCGCGGCGCCGGCTTCGCCAACGCCCTGCAGGCGGACGAAGTGCTTGGCGTCATCGAGCGCATGGGCATCCGCATCGAGCACTCGCTGCCCTACAACTCGCAGGCCCGCGGCGCCATGGAGCGAAACCATCCGTCGGTCTGGATCCGCGCAGCGAAGAAGCTGCCCACCTACATGGGCCGCGACATGGACCGCGAAGCGCGGCAGAAGGTGTTCAAGATCACCCGCGCCGCGCTCAAGGATGGCCGCCGCAGCGAGTTGCTCATGGCCTGGCGCGACTTTCTCGCCTTCATCGAAGCGGAAGCCGAGGCCTACAACGCCCGCCCGCACAGCAGCCTGCCGCGCATCGTCGATCCGGAAACCGGTCGCCGCCGTCACCAGTCGCCGAACGAAGCCTGGCAGGCCGCCGTTGCGCAGGGCTGGCAACCCGAGCTGCCGCGGCCGCAGGACGTGCAGGAAATGTTCCGCCCGTACAAGCTGGCGATCGTGCGCCGCGGCGAAGTCGTGCTGCATACCAACATCTACTTCGCCCAGGCCTTGGCCGATCTCGACCTGCATGGCGAGAAAGTGCGCGTCGGCTACGACATCCACGACCCGTCGTCTGTGGTCATCCGCGATCTGGACGGCCGTTACATCTGCACCGCCGAGCTCGACGGTAACAAGCGCGGGTACTTCCCGCAGTCCGTCATCGAGCAGGCACGCGACAAGCGCGCCGCGGGCCGCGAGCGGCGCCTGCAGGACAAGCTCGAAGAAGTGCGCGCCGAGCGCGATGCCGGGCGCGTGCTTGAGCACAGCGCCGGCCCCGGCCTGTACGACCCGCTGCTCGACATCCCCGCTGTGGTCATGCCTGAAGCGCTTCAGCCGGTGCTGTCGTCCATCTCGCCGCGCGACGAGACAGCCGTCGCACAAAGCTTTGCGGCAGGTGCGGACGAACCGCGCCCGGCAGTCCCCGAAGTCGTCCAGTTGCCCGGCACCCAGTCGCGCCCGCGCTTCGGCCCCGACGATGACCCCGACCAGTACCGCTGGCTGGTGCGCAACCCGCATGCCTGGGACGCGCTGGACGCCGAGTGGCTGCTCGAATTCGTGAGTGGTGGCCTGTACGAAAACCTGCTGGCGCGCCTTGCCTACCAGGGCGTCGCCTGGACAGCGGATCTGGAAGCACGGGCTAGGGAAGTGATGCGTGGCGCGCGAGACGCGCCGATTGACGAGAGTTTTGAGGTGGCCGCCGGTTGAGCTGTCACTCAACCGACGTCCGGAGCAACACAACGTTTGCAGTCAGGAGGGTAGCACTTTGAAAAAAGCCTTTGTCGAAACCACCAACGTCGAGCGCTTCCGCTCGGCGCTCGCCGCGGTCGAGCAACGCGGCGCACCGGAGGCGAGCTGGCTGCTCGTGTCCGGTGACCCGGCGCTTGGCAAGAGCACCACCGTCAAGCAGTGGGCCACGCGCAATCGCGCCGTGTATCTGCGCGCCAAAGAGTTGTGGACGCCCGGCTTCTTCATCCGCGATCTCGCGGCGGAGCTGGGCGAAGACGACGAAGGCTCGCTCAAGAGCGTGTTCGGCCGAGTCATTGCACGCATAGGCCATACACAGGCCACGATCGTCATCGACGAAGTGCAGCACTGCCTGCGCAATTGCGCCGCGGTGCTCGAAGAGCTGCGCGACATCACCGACACCACGGAAACGATGGCGGTGCTGGTCACCGGAGTGGAGCAGGTACAGAGCCGTATCGGCAAGCACGCGCAGATCTCGTCGCGCATCGCCCGTGTGGTCGACTTCCGCCCCGCCTCGGTCGAAGACATCGGCCTCATGTGCGCCCAGCTGTGCGACGTCACGGTCGGCGCCGACGCCGTCGCGCTGATTCATCAGCAGGCACAAGGCCGCATGCGCCAAACCATGAATGCACTGGTGGCGATCGAGGCCGTCGCCCGTCGCAACAAGCTCGCTTCCGTCACCGCCGCCGACCTGCAGGGCGTGGCGCTGGTCCAGGACTGGCGTGTCAAGCGGCCCGCCTCGAAGGAGGCTGCGTGATGAGCGAAGGAACCATGGTGGTCGATGTAGTCCAGGAGCTGGCCGACTTGCAAGTCCGAGTCGCTGAAATGGTGTGTCAGGTCGATGAGGCCGCTGCCCTTCGCGACATGCTGGACAGCACACGGTTTGACTTGAACCTCATTCAGCAGGCGCTTGGTGTGTCGGACGAGCCACATCAGTCGCTGATGGAACGCATGGTCGATGCTGCGAAAGCGACAGCTCTGGCGTGTGGAGCGATGCCGCGCACGGAAATCATCCAGTGGATTGATGACGGCAGTCGTCCAGATGCCGACGAGACCGTACTGATCACTCTCGACGACGGCGAAGTGGTTGAAGGCTGGTTCGACGGCGAAGTCTTCCGCAAGAGCTTGATCGACAACTTCGATGACGAGGTGATCGCGTGGGCGACATGGCCGAGGGGGGCACGCGCATGATCGAGATTCACGCCCGCGTCCGCTACAAAACCGGCACCTACATCGCCTCCGGCGGTGGTCTGCGCGCGAGCTGCAGCGCCGGCCCGCGCATGGCCATCGAGCGCTTGGCCGAAAAGCTCGCCGCCCGCTTCGACGTGCCGATCTACGCCGATATCGACTGGATCACGGGCTGCGAGTGGCAGGTGCTGCTCGATGACCGTGAGCACCTCTTTGCCTTCTGCTGGCAAAACGGCGTGATCGAGTTCGGCGAAGCCGTGCCCGAGGGCGCGCTGCACGTGCTCGACGGCACCCCCTTTGAAGTGCGCGACACCATCGAGGCCACCGCGCGGCTGGCGCATGACGTTACGACATGGCTGGTGCCCGGTGTGCCCGAGGCCAGCGACGGCAAGGCGCGCGTGAAGGCGCTGATGGACTATCGCCGCTGGTTGATCGAGCGGCTGAGCGTGGAAGGGGTCGCGTGATGACCGGCCGAATCCTCCCCCTCGGCGTGATGCCGCTGAATCCCGTTGCGGTCGGCCTGGCTACCGAGCAGCAGGGCCAATACGGGTTGCTTCGGTCGGCTCTTGGCGAGCCCGTCATTCACAACCAGCAGACCGGCCGGGTCTGGACCATCGACTGGCCGCAGCTTGTCGAGCTCGCCCGCGCCGCCGGCATCGACGAACACGATCCGGCTGTCGCCGCCGAAGCGGCCAGCGCCATCGCTCGCGCGATGGGAAAGGCGGCGCGATGAGCTGGGTCGCCCAACGAGTACTCGCCGCCACCGGCAACGCCCAGCCCGGCGACTGCCTGCGTGAGACCGATCTCGCGCTGCGCACTGGCCTGACCGAAAAGCAGACCGAAAACGCCTGCCGGGTGCTGGTGCGCCGCGGCCTGCTCACGCGCCGCGTCGCCGGGTGCCACAACCTCACTGCCGAGGGCCGCGCCGCGCTCGATGCCGGTAGCCGAATCGCCAGCGGCCCGCAGCATCCGCATGTTGCCGGGCGGCGCATCGTGCGCGCCGAGACGGCCCGCGATCGCATGTGGTCAGCCCTGCGGATGGAGGGCAAGGCCACGCTCGACGATCTCGCCATGCTGGTCGCGCAGGGCACCGAAGCCGACCTGAAAAACAACCTCATGAAGTACATGCGGATGTTGGAGCGTGCCGGCTACGTGAAGCGTCTGCCCGTGAAAGAGGCTCCGATGGCGCTCACCAGTAACGGCTGCATCCGCTGGTGGCTGCTGCCCGGCCGCAACACCGGCCCGGTCGCGCCGCGCCCGGTACCCAAGCGCCGCGCGCTCTACGACGCCAATCGAGATCGCGACTACCCGTTTGACGGCAGCGGCTGGGAACTACGCGAGGACCAGCCATGACCCCGAAGGCCCGCGAGTTGTTCGACCGCGCGCTAGCGGAGCACGGCCCCGTGGAGGTCGCGCGGCGGTGTGGCTACAAGAACCACACCATCGTCAGCCTCATCGCCGCTGGCAAGTACGAGGCGCGCACCGACCGCTTCGGCGAGAAGGTGCTTACGGCCTTCGGCGTCATCCGCTGCCCGCATCTGGGTATCGACATTCCCCGCACCGACTGCGCCGGCCACGCCCTGCGCAGCGTGCCCACCAGCAGCCCGGAAAAGCTGCGCCTGTGGGTCGCCTGCCAGGCCTGCCCGCACAAACCAAAGGAGGCTGCATGAACACCGAACCTGACCGTCAGCAGTATCTGATCGACGCGCTCGCGCCGCCCGATCGCAACATCGCAACCCTGGCTGATCTGTGCTTCGTCGCCGTGATCGCGCTGGCCACGGGCGTGCTGGCGATGGACTACTTCACCGCCCGCGAGATCGAGCGCTGGGTTGAGCGTGGCGGCGACCTCGCCATCGCCGGCTACACCATCGTCTGCGAACTGCCGCTGACCATCGACTGCCAGGCGCGGCTCATCGGCCCGAATGAGGTGCGACCATGAGCGCCTTCGCAGCCCAGTTGAGCGCCCTGGCCTCGGCGTGCGTGCCGCTGCAAGAGTGGGTCGCCGAGCAGCTCGCACAAGCGGCTCTCACCATCACCGAGCTGAGGAACGTCTGCCCTCGCGCCGGCGTCTCGTTCGAAGAAATTCGCACTGCTGCCGACTCGCTCGTCAAAGAGCAGCGCGCAGTCGCCACCCTCGATGAAGCGGAAAAATGCTGGCGCTACAGCCTCGCGGCCGTGGCGGTCGCCCGCCGTGCCGAAACACCCGGGTACCCCACGCCTGCTCATCTGCGCGATGCCGTGCTTAACCACATTCGCACAGCGGCCACGCCGCCCACTGCCGCGCAGATCGCGCGCGCCCTCGACGCGCCGGTCGCCCAGGTGTCGGCGTCCATCAACTACCTGAAGAACCGTCTTCGCGCGATCCAGAAACAGCCGGCCACCAAAGGCACGCATTTTCACTACATCGCCACCCAGGTGCCGCCGCTGCCTGACGAACTCCACAGTGCTCAGCCAGCTGAAACCACACCAGCGCCCGCCGTTTTCAAGAGTGCTCGACCCGTGGCCGAGATCGAGGTCGCGCCGCCCGGCCTCGTCTCGATTACCGCATTCGGCATCACCGAGCACCTGAGCACACATGAGTCGATCAGCGTCATTGAGGCGCTGAACGCCACTTTGCAGAAGTTGTTGCTTACCCGCGCCACCTCGGCCGACCACAGGAGTACCACCCAATGAAACCCACCCCCGAACTGACCGCCATCCGCGACGCAGCC
Organism: Methyloversatilis sp. XJ19-13; assembly: GCF_024580155.1. NCBI lineage: Bacteria > Pseudomonadati > Pseudomonadota > Betaproteobacteria > Nitrosomonadales > Sterolibacteriaceae > Methyloversatilis > Methyloversatilis sp. XJ19-13. The sequence continues at coordinate 95,299 of NZ_JANINH010000009.1, read as the reverse complement.
CAGCAGCTCGCCGCGAAAAACAGGCTGCTCACCGCCCTCGGCGCCGCGCAGCAGGCCGCGCTCGTCAAGGCCGTCGAGCCCATTACAAAGCAGTTTCGCAGCGCGCTCGACGACGCAGCCGCCGAGCGCGCCGAGGCTGAAGCCGAATTGCTGCGCCTGGTCGAGGCCGCGCCGTCGCTGTTCACGAAGCCGCGCTCGATCACCGTCGATGGCGTCAAGACGGGCTATCGCAAAGAAGAAGACTCGTTGGACTGGTCGGACGAAAAGGCCGTCATGGCCCGCATCGAAAACTTGTTGCCCGAGCTCGCCGATCTGCTCATCCGCACCGAAACCACCCTGGTGAAAGACGCGCTGGGGCAACTCACCGAAGCGCACCTGAAGCGTATCGGTGTGCGCAAGGTGCTCGGCGCCGATCGAGCGTTTGTCAGCGTCGGCGAGTGCGATGTCGACAAGCTCGTGAAAATCGTCCTGGCTGACGCGGCCCGCCGCATCGGTGACGACGAACCTGCCAAGAAGGCCGGGAAAACCAAGGTCAAGGCCAACGCGTCGGCCTGAGTCGAGGAGGTAGGAAAATGCTTAAAGCATTGGATCATTTATCGGACTATCTTATTGTCATGTCTCTGAGCATGGCGGGCCTCAAAACGCTGGGCCATACGCCCGAGCTGAGTTGGGCGATGGTCTTTGCACCGATCTGGTTGCCGGCCGCGCTGATCGCGCCGGTCGTCGCAGCCATCGTCGTGCTCATCGCCATCGCCGCGGCGTGTCGCATCGTCGTAACCCTTTTCACCCGTAGCACCCCACCCAAGGAGTAACCATGAACCAAGCTGAAACCATCCGTGCCGTTGCCGAATCCGCCGAGGTCAGCCATGCCGAGGCCGAACGCGTCCTGAAAGCACTCGGCTTCGTCGCCCAGGCCCACCTTGATGCCGACGAAATCGTGCTGCCCGGCATCGGCAAGCTCAAGGCCAGCCCTCGCGCCGGCCGTACCGGCCGCAACCCGAAGACTGGCGAGCCCGTCGCGATCCCGCCCAGCACCACCGTCAAGTTCAGTGCTGCCAAGGCGCTGAAAGCCGCCATCAACCTCTGAAGCGCGCGGGCCAAGACCCAAGCGCCACGGCGTGCGCCGTGGCGCTTGATCCTTGACCCTCCGACCTTGACTGGCAACGAAAGGACGCCCATGAAAGCCGCCGCCACGCCCATGATCTCGCCCCAGCTCGCCGCACGCCGTCGTGCCGTGCATGCCGCGTGCCGCCAGCTCGGCATGGACGACGACGCCCGCCGCGACTTCCTGCAGGCACACGCCAGCGTTCGATCGACCAACGATCTCGACTTGCGCGCCTGCCAGCGCGTGCTCGATGCCGCCCGCAAAGCCGGTGCCGCCCGCCCCGCGCCCGAAAAGTACGTCGGCCGCCACCCCGGCTACCCCGCAAGCTGCCGGCGCGGCTGCGGCGCGCTGATGGAAAAGGTCGAGGCGCAACTGGCTGACATGAAGCTGCCTTGGGCGTACGCCACCGCCATCCTGCGGCACATGCACACCACCGCGCGCCTTGAGTGGGCTACGCCGAAGCAACTGCACGACCTGGTCGCCGCACTCGCCATCGAGCAGCAGAAGCGCCACCTGGTCGAAGCCGTTACTGCACTCGCGCGCGCCTTGGGCAAGACCGATGCCGACCTTGATCGCCTCGCGCGCGACCTCGCCCCCGTGCCGCGGCCGCTGCCGCCCAAGTGGCGCCGCGATCTGCGCTACCTCGAACTCATGGCGCAGCAGCTTTCGGCAGCGTGGGCCGCACATCAGGCCGCGCAACGAGACCACGAGGCCGCCTGACATGAGTCTGCCGCAGTCCGTTGTAGATCTGATCGAGCTGCTCGGGTACGAAGCCGCGATGCGGCTGGTCGACGCGTTCGGCGGGCTTGAGATCGAGGTGCCCAACGGCCGCGTCGAAGGCCCGCTCACCGCGCGCATCATCCAGACACTTGGCGGCGGTCTGGCCGCCCGCTTCATGGCCCACTACGGCGGCGAGGCGCTCTACATCCCTCGTTGCGTACAGGCCATCCGAGACGAACGCGATCGGGCGATACAGGCCGACTACGACGCAGGGTCTCGGGTGCCCGACATCGCGCAGAAATACATGATCAGCGAGCGCTGGGTCTGGGTTGTGCTGAAGCGCGCGATCGGCGATCAGCAGGCCGGGCGCAAGCGTGACGACAGCCAGTTGGACATGTTCAACACGACGAACGGATAATCCGGGCGTCCCGATGATCGAAAAGGAGTGTTTCCATGCGTGTAGCCTTCGCAGCGGTACTGGCCTTAACCCTTACCGCATGTGGTGCAGACCGGCCGCAGACGTCGGCGGCCCCAGCGCCGACTGCAGCGGTGTCGGTCAAGCCGCCGACGCCCAACTATGTGATGAAGGACGGCATGAAGTACGGCTATCCAGCTGCAATCAGTGAAGATGCTCGACGTGCCGGTCAAGTCGCCGAGCAGCTCATCATGGCGATGTACGCTGGCGAGAGAGACGGCCGACTTCAGGCGCACATCATTGACGGGATCAGTGTGACGGCCCTCGAATGTGAAAGGCCGTGCGAGTACCTTAAGGTGATGTCCTACGTGGACATTGACGGCATACCACCACAGGTGAAGGTCGAACACATTGCCGCTGCCCCGGGCAGCATCGGGCGCCTGATCATGGATGACGCGGTAAACGGCTTCCTTCGCCAGTACGGCACGGGCGATGAGAAGGGCCCGCGATATTCAGTGTGGGTCGATGAAATAAAGGGGATCGTTCGAACAAAGCTGCCGCCTGTGAAGACGGCAGTAGCGCCGGCGTCTTGACGGCCCTGTCGGATGACGTAAAGTCCAGCCGCCCGGTGCAACGCCGGGCGGTACCTGAAGCCCTTCACCCCTCTCCCGTGTTCATTCCCCGCGCATTCTGCGCGCATGGACACGCGCCCCTCCGACCACACTCCCGCCCGCAACGCTGAGCCCGTCTATACCGGCCTGAAGCGGCCAGTGCGGCTCATCGTCATTCACTGCAGCGCCACGCCCAACGCCCGAACGCTGTTCTACGGTGTGGGTACGAAAGACCTGCGCACGCCAGTCGACGAGATTGACGCCTGGCACAGCGACCGCGGTTTCAAGCGCAGCCCGCTTGCCATGGCGCGCTTCAACCCGAGCCTGCGTGCGATCGGCTACCACTATGTGATCGCCCGTAACGGCGGTCTCTTCACCGGCCGTCACCCAGACGAAGTAGGGGCGCACGCCAAGGGCCACAACAGCCACAGCATCGGCGTGTGCCTCATCGGCACAGATCAATTCACGCCAGCGCAGTGGGCCACGCTGGCTGACTGCCTGCCACGCTGGTGCGAGGCGCACCGTGTCGTGCGCCGGTTCGCCACGCATGACAGGCTCGAAGGCGTGTGTGGTCACCGTGATCTGCCGCTGGTTGCCAAGGCGTGCCCCGGTTTTCGGGTCGCAGAATGGCTGCACGGTGGCATGGAGCCCTTGAACAATCACATCGCAAGCGAGGCGCCCTGATGGCACCGCTCGCAATCGCATTGTCACTGGCCGAGCTCGCGCCCCGCCTCATGCGTTACTTCGGCGCCGGCGAGCAATCGACCGTCGTGGCCGAGAAGGTGATCGAGGTCGCCAAACAGGTGACCGGCGAGCCTACCGGCGAAGCCGCGCTGGCCGCGATCCAGGGCAACCCCGAACGCGCCCACCAGTGGCGCATGGCTGCGCTCGCGGCTGATACCGAGATCGAACGTACCTATCTCGATGACCGCCGCGACGCCCGCGCCCGCGACGTGGCCCTCGCGCAGGCCGGTTTTCGCAACCGGCGCGCCGACTGGATGGTGGCGATCGACGCCGTCGGCCTCGTGGCCTGCCTGGCGGTGCTGGCGCTGTTCCGCAAAGAGATACCGGCCGAGGTGGTCACCCTGCTCAGCACCATCGCCAGCCTGTTCGGCGTGTGCCTGCGCGACGCTCACCAGTTCGAATTCGGCAGCTCTCGCGGCAGTCGCGAGAAAGACGTGATTCTCGGCGGCGCCGCAAAGCCGCCTTCCTGACGCTTCGTCGTGCGTGTGCCATCGCCGGCCCAGTGGCCTTGTAACGCCGGCAGCCCGATACGTGGTGAGACGAGCGCGGTCCTCCCGGAACCTTTCCCGGTGCAACGCGCGGCGGGGTCGGGTAACCCCAATGACACGAGAACACTGCCGATGCACATCCATCTCGAACCGGTCACCTTCGTCGGGCGCGGCTACGCCGAACCGGGCGGTTACGAGGCGCGCCGTCCTTACGACGTCGTGTTCTCCGTTTTCATGCTCGGCGATGGCCGTGCGCGCATCTACGCGGCGCACGGCGAAGTCGATCGCGCGAGCTTTCGCGAGCTGCTGCGCCAGTTGGCCGAAAAGGGTGTGCATACGGCACTGGTCGAGCGTCACGGCGTTGAGCAGGAGTGGCACACCGGCTTGCAGATTCCCGTCAAGACCCGCAGAGGTGAGCATGGTTGATTACGACGCGGCCAAGTTCTGGCTTGCGGTGATGAATTTCGCAGTGACGGTGCTGGTCGGCATCTACGTGTGGTCGAGCAACCGTCATCGCGTCACCAACGAGCGCATCAGCGAACTCGAGAAAGGCATCGACGTGCGCCTCGATACACACGATTCGCGGCTCGCCACGCTTGAAGGCCAGGTGCGCGCCGCGCCCACGCATACCGATCTAGCCGATATCCACGAAAAGATAAATCGCGTCGCGCAGAGTTCGTCGCGCATGGAAGGGGAGCTCAAATCGCAAAGCGAGCTGCTGCGCGTCATTCTCGACAAGATCACCGGAGCCCGATTGCAATGAGTGCCGCTGCACGTATCGTCGAACAAGACCGCCGCCGCGCCATGCTGGCCGTGCTGCTGGTCGCACCCGCCTTCCGTCTGCCCGTGCGCGCTGTGCGCCAGGGCGTCGAAGCACTGGGCTACGCCGTGAGCCTCGACTTGGCGCGCACCGACATCGCCTGGCTGGTTGAGCAGGGGCTGGTCGAGCAGGCCGACGAAGTGGTGACGCTGACCGACCGCGGCAACGATGTGGTGATGGGCCGCGTCGCGCAACCCGGCGTGAAGCGGCCAGAGCCGGGTCAGCTCTGATGAGCGACCCAATCGGCGTCGGCCTCATCGCCTGCGCGATCTACTACGGACTGCGCAGCATCGCTGATGCGATCCGCTCGCGCAGCGGGAATCGCACGGTGATCGTGCGTCACGAGTTCCGCGAGGGCGATGATGGCCCACGGTGACGACACCCGCCGCAAGGTTCGCGCCAGCTACGTCTTCGACCAGCTCGGCCTCGAAATCGCCGCCGTGAAAGAAGGCGTACCCGAAGCCACCGCCCGCCGCTGGAAGCGTGAAGCCAAGACAGCCGGCGACGACTGGGACCGCGCGCGCAGCGCGCAGCTGCTGGCAGGCGGCGGCATCGAAGAAGTGGTGCGCCAGACGCTGGCCGTCGTGGTGCAGCAGGTGCAGGCCACGGTCGAGAGCATCCAGATCAACACCGACATCGCCCCGGCCGAGAAGGTGCAGATGCTGGCCAGCCTGGCTGACGCGTACAACAAGCTCATCGCAGCATCGAAGCGGATGCTGCCCGAGACCGACAAGCTGGCCGTGGGCATGGACGTCATCAAGCGCCTGGCTGAATTCACGCGCGCCCGCCACCCGCAGCACGCCAACGCACTGCTGGCCGTACTGGAGCCCTTCGGCGACGAGCTGGCCAAGGCCTACGGCTGATGGCCAAGCTCAAGTCGCGCCGTGCCTTCCTGGATGAGCTGGCCGAACTGTCGGCCGGCTTCCGCCAGCAGATCGAGGCGGCGGTCTCCGGCTTCGACCCGGATCCATCCCAGCGCATCGTTCGGCGTGAGCGCGCGTGGAACGACTTCGAGTTCTTCTGCCGCACCTACTTTCCGCACTACGTCACCAAGGCCAACAGCGCCCTGCATGACTACCTGTACCGGCGGCTGCCCGAGATCGCCGATTCGCCACGCTCAGAGACCGACGCGATCGCCGCGCCGCGCGGCGAGGCCAAATCGACCATCACGACGCAGCTTTTCACGATCTGGTGCGTGATCACCGAGCGCAAGTGGTACCCCATCATCGGCATGGACGCCTTCGATCAGGCGGCGATCATGCTCGAAGCGATCAAGGCCGAACTGGAAAGCAACCCGCGCCTGGGCATGGACTTCCCGGAAGCAACCGGGCAGGGCCGCGTCTGGCAGGCGGGCGTCATCCTCACCAAGAACGAGCGCAAGATCGAAGCGGTGGGCAGCGGCAAGCGCATTCGCGGTCGTCGTCACGGGCCGCACCGGCCCGACCTTTTCGTCGGCGACGATCTTGAGAACGACGAAAACGTCAAGACGCCAGAGCAGCGCGACAAGGGCCAGACGTGGATCACCAAGGCCGTGCTCAAGCTGGGTGGCGCCGGCGAGAAGTTCGACGCCATCATCATCGGCACCATCCTGCACTACGACTCGGTGCTCGCCCGACTGCTGGCGAACAAGCTGTGGCGCGCCCGCAAGTTCAAGGCGCTGATCAGCTGGCCTGACCGCATGGACCTCTGGGACAAGTGGGAGGAGCTGCGGCTGAACGCCAGCATCGAGACTTCCGACGCCTTCTACGACGAGCACAAGGCCGCGATGGAAGCGGGTGCCGTGGTGAGCTGGCCAGCCGGCCGGCCGCTTCTTGAGCTCATGAAGATCCGCGCCCGCGACGGCCACGCCTCGTTCGATTCCGAACTGCAGAACGATCCGCTCAGCGACGACGACGCCCCCTTCGCCAAGGTCATCACTTTCTGGGTCAATCGCCTGTCGCAGTGGGTGTTCTACGGCGCCTGCGACCCGTCGCTGGGCAAACACGGCAAGAGCCGCGACCCCAGCGCCCTGCTGGTGGGCGGTATGAACCGCGAGACCGGCATCCTCGATGTAATCGAAGCCGCCATCCGCAAGCGCCTGCCCGACCGCATCATCGAAGACGTGATCAGCCTGCAGTCGGAGTACCGCTGCCTGCTATGGGTCGTTGAGGCGGTTCAGTTCCAGGAGTTTCTACGTACCGAGCTGGTGAAACGTTCGGCGCAGCGCGGCATCCCGGTACCGGCGCGCCCCACCGTGCCCGGCGACGACAAGATCCTGCGCATCGAAGCGCTGCAGCCTCACATGGCCAACGGCCTCATCCGGCTGCACCCGTCGCAATCGACCCTTATCGATCAACTGCGCCACTTCCCGAAAGCCGACCACGACGACGGCCCCGACGCCCTCGAAATGCTGTGGAAAGCCGCACTCACCCTGCGCGGTGGCGGCCAAGGCTTCAAGTCCGTGCCGCGCCACAAGACCGGCAGCAGTCGCGATGACGACTACGCCGACCAACAACAATCCCGGAGGATGTAATGGCCCAATCCAAGATCCTCGACCAGTGGGGCCAACCCATTGAAACCAAGGTTCTGCGAGAGCCGCAGACATCGAGCATCGGCACGCTCAGCCACGAATGGATCGAGCACGGCGTATCGGCCGGCCTGTCGCCGGCGCGGCTGGCGAGCATCCTGCGCGAGGCCGACCAGGGCAACCTGCTGCGCCAGCATGAGTTGTTCGAAGACATGATGGAACGTGACGCCCACCTCGCGGCCGAGATGGGCAAGCGCTGCATGGCCATCCAGAAGGTCGAGTGGGACATCGTGCCACCGCGCAACGCCACCGCCGCCGAGAAGGCAGCGGCCGAGTGGGTGGAAGAAGTACTTCGCGACCTCGACGGCATGCAGGATCTGCTGCTCGCCATGATGGAGGCCGTGGGCCACGGCTTCGCGCCGATCGAGCTCGAATGGCGCGTCGAAGGCCGCGAATGGCTGCCGCAGTGGTATGCCCGGCCGCAGACGTGGTTCCAGCTCGACCAGGCACGCCGTGAACTTCGCCTGCGCGACAACAGCGCAGACGGTGCCGTGCTGCAGCCCTTCGGCTGGATACTGCACACCCGCAAGCGCGCCAAGACGGGTTACATCGGCCGCCTGGGCCTGCACCGCGTGCTCGCGTGGCCCTACCTGTACAAGGCCTATGGCATCGGCGACTTCGCGGAGATGCTGGAGATCTACGGCCTGCCCTTCATCGTCGGCAAGTACTACCCGGGCTCGTCCAGCGAAGACAAGAGCAGCCTGCTGCGCGCGGTGACCGCGCTGGGCCACGACGCGCGCGCCATCATGCCGAGCGACATGGAGCTGGAGATCAAGGAACTGACGGGCGGCGGCAGCGGCCAGCCGCTGCACCTGCAGATGGTGAGCTGGGCCGACAAGGCGCAGAGCAAGGCCATCCTCGGCGGCACGCTCACCAGTCAGGCCGACGGCAAGACCAGCACGAATGCGCTCGGCAAGATCCACGAAGACGTGCGCGACGACATCCTGGTGAGCGACACCGATCAGATCGCCGCTACGCTCACCCGCGACCTGATCTACCCGCTCATCGCGCTCAACCTCGGCGGCATCGACGGCCTGCGCCGTTGCCCGCGCCTGGTATTCGACGTCGAGCAGCCGGAAGACATTGAGCTGCTGTCAGAAGCACTGCCCAAGCTCGTGGCCATCGGCATGAATATCCCCGCGAGCTGGGCGCATGCGCGCCTCAAGGTGCCGCAGCCTGAGGGTGACGAGCCGGTGCTGGCCACGGCCGCACCGGCGCAGCCGCCTGAATCGAAACCATCGAAACCCGAAGCGAAGCCTGGCAAGCCCGCCGCCCTGCGCGGCGAGCTGCCCGAGGGCGACCCCTTCCCCGACCAGACAGCGCTCGATGCCGCCCTGGATGCGATACCGGCCGGCGTGCTCGATGCGGACATGCAGCAGCTGCTCGCCCCGGTGTTCGAAGCGCTGGAAGGCGCAGGCGGCTTCGAGGAGGCGCTCACCCGGCTGGGTGAGCTGTACCCGCAGATGAGCGACCGGGCGCTGGAAGAGCGGCTGACACGGGTGATGTTCGCGGCACAGATATGGGGCGAGGCGAACGCTTGAATTTCGGGCCTTGCGGCAGCCCTTGATGTCGCGGAGACAGTGATGACGAAGAAAGTGCGAATCGAGAATGCCGACACCTCCAACTACAAGGTGATCGTTCAGATCTGGGACAAGGGGTATCCAGAGGGGGAGCCGGACACGCTGGCGAAGGAAATACGGCTTGATTCACCGTGCGCGATGACGGGTGACGATGTGTATCTGACCAGCACTCGTTACATCGTGGTCAAGGAAGAAAGCTGATGTGGTTCCGGAACCTGCAGATCTACACCCTGGCTGCGCCGCTCGCCCTGAGCGCCGCCCAGCTCATCGAGAAGCTGGCAGCCAAGGCATTCCAGCCGGGCAGCAGCATCGAGCTGCAGCGCCTCGGCTGGATCTCGCCGCGCGACAACGGCAACCTGGTGCATGAAGTTGGCGCGCAGTTCCTGCTGGCGCTGCGCGCTGAAAAGAAGCTGCTGCCTGCGTCGGTGATCAATCAGGCCGCCCGCGCACGGGCCGAACAGATCGAGGAAGAGCGCGGCTACCGGCCCGGCCGGCGCGAAATGCGCGAGTTGAAAGATGCGGTCACCAACGAGCTGCTGCCCCGCGCTTTCCCGGTACAGCGCGATACGCGGATCTGGATCGACCCAGACGCCGGCCGCATCGTGGTCGACGCCAGCACCAGCACCAAGGGCGACGAAGCCGTGCGGCTGCTGAATGAGTGCGTCGAGCAGCTGGGCGCGCGGCCGTGGCAGACCGTGCTGTCGCCTGTGTCAGCAATGACCGCCTGGCTGGCGGCCGACGAAGCGCCGAACAGCTTCACCATCGACCAGGACACCGAACTGCGCGCCAGCACCCAGTCGAAGGCCACCGTGCGCTATGTGCGCCATGCGCTCGAAGCTGACGACGTGCGCCGCCACATCGAGGCGGGCAAGCAATGCACACGGCTGGCGCTCACCTGGATGGACCGCATCTCGTTCGTGCTGACTGAAACCCTCGCCATCAAGCGCGTAGCGCCGCTCGATGTGCTGACCGAGCGGGAAGACGGTGCGAACGATGAGGCCGAGCGCTTCGACAGCGACTTCGCGCTGATGACGGGGGGGCTGGGGCGGTTGCTGCCGTGGCTGGAAGAAGCGTTGGGCGGAGCTGCCGGCAACTAGAAAGGGCCGCAATGAGCGAGAACGGAATTACCCACTACTGCCTCGGCAATGGTGAGCCGAAGTGCGACGGCTGCAAGCAGCAGTCGCACTGGCAGGCGCTGAACCAGATGCCCTTCACGCTGCGGAAGTCGCTGCAAGCAAAGGCGCAGCGAATTGACGACACCGACTGCATCTTATCGGGCCGCTCGTGGTACGTGGGCACACAACTCGAAGGGCGACCATAGCGTTTAGAAAACCCTAAGCCGTTTGTGGAAGGATGCCAGCTGCAAACAGTCGATCCCGCAGCTCTTCGCTGATGCAATGGGTCGCCAAGTCGCGTAAGGCTTCATCGAACTGGCCGCATTGATGAACTTGAGCAAGGTAGGTGATCTGTGAGGAACGAAACTGTTGTTCTGCAAACGGCAGCCCCAGAGCCGAATTCAGGAAGCTCTTCATCTGGAAGAAGAGCCATTCGTACATCAGTTCGGAGTTGTCCGTATTCGGTGTGCCCGCATCGCTCGTGAAGGTATCTCGCTCCAGCCTTGATGGTTTCCCAGGCAGCCCCATAGACCATTGTGAGGTGATCAGATCGGAAGTCACATTAATCTCCATCACAACAAATGGAAGCTCCGGAAAACCGGGGATGTTAGCGATGCCAAGCTTGAATCCTGATTCAACTGCCATTGCAACCTCCAAAATACAAATAACGAGTCGACGATGCCCTCCGTTAATTTATCACTTGGCATGAACTTCGCCCCGGAGCGGGCCGTCGAGTACTTCCGCTCGCGCGGTTTGCGAATTGGTGCAAACTGGCAAGAAACGGCGCAGGCGGCGCGTGCTGGCGCTTTCAGCGTCGCGGCCGTCACCCGGGCCGACGTGCTGCAGGACATCCGCGCGTCGATCGACCGAGCGGTGGCCGAGGGCATCACCTACCAGGACTGGCTCAAGACGCTGCGGCCGCAGCTCGCAACCAAGGGCTGGCTGGGCCGCAACGTCACCGACCCGGCCACCGGCGAGATACTTCCCGGCCGTGGCCTGCGGCCGCGGCACCTTGAGACGGTGTTCCGTACCAACACCCAGGCGGCGTACATGGCTGGCCGGTACAAGGCGATGGTCGAGAACAGCGATCGCCGGCCGAACTGGATGTATGTGGCGGTGCTGGACAACCGCACCCGGCCGCGCCACCGCAGCCTGAATGGCCGCGTGTTTCGCTGGGACGATCCGGCCTGGTCGGCGCTGTACCCGTCGAACGGTTACAACTGCCGGTGCAGGGTGCGCGCCCTGACCGATGACGAACTGACCGAGGAAGGTCTGGCGCTGTCGCGCGGCGAAGGGCAGATGGAAACGGTGGAGCTGGATCTCGGCCCGCGCCGCGGCAAGCTGGCCGTCACCGGCTACCGCGACCCGCTCACGAAAACCCTCTTCGCACCCGACCCTGGCTTCGACCACGCACCCGCCGGCAGCTGGGGCCGCGACGTCGCACTCGCGCGCACTGTGCAGGCCATCCAGTCGCCCGAGATCCGCATGCAGACCTGGCAGGCGCTCAACGCGAGCCCAGCGCGCGCGGGCGCCTGGCGCGACTTCGTGCAACAGGTTGTCAGCACGCGCGGCGAGCCTGTGCGCCGCGCTGGCCACGTCGGCCAAGTGCTCGGGTTCGTCGATGACCAGGTCGCCGGCTTCGCCCGCCGCATGGGCGGCGCACAGCCCACCCGCGTGGCGGTGATGACCGAGAAGCAGCTGCTGCACGCCGACAGCGCGCGGCACGAAGCGGGCGGCAGCCGGCTGGAGGCGGACGACTACGCCATGCTGCCCGGCATCGTCGCCGCGCCGGACGCGGTGTATTGGGACACGCTGCATCGCAACGTGGTGCTGGTGCGCTGGCTGTCAGGCGATCGGGCGGTGATGCTGCCTGTCACTGCGGGCTATCGCGAAAAGAAGGTCGGGCGCATCGATGCAGTGGTCAATGCACTGCGGGTGCCGGCCGCGCGCCTGCGCGATCGCAGCCGCTTCGTGCCGATGGGAGATGAAGAGTGAGCGGGGGAGTCCGTAGCGGGTGGCCGGCTGTCCACCATCACCGTCCCGCTGCCAGGGCGGGGTCTAAGTCGCTGGCTCGCCGTCTGATTCCCAGCGGTCGCCACGGATGCCCGGAGGATAAACGTGTTTGAAGTCGAGATACAAGCGGCCGATGCCCTGGCCGGCCTGCGCAACGTGGCAGAGAACACGCGCAGCCCGCGCCCGCTCATGCGTGCCATTGCGGGCACGCTGGAGAGCGAGACCGAGAAGAGCTTCGCAGCGCAGGGTCGCCCGGCCTGGCTGGGCCTGTCGCCCCGCACACTGAAGAAGCGCGGCGCCGGTGCGAAGATTCTGCAGGACACCGGCCGTCTCGCGGGCAGCGTCGCCAGCCGCTACGGCCGCGACTTCGCGAGCATCGGCAGCAATGTTGCGTACGCGGCGATTCACCAGTTCGGCGGCACTATCAACCGGGCGCCGTATTCGTCGAGCGTTCGCCTGCGTACCGATGCGAAAGGCAAGCTGCTGCGCCAGTCCACCAACAGCAAGCTGGCCGTGTTCGCCAAAGACTCGCACAGGCGTGCGGTGAGTCGGCGCTATACCGTTGGCGCCTACGGCATCACGATCCCTGCGCGCCCGTTCCTGCCGGCGGACAAGGATGGTCGCCTGCAGCCTGCGGCCGCGAGGGCCATCGAGAGCGACGTGCAGGCCTGGCTACGCTCGATCACCGAACCGTGACGAACCGGCCGCAAACCCGCGACGCCATGCGGAAATCGAAAGTGAGGCCGTTTTTAAGCCCTCCAAGGCGTTTGTGTGGGTGCTGGGCTAACATCGGGCGTCTGCGGTAGAGATCGGGGCACCCGCGCCGAGGTAACGGGGACTTAACGCCGGTTTTTCAGCGAAGGGTTGTTGCCGAAACGACCCTCGCCCGGTTAGGGTTTCGCGCGCCGGCCCTGCTGCCACCTGTTTTACCATCTGAACACCTTCACCCCCTGACCGCCTGTGTCGCCCCGCGACGATGGCGGCATGTCTCGCAAAGCCCCCTCTGCACCTGTCCGGTTCGCCGCCCTGAGCGTCACGCTTGCTGCCGACGGCCGCCTTGTCACCGAGGTCATGATCTTCCCGGCCGGGCGCTTCCGCGCGACCGACGGCAGTGGCCGCCCTGATGACGTTCCGGCCGGCTGGCGCATGGACGCTGCTGCCGCGGCGCGCCTGATTGCCCAGGTCGGCGCCCGCGGTGTCGATCTCGTCATCGACTACGAACATCAGACGCTGGTCGCGCAGACCGCTGGCGTGCCCGCGCCAGCGGCAGGCTGGTACTCGAAGCTCGAATGGCGCGAAGGCTCGGGTCTGTGGGCCACCGACGTGCGTTGGACGGCGCGTGCGGCCCAGATGATCGCCGCTGGCGAGTACCGCTACCTCTCCCCCGTTTTCACCTACGACCCGGACGGCACGCCGAACCGGCTGTTCCCGATCGCTCTCACCAACAACCCCGGCCTGGGCGCGCTGCCGGAGTTGTCTGCCGCCCTCACTGCGCTCATCGCCACCACGGAGTCACCTGATATGGATCTGCTGAAATCGCTGCTGACCGCTCTCGGTCTGCCGGCCGAAACCACCGAGGCTACGGCGCTGACTGCGGTCACCGCGCTCAAGGCCAAACACGACGAGCAGGCGGCCAGCCTGACCGCGCTCGCCGCCGACAAGACCGGCCTCGAAAGCAAGGTAGCCGCGCTCACCGCCGCCGGTGCCGACCCCGCCAAGTACGTGCCGGTCACCGCCGTGACCGAACTGCAGACGCAGCTCGCTGCGCTGACCGCCCAGATCACCGGCGGCGAAGTCGACACCCTGGTGAAGGACGCGATGGCCGCCGGCAAGATCCCGCCCGCCCTTGAGCCCTGGGCACGCGATCTCGGCAAGAAAGACATCGCCGCACTGCGCGCCTACGTCGGCGCAGCCGCCCCTGTCGTGGTGCCCGGCCAGACGCAGACCGGCGGCGAGAAGCCGAAGGGCGGCGCGCCCGCCGCGCTCGACGCACAGGAGCTCGCGGTCTGCACCGCGATGGGCCTCAGCCCCGAAGAGTTCGCGAAGGCCAAGGCGTAAGCCCGCGCCGCGTCATCCCGATCAACTGAACGGAGTTACCACATGGCCGCCCTCACTGAAGACCGCCTCACCCCGGCCCGCGACGCGGACCGTTTCGAGTTCCCCATGGCTGCCGCCACGAAGATCTTCCGCGGCGCGCTGGTCTGCATCAACGCCTCCAGCCTCGCAGTCAAGGGCGCGGTCGCGACCACGCTCAAGTGCGTGGGCGTCGCCGAAGAAACGGCCGACAACAGTGCCGGCGCCGCCAGTGCAATGACGGTCAAGGTTCGCCGCGGCTGCTTCCCGTTTGCCAACAGCGCGTCGGGTGACCTCATCGCGCTGAAGGACGTCGGCGGCGACTGCTTCATCGTCGATGACCAGACAGTCGCGCTGACCAACGGCGGCAGCACCCGCAGCGTCGCCGGAAAGATCCGCGACGTGAACGCCGACGGCGTCTGGGTCGAAATCTGACCGCCGCCCACTGCACGGCCCCCCCATCGATCACCAGGAGCAACACCCCATGAAACTCTCGCGCCTCATCCATCAGCCCGCCCTGTGGGTGGCCGTCATCGTGCTGACCATCGTCGCCGCGCTCATTCACATGCCGGTGCCGGAGGCCTCCGCGGAAGCGCTCGCCTTTGGTGGCCTCGGCCCGCTCGCAGGTCTGGGTCTGCTTGGCATCACGATCGACCCCGGCGTGCTGCGCAACCTCTATACCGGCTTCAAGGCTGCGTTCCAGAAGGGCTTCGACGGCGTCACGCCGCAGTGGGATCAAATCGCCACGCGCGTGCCGAGCTCGACCAGCCAGGAGGACTACGCCTGGTTGGGCGATATGCCGGCCATCCGCGAGTGGATCGGCGACCGCGTCGTACGTGGTCTTTCCGAATCCGGCTACACGATCAAGAACAAGACCTTCGAGCTGACCGTCGGTGTCAAGCGCGACAAGATCGACGACGATCAGTACGGCATCTACACGCCGATGATGCAGGACATGGGGCAGCGAGTACGCCAGTTCCCGGACAAGCTCGTTTTCGGATTGCTGAAAGACGGCTTCGCCACCCTGTGCTACGACGGCCAGTACTTCTTCGACACCGACCATCCGGTGGGTCAGGGCGTGGTCAGCAACGTCCAGGCTGGCGCAGGCAACCCGTGGTTTCTGCTCGACACCGCGCACAGCCTCAAGCCCCTGATCTATCAAGAGCGCCGCCCGTTCAGCTTCGTGCCGATGACCAAGCCCGAAGACGAAGGTGTGTTCACCCGCGCCGAGTACCGGTACGGCACCGATGGTCGCTGCAACGTCGGCTTCGGCTTCTGGCAGATGGCTTTTGGCTCGAAGGCAACGCTCGACGCCGCGAACTTCAACGCAGCTTACGCAGCCATGGGCGCCTTCAAGGACGAAGCCGGGGAGCCGCTCGGCGTGATGCCGCGCCTGCTGGTGTGCGGCCCGAGCAACCGCGAGCCCGCCCTGACCGTGGTCAAGGCAGAGCGCAACGCGAACGGCGCCACCAACATCAACCGCGACGCGGTCGACGTACTGGTCGTGCCCTGGCTGGCCTGATCCACCCCATACAACCCGCGAGAGCCAGTACGCACACCCGCCGGGCAAGAGGTACCCGGCGGGAGGGCGGCAGACAGGAGATCAGAGCATGGCCAAGACCCCCGCAGCAAAGAAAACCGTACCCAAGCCCGCTGCCAAGAAAGCGCCTGGCGCGGATGCAGCCGCCACCGAAAAGCAAGGCGCTCCCACTGGCGACCAGGCTGCAGGCGTTTCGACTGATCCGCCTGCATCCACCTCGACCGAGGCCGGTACCGAAAGCGCGCCGCCGGCGTCCAGCGACGCAGACGCCGAAGCGGCGGCCGCAACTGCGGCCGCCGCTGTGCAGCTCGACGGCGTGCTGTCCGGTCACCCCGTCACGAGCCTGGATGTGATCGAAGGCGCCGGTGGCGTCGTCACTGCAGATCCCGCCAGCGAGATCCAGGGCACGCCCGAAACGCGCGTCTCGCGCTGGGTCGTCGAATGCAAGCGCGCACGTGGCATCTGGCGCGCCGGCCGCTTTTGGCCGCCGGTACCGACCGCCGTGCCGGGTGACGAACTGACCGACGAGCAGCTCACGGCGTTGCAGGGCGAGCCGCTGCTGTCGGTCGTCGGGGTCGGCGAATAACTGTCCGTGTCAGAAACGAGGTGATCAGTGAAGTACATCAATGACTTTGATGGCGCCAGCAAAAAGGGCATCGGCGTAGCGCTCGACCTGGTGCGACGCTTCAACGTCTCCGACCTGGATGTTGTCCAGTTCGATGTGGAGAACACCGGCGCGTCCGCGCTGACGGATCTGAGGCTGTACGGCCGGTCTGCACCGAGCGCGCCGATGCGCGACATCACGCCAGCGAGCTGGACCAGCGAGTCAGCCCTGCTGTTTTCGCCGGCCGCTGCATCGCCCGCTTCGCTTACTGCAGGCGCATCTGCGAAATTCGGCCTCAACGTCACCGCGATGTACGAGATCGAGATCCACGCGGCCGGCGCAGGCGCAGTGCTCTCTATCGCCGGCGGCGGATTCAAGGTGCAATCGTGAGTGGGCTAGATCGGTTCGGGCGTCTCCCGCCCGCAATGTCCGTCCGCCAGGCTCGTCAGCTTGTGCGAGCTGGTGCGCCGATTTTCGACGACCGCTACATGCTCGGGTCGAAGCTCGCGGCGCAGCAGTTCGCGCCGCTCGGCTGGAATGCGTACGAGCTGCTGTATAGGCACCTGACGAACTACCCCTATAACTACGCGGGCGTGCTGCAGTACATCAAGGACTGCGGCGCAAACCAGGCGCGCGTTCTTTACCCGGCTTTCTCGACCGCAGAGTGGACCTCACTCGTGTTCACTTCGATACCGCCTGGAGAGATTTCCGACAGCGACTTCCGGCCGACCTTTCTGCAGCGGACCGAAGAGGTCTTCGCAGCAGCGGAGGCCGCTGGTGTGCGGCTGTACGTGTGCATGGCGTGGAACTTCCCCGCGGTCTGCGCCCTATTTGGCGAGACCGCGATTCAGGGCATGTCGGTAGGCTCACAGTCATTCAGTTTCGTTCGGCGCCTCGCCCAGTGGTTTGCAAAACGCTACGCGGGCAGACCGTTCCTCGGCGCATACAGCTTCTTTAATGAAGTTGTGTATGACAAAACCGGCGCATCGAACCCTACACCCGAGTCAATTGGTGCCGTCACGACTGCTCTCATCAGTGAGATGCGCGATGCATTCCCGCTCGCTGTAGCCTCGACCGACTTTTCTGTCGTCACGAACAACGACACAACCGCACGCCCTACGTATCGATCTGAGTTCGAGGCTATCGCAACTATGGCGGCCGGCGCCGATGTGCTTGGCTTGCACTTCTATAGCTGGTCAACATCGGTGTACGGGCAGTCGTTTGTTGGCCACGCGGGCTTGTCGTCGGCGACGTTCGGTGCAGGCGCCTCAACGAACAACGGTTTCGAGGGCGTCGCGGCCTTGCTAAGCGCTGCGCGATCAATTGCGGCTGCGTACGGGAAGCGTCTATGGATCACGGAAACTGGCGTGCAGACAGAGATTGATGCAGCGACCGCCAGCCTACGCCGCCGTCGCCTTATCGATGTTTGCGCGCAGTACGCTGATGTGACGCTTCTATGGAACGCTGCGGATGTCGCTTCGCCTCTATCGAACCAGGCGATCTGGCAGGTGCGGCCGGGTCAGTCGCTCGGCAACACGTACCAGGCGTTGCTCGCAGCCGCGAACCAGGGAATGCGCAGTCAGGGCCCGGATGTCGGAGCCGGTACTGGCGCACTCAAGAGTCGCCATCGGCCTCGGTATGGTATGAGCGGCGCTCGGTCGGCTGGTGCGACTGCTCGCGTGACTTCGGTCGCTGCGATGCAGTCTGCGACCCAAGCCGTGCTCTTCTGGGTGCGGAAAGACGCTGCACTTAACGCGTTCGAGCCACTGCTCGATTTCCGCAACTCGACGACTGCTGGCTTTCTGGTCTTGGCTGGATCGGACCCCGTGACGACGCCGGAGTACGTGGACTTCAGAGGAACGTCCGGTGGCGCCAACACCTCAGGCGTCGGGCCGCTTGTGCCGACCGGTGAGTGGGTGCATATCGCGCTGCGCCGCCGCGCAGTCAACGGTCAGGATGCGATCGAGATCTGGATTGACGGCCTGTTCTGGTCAATCCGCGCGGCCGCGAACGCGTACGCTGGTATCCCGGCTGGCACGACGTTGTATGTATGCGGTGGCAATAGCAACGGCGCTCCCGTCTCGATGCAGGACGTCTGCATCGCTCCGGCCGTGAGTCCAGAGGATATCTGGGCACACCTCTCCGGCTCCGTGCTGCCGCAGGCGGAATTGCATCTGCGCGCTGGCCCCAGCGGAGAGGTTGTCGATCTTTCGCGCAACCGCGTGGCAGTTACGCTCGGTTCGGGTGTAACTTCAGGTCCAGTCTGAGTATGCCCTACGCCACCCCCACCCAGTTCGCGCTCGCCCTCGGCGAAAAAGAGACGGCAGCGCTCGCCGACCCAGAAGCCACCGGCACGCCGGTACTGGGCAGAATCGACTACGCCCTTACGCTGGCCAGCGCCGATATCGACGCCATCCTTGGTGATCGGGCTGCGGCGATCGCATCGGCTCAGCCCGCATTCTTGGAGGCAGCGTGCATCCACATCGCCCGCTGGCACCTCAGCGGCGCCGGCGCGATCGAGAATGACCCGATCACCGCGAAGCACGAGTACTACACACGGCTGCTGCGTGACATGGCGGATGGCGTCGTGGGCAACAGCGGTGGCGAATCGGGCGGCGGTTCGCCGCACTATGGCGACGTGCAGATCGTCTCGCCCGTGAATGCCAACCCGTTCAGCCGCGCCAACCGGCGCTGAGCCGCCGCGATGCTGATCTACGCTGACATCGAGGACGCGATCATCGCGCGCGTGAAAGCGGCGCAGACGGCGGGCGCGCTCGGTTACCGTCTGGCGCACATCGATAGCTACGGCGGAGAATTCGACGACGACACCTTCTGGACGAACTTCCGCAGCTTTCCTGCCGTATGGGTGACCATCGGTGGCGAGACAGTAGAGCGCCTGGGTCGCCGGGCCCGACGTGCCACGGTGCGCGGCGCGGTGATGGTCGGCACCCGAAGTGCGCGCGGCGAGCGGTTCGCCCGCATCGGTGTGACCGGAGAACCCGGCAGCTACCAGATCCTCGACGACGTGCGCCAGCTCGTGACCGGCTTCGGCCTGGTCGCCGAGTGCGAGGCCATCGAGCCGGGCCGGGTCACCACGCTGTACAACACCCGCGTTGGCCGCGACGGCCTCTCAGTGCTGGCGCTGGAGATTTCGACTCGATACGACTTCGAGGTACCCGATGTGGCGGCGGGTGACGCGCCGAACATCACAGAGATCGCACTGAACTACAGGCTGCAGCCGGGCGATGGCGCGGACGACGCACAGGATGTAGTGATCAACCCGACCGCGTAGGTGTCATGCGGGTCAATGGCCCGAAGGCTACTACTCGACCATCCCTGTGCCACGCCGACCGATGCCAATGAAGTTCCCGGTATTCTCGCAAAAGTCGATGCCGGTATCCGCGTAATACATCGGCTTGACCTGTTCGTCTGCAGGCTTCTCGTCGTCACCCGTCGTAGTCAGTGCAAAGCACACTAGGGGCCGGAAGAACGTCTTCCCCTCGTCTTCGAATACAGCATCCCAGCCTTCCGCCGGAATGATCTGAACGATTGTGTAGTTACTCATTTGCGCTCCTTTGAAGTTTCCAACATGAGATTACCACTGAAGGTATTCACCCCCTTCTGCCTTCGCGCGCGCGCGGACGATGTGGGCTCCTGCTCTGCAGAGTCACATCGCCCCGGAGGCGCCCATGTCCCAGACCACCGTCCGCGTCACCTGCGCACCCGAGCGCCTGGTGCCGCGCGAAACGAACCCACGCAAGCACTACCCCCCGGCCGGCGATGAGCCGGTCGAGATCGCGCGTACGCCGCACATCGAGCGCCTGCTCGTCACCGGCGACCTGATCGACGCCGACGTCAAGCCGGTTAAGTCGGCCCCCCCGAAAGCGAAGGGGTAACCGATGCCCAGCCCGAACGTCTCTTTCTCGCAAGTTCCCGGCAGCATCCGCACGCCCGGCACCTACATCGAATTCAACGCGCGCCTGGCGCTGCGCAACCTGCCGAATAACCGGCAGACCGTGCGGCTGATCGGCGGGCGCACCAGCTCAGGCACAGGGCTGGCCGGCGTGCCGACGCAGGTGTTCACCGACGCCGAGGCCGCCACTTACTTCGGCGCCGGCTCGCATCTGCACCTCATGGTGCGGGCGCTGCTCAAGGCGAACCCCTACGTTGATCTCACCGCGATCGCCGTCGACGACAACGGCGCCGGCGTGGCGGCGACCGGCACGGTGACCATCGCAGGCACCGCGACCAGCACCGGCACGCTCTCGGTCAAGATCGGTGCGCAGTCGGTCGATGTGCTGGTCGAGTCGGGTGACTTGCTCGCCGCGGTTGCTGCTGACCTGGTCGCAGCGATCACCGCGCGGCCGGATCTGCCTGTCACGGCCGCGGCAGTATCGGGCGTCGTCACGCTCACCGCGAAAAACAAGGGCACGACCGGAAACGACATCAAGGTATCGGCCACGCTGACCGGAGTCACCGGCGTCACGGCAACCGTGGTGGCGATGGCCAGCGGCGCGACGAACCCGGACATCGCGGCCACGCTCACCGCCATCCAGTCGGCGGGTGACGAGATTCTGGTGATGCCCTGGACGGACACGGGCAACCTCACGAAGCTGCGCGACCACCTCGAACTGGTGGGCAACGCACTTGAGCAGCGCGGCGCGATCGGCATCGTGGGTACGCATGCCACCTACGGCGCCGCAGTGGCGCTGGCCGCTGGCATCAACGACGAGCGCGTGCTCCTCGCATGGCTCCCCGGCAGCGCCTCGCTACCCTGGGAGACTGCCGCCGCGCTGGCTGCGATCGCGGCCTTCGAAGAAGATCCTGCGCGCCCGCTGAACGGCCTGGAACTGATCGGCCTGGACGTGCCGCCTATCGCCAGCCGCCCCGGTCGCACCGAAATCGAGAACTGCCTGCACAACGGCGTCACGCCGCTCAAAGTGAGCCCGGGCGAACGGGTGACGGTGGTGCGTGCCGTGTCGACCTACACGGTCAATGGCCAAGCGGTCGCCGACCCGGCCTGGCTCGACATCACCACGATCCGAACGCTCGACTACGTGCGCTTCAGCCTGCGCCAGCGCATCACTGCGCGATTCCCGCGCGAGAAGGCGACGGCGCGCGTGCTGCGCGATATCCGCAGCGAAGTCATCGACGTGCTGCTGCGCCTGGAAGACATCGAGATCGTGGAGAACGTGGCGGCCAACATTCCGGGCGTGATCGTCGAGCTCGACAGCGTCGAGGTCGGCCGGGTGAATGTCCGGGTGCCCACCGATGTCGTCAATGGCCTGCATGTCATCGCGGCTGTGATCGACCTGATCCTGTAAGGGGAACGACATGGCAGAAAAGTTTGCCGGTCATATCGTGCTGACCGTTGATGGCCGCGAGATCGAGGTGGTGTCGCTCAACGCCTCGCAGAACACCGGCCGCAAGCCGGTGATGACGATGAACCGCAAGAAGCGTGTGAGCGGCCACGCACGCGGCCTCACCACCTACGAGCTGTCGCTCGAAGTGGCGATCCCGATCGATGGCAGCGAGCCCGACTGGGCGGCGATCGAAGACGCGAAGATCACGCTGTATCCGGAGGGGCACGACGATCAGCGCGAGAGCTACTACGGCTGCGCCTGCACATCGGTGGGTGCGTCGTACCGGGTCGACGGCGAGGCGGTGCGCTCGCTGTCGATGTTCGCCCTCGACTACAAGCGGGAGTAGGCCAGCATGGATCTGATCACCGAAGAAGTGCCGCTGCAGTACGGCCTGGCGCCGTGGAGCGCCACGGCGAAGACGGTCGTGCTGCGCCAGGCCACGCTGCAGGACGTGTACGTCGCCGTGGCTGCGGTCGAGATGCCCGAGGACATGGCGGGCGCGGGCCGCATTGCGTACCAGATGGCGATCGACGACGCGCAGATCCTCGCGCAGGTCGATCGTGTCGACGGCAACGAGCCGCCCGAGGTGCGCCGCCTGGCGCAGCTCATCCACCCGGACGACATGTCGTCGCTGCGGGCAGCGTCCGAGGTCATCAAAAAAAAGCAGCGCGGCGAGAGCGAGCCCTCGCCGACACCCGAGCCGTCGAAGTAGCGCTGGTCGGGCGCGGCTTTCGGCTCGACGAGATCCGCGCGGCCGACCAGGCCACCATCGAAAGCTGGATCGGCTTGTTGACCCGCAAGGCCGGGCCTTTCGCAACGCCCGCTGCAGAGCCCGCGCCCACGCGCTCACGTAACTGGAAGAAGCGCCTGCACCAGAAGGCACCGCCCAAGCCATGACAGACCAGGTCATCAATCTCACGCTGCGCTACCGCGACGGTGGCAGCGCCAACGCCAAGCGCGCGCTGGAGACGGTTGAGCGCGCGCTCGCCGGCACCAGCCGCGAAGGCAAGGGCGCCGCGCAGCAGGCGGCGCGCGTGGTGGAGCAGTTTCGGAACCTGGGCAACCTGCGCCCCAACGAGCGCGTGCCGCGCTGGTTTCGCTCCATCGCAGTTGAAGCCGCCGCTGCCGCCGGAAAGATCGAGCAGCTCACGCGCGGCGTGGGCCGTTTCGTCGGCGCCTGGGGGCAAGGTGCAGCCGGCCTCGCCGCTGGCCGTGCAGTGCTGGCAGACCCGATCCGCCAGGGCTTCGACTACGACCGACAGTTGCGCAACGTCAGCAATACCGCGTACGCAGGCCAGAGCCTGGATGCTCGCCGTTCCGGCATGGCGCAGATCAACACTGGCGTGATGGCCGCGATTCGCGCCGGCGGCGGCACGCGTGAAGGCACGCTCGCCACCGTCGATCGACTGGTGGCCAGCGGTCAGTTCAATGCACCAGGCGCGCTGGCCGAGCTGCCGGCGCTCAACCGCTTCGGTACCGCCTCGGGCGCCGACACCGGCGCTCTGGCGGACATCGCCATCCGTGCCCGCCAGACCTTTGGCCTCGGCAGCACGAGCGACACGCTCGACATGGCCATGCGTGCCGGCCAGCTCGGCGGCTTCGAGCTGCGCGACATGGCCAAGTGGCTGCCGCAGCAGATGGCCGCGGCGAGCACGCTGGGCATGAAGGGTAGCGGCGACTTTGCCGCGCTGCTCGCGGCCAACCAGGCGGCCGTGGTCACGGCAGGTACGCGAGACGAAGCCGGCAACAACTTGGTGAACCTCCTCGCGAAAATCAACAGCCAGGACACGTCGAATGACGCGAAGAAGCTCGGTATCGACCTGTCGGGCTCGCTGGCTGCTGCGCGCGCGCGCGGCACCAACCCGCTCGATGCCTTTGTGAACCTTACGGATAAGATTGCCAGCCGCGACGGTCGATACGTTCAGGCACGCGACCAGGCGCGCAGCGCAACCGGTGACGATCAGCGCAACGCCATGAACTCGATGGCCGACCTGCTGCAAGGCAGCGCCATTGGCAAGATCGTGCAGGACCGGCAAGCCCTGATGGCGCTGGTCGGCATCTTGGGCAACCGCCAGAGCATGCAGGGCATCCGCGGGCAGCTTGGCAGTGCCGGCGGCACGGGTGACGCCGCCTTCGCGCTCATGGCCGAGTCGCCCAGCTACAAGGCCGAGCTGCTCGCTGCCGAGAAGGCGAACGCCATGCAGACCGCGCTCGACACCATCAACCCGTCGCTGGGCACGATGGCCGAACAGACGGCCGCACTGATCCAGCAGTTTCCCAACCTCAGTGCTGCAGTGCTTGCGACCACGACGGCGCTGACGGCCTTGGCCGCTGCCGCGGGTGTCGCGGCGGGCGTTGGCTTGCTGACGAAAGCGGGCGGCCTCGGTCGGGCCGCGGGTGCAGGTGCCGCAGCGGCCGGTACCGCCGGCAGGTTGCGCACGTTGGCCGCGCTCGCCGGCGGTATGCCGCTGGCAGCGTGGGGCGGCAGCGCGGCGACATTCGCAACGGCCGCGGGCGGCGTGGCCGGCGCAGGGCTGCTCGGTTATGGCGCGGGCACGCTCATCAATGAGGGCATCAATTGGGGCGCGTCGAAGATGGCCGGCGAAGACACGAGCCTCGGCTCGCTGCTGTACGACTTTCTGAATCAGGCCAAGGAGCCTGTGAAGGTCGAAGTGACGGTGGTCGACGGGAACATCGTCGCCGCGGTCAATGAGAAGAACAGCCGCGAGGCGCGTCGCCAATGAGCTGGGCCAATTCGCTCCAGGATGCGAGCTTTCGCGGCGTCGCCTTCGAAGTGCGCACCACGCGTGATGCCGTGCAGCGTGCGGTGGTGCAGTACGAGTTCCCGTACCGCGATGGTGCTCAACTCGATGACCACGGCGCGAGCCCACGGCAGATCGCCCTGACGGCCGTCATCTACGGCGAAGACTACGAGGAGCGCCTGGCCCAGCTGCTGTCGGCGCTCGATGCTGCCGGGCCGGGCGAGCTGGTGCATCCGGTATTCGGCGTCATCGCGCGTGCGCAGGTCGCCGACCGCGAGGTGACGCACGACGCCGAGTCGCCCGACGCGTGCGAGGTTTCGATCCGATTCATCGAGAGTGGCGAACCGGTTGTCTTCTTCGCGAAAGCGACCTCGCGGCAAGCCGCGCAGGTCGTGGCCACGCGCAGCCAGGCCGCGCGCGAGAGCGGCGTCGCTGCCTTCGGCAAGAACATGGAAGCGATCAAGCAGCGCCTCACCGCGCTGCGCGATCGCGTCGCGCTGATCGGCCAGCTCGATGCCATCACCAGTCAGATCCGCGGGCAGGTGCAGGGTGTGCTCACCGCCGGGCTTGATGCGCTCACGTTCCCGACCAGTTGGGCCACCGACATCACAACCTTGATCACCGGCGTGACCAACGCGCCCACGGCCACGCTTGATCGGCTGCGCGGCACGCTATCAGGCTGGTCGCTCATCCGCCGCGCCATCTTCCCGGCCGACGCACGATCAGGCGCGCTGGCCGTGCCCGTGGTGGCGCGCAGCTCTGTACCGGTGACGCAGCGCACCGACATCGCCGCCACAACACAGGCGCAGCTCGTGGCGCTCGACCTGGTGGAACGGGAGCGTGCCATCGCGCTGGCCGAGGCGGCGGGCGCGCTGCTCGAACTCGAGTCGGACGCAGCCACCCTCACGCCCGGCGATCTGGCCACCGTCGCCGCACAGACCCGTGAAGCACTGCAGGCGGCCATCGCAAGCGCCCGCCTCACGCTGCCGCTCGAAGACGCGCACGCCGTTGGCGAGGCGCTGCGCAACCTTGCTGCCGACGTGCAGGCCGCGGCCGAAGCCGTGATCATCACCCGCCCACCGCTCATCGAGCGCATTGCCCCGGCCACCGGCAACCTGCAGCTGCTCGCGCACTGGTGGTACGGCGACCACACACGGTGGGCCGAGCTTGCGCAGCTCAACCCGGATGTGGCCGGGCGGGTGTTTGTGCGGGCGGGTGAGCGGCTGAGTGCGTATGCACAATGATTTCGGGTGAACTGCAGACAACGGCCATGACCAAGCAACCCGAAGCGCGCGAATCTAACCGGCCGTTGGCTCTCACTTCGAGCGCAGTGTCAGGCTCCGCCTCGCGCGTGAGCTGCACCAGCGCGGGCATGCGCATAGATGCGGTGGACGCGGACGGCAACAGCGTGCTTCGCATCCACCTGTGGCGCGACCCCGAGGACTGCAACATGTGCGGAGCCCTGGGCTACCACTCGCACGCGGTGCCGTGGTACTGCGGCCCTGTGGCCGAAGGCGAAAGCGAGGGCGGCTACAAGACCGTTTGCGCGCGCTGCTATTGCCGCTGGGAGGCCTGGGATTCTTCCCTGCGGCATGCGGGGCCTAACGCAGAGGTGAGCCGATGACAAAAGCGCGACTCATGGCGGTCGGGGACGGCCGGGCCGCACATATGGCCTGGGAGGCCGTTCGTGGCGGCGAAAATGAATGTGATGCCGAGCGACGACTGGCCGCCGATGCGGAAGATGCATGCGTAGACATGGAAGCGTGGTGGGGCGGTTGGTTTGAACGCTCCGACGAGTGGCGAGACGAGATCGGCCACGAGTTGGATAACTCTTCGAATGACTGACGATCGCGTCTCACTGCTGCTCGCTGGCCATGCTCACGCCGACTGGCTCCGCTACGAGCTCGACAGCGATCTGCTGACGCCGGCGGACGCCTGGTCGGTGACGCTGGCGCTCGACCCTTCCGGCTCGATTCCCAAGGCAGTGCGCTCGGGCGAGCCTGCAGAGCTACGCGTGGGCGATGACCCGGTGACGGTCGGCCGGGTGGATTCCGTGCATCTGCGGAGCCGGCGCGGTGGCGTTGAACTGACCATCGACGGCCGCGACAACTCGGGCCAGTTGCTCGACTGCTCTGCACCGATTTTCACCGCGCAGAACCTGACGCTACCGGAGGTGGTGGCCAAGATCGTGAAGCCGCTAGGCATCACGAAGATCCGCATCGATGCGGATAACGCCCTGCGCCGCGAAAAGGTCAGCGTGGAGCCCGGTGACACCGCCTGGGATGCGCTTTCGCACGCGGCGGTGGCGAACGGATTGTGGCCGTGGTTCGAGCCCGATGGCACGCTGGTGGTCGGCGGCCCGGACTATTCGGCTGCGCCGGTGGCCACATTAATTTATGAGCCTGATGGGCGCGCGAACAACGTGCTGTCACTCGATCTCGAAGACAGCCTGGCGCTGTCGCACAGCGAGGTCACCGTGCTGGCGCAGACCCACGGCGGCGGCGAGTTGCGCCAGGCGCGTGCGGGTATCCGCGCCGGCTTCAACGATCCGAGCGTGCGCCACTATCGGCCCCGCGTGGTTGTCGACCATGAGTCGGACACCACTGCGCACGCGCAAGAGCGCGCCCGAAAGCTCACGTTGGATTCACGCCTGGTGCGCTGGGAGCTGCGCGCCACGGTGCCGGGTCACCGCATCAACGCGCCCGGTCAGCCTGCGCACAGCCAGCCCTGGCGGCCGGGCATGCGAGTGGCAGTGCGCAGCGCGTTGTATGGCCTTCAGGGAATCTACTTTCTGATGGCGCGCACGATGACCGGCGGGCGAGGCCTGCCGACGCAGACCGTACTGACGCTGAAGGAAGACGGCGTGTGGATCGTCAACGCGCACCCGCACAAGCGTCGCCATCGGCGCGGCCGCAACGCGGTGCCCGGCGCAGTGCTCGACATATCGAATCAGCCGGAGGCCGCCCAGTGACGCCGGTGGATGTCATGCGCCGCGAAATTTCCCGCGCCCTGTCGGGCATGCGCCAAGCGTTTCGCGGCGTGGTAGGCAGTTACCGCCACCGCGCTGCCGGGCCGATGCTGGCCCGTGCCGAAGGCCTCGCCGACGAGCAGCTTGTCGACGTCGAGATCATGCAGCAGGCCGGGCTGGTGAGCGGCCTGCCGGCTGGCACACCGGTCATCGTGCTGCCGATCGGCGGCAAGACGGCGCAGTCGGTGATCATCGCGAGTGAGCACGGCACGTATCGCGTGCAGGTCGCGCCAGGGGAAGTGGCGCTCTACCACCTCACCGAGCCCAACTGCAGCGTGCACTTGAAGGCAGGCCGCATCGTCGAGTTGAAGTGCGACAAGTTCGAAATTTCAGCCGACACCGAAGTGACGATCACCGCGCCGATCCTGCGCGTGAGCGACGACATCGAGGTGCGCTCCGCCGGCGCGCCATACAGCGTGAATGCATTCCTCGCGGCCTACAACGGTCACAAGCACACGGAAACCGGTTCGATTACGACCGGGCCAGACAGCACCGTATGAAGCCCTTCACCCTGCGCCAGCCACGCGCGCGCGCGTAACGTCCGCCCCATGCAACCGCGCATCACACCCTCTACCGGCCAGTACGACGGCACCCGCATCAACCACCTCGGCAACGCGGTGTGGCTGCGCATCATGACGCCGCTCGGTAGCTGGTGGGCGCGGCCTGAGGTGGGGTCTCGCCTGCACGAACTGCAGCGGCAGAAGGCCCTGCCACGCATCGCGGTGCTGGCCGAGCAGTACGCCGAGTCTGCGCTGGCTGACCTGGTGCGCGACGGCCGGGCGCAGTCGGTATCGGCGCGAGCACAGATCAACGGCGGGCGCCTCGATCTGAACGTCGAGGTGATCGACAGCACCGGTCGCCAATGGTCTTACCCCTTCACGCAGGTGCTCCACTGATGGCGATCGCACTGCCCAGCTTCGAGGACGTGCGCGACGCGCTGCTGCGCGATGTTCGCGCGCAGCTCGTCGACGCGGACGTCTCGGTCGACTCTGACTGGTACGTGCGCGCCGCGGCGGTGGCCAGCGCAATCACCGGGCTCTACCAGCACCAGGCGTGGATCGCACGCCAGATTCTGCCGGACACGGCCGACACCGAATACCTGGAGCGCTGGGCGTCGCTGTTCGGCCTGCAGCGCCTGCCGGCGTCGAACGCGACCGGCACGCTGCGAATCACCGGGCTGGCGGGCAGCGTGATCGCAGCCGGGCTTGAGGTACAGACTGCCGCAGGCACACGTTACCTGCTCACCGCAGGCGGCACGATTGGTGGTGGAGGCACGATCGATGTGCCGATTGAAGCAGTGGCGGCTGGCGCGGCCGGCAATCTCTCAGGCGCAGCCACCCTCACGATCAGCGCGCCGCCCGCCGGCGTGCAGGTCAACGCACTGCTGGTTGCTGACCTCACCGGCGGTGCCGACATCGAGCTCGACGCTGCACTGCTCGCGCGCCTGCTGCGCCGCATCCAGAACCCGCCGCACGGTGGCGCGGCACACGACTACCAGGCATGGGCACTCGAAGTGCCCGGCGTCGCCGGCGCCTGGGTGCTGCCTCTGCGTCGGGGGATCGGGTCTGTCGACGTGGCCATCATGGCAGTCGGCGGCTTGCCCAGCCCGTCGCTGGTGGCCGATGCACAGGCCTACATCGACGCGCGGCGACCGGTTACAGCGGATTGCATCGTGATTGCACCGGCCGCCGTGCCTGTTGCGGTTACCGCGGCGCTGGTGCTCTCCGGCACGACACTGATCACCGCCACCGCGCAGATCAACCAGGCACTGGCCGAATACTTCGCCGCCTTGCCGCCCGGCGGCACGGTGGTGCGCACCCGCATTGCTGCGTTGATTGCGGACACCGCCGGCGTCACCGACTTCACGCTCGCCGCTCCGGCCGCGAACGTGACGACCCTCGCGAACAGCGTTTCGGTGCAGATCCCGACCTTGGGCACGGTGACCATCACATGAATCACGCCGAGCTGCTGCGCCTACTGATGCCCGCGCCGTACGACCTCGACGGCGATCGCCTCGCGGCCGAGCTGGACGCGGAAGCGCGCGTGCTCGACGCCGCGCAGGCACAGGCCGGCATCCTGCTTACGGAGTCGGACCCACGCACGACGGCAGCACTACTGCCCGACTGGGAGCGCGTCACCGGACTGCCCGATACCTGCCTGGGTGCCGGTCAGAGCTTCGCCGAGCGCCGCGACCAGGTCGTGCAGCGCATCACCGCGCAGGGCGGTGGAACGCCGGCGTACTTCGTGCAGCTCGCGGCACGCATGGGTTACGCAATCACCGTGACGGAGTTCGAGGTGCACACGTGCGAAGACTATTGCGAGGCGCCGCTGCTGGATGAGGTCTGGCGGCTCGCGTGGCAGGTGACCAGCGCGCTCGACACCATCCGCGACTTCACGGCCGAAGACGACGCCGACACTCCACTGCGCGTGTGGGGAAACGAACGCCTCGAATGCGGACTGAGCCGGTACGCGCCAGCACATGGCACGTTGATATTCGCTTACCAGTAGGAGCCTGAACCATGCAACGCGTTACCCGATCCACCGCGGCTGTTGCACTACCCGCTCCACCGGCCGGCGCGGGGTCGCCCGGCTTCTTCACCGGCGGCAATCCGGGCACCGGTACGCCGGCCACCGTGCCGGGCTTCGAGTGGTTCAACGGCGTGCAGGAAGAGCTCATGTACGTCATCGAGCAGGCCGGCCTGACGGGATCTGCCACGGATCACACGAAGCTGCGGCAGGCGATCCAGGCACTTGTTGCCGCCGGTACCGTACCCACCGGCGCCATCGTGTCGTTTCCCGCCACCGCTGCGCCGGCTGGATGGTTGAAGGCCAATGGTGCTCTGCTCTCGCGGGCCACCTATGCTGGCCTCTGGGCGTTCGCGCAGGCCTCGGGGAACATCGTCAGCGATGCGTCGTGGTCGGCCCGCCCCGGTTCTTTTTCAACGGGCGACGGAAGTACGACGTTTCGCGTTCCCGACTTCCGTGGCCTGTTCCTCCGTGGTCACCACGACGGCTCCGCAAGCTACGAGAGCAACACGGGTATTGCGCTGGGGCAGTTCCGAGACTCGCAGAACAAGGCGCATACGCATGCGTATAACACATCGAACAACACCGCGGGCGGCACCGGCATACCCGCTGCGTCGAACGGCTCAGTAGGGTTTTCGAGCACGACGGATTCAAGTGGCTCGACTGAAGGCTTCCCGCGCCATGTCCTCGAACTTTTCTGCATCAAGTATTGAGTGAGGCTCGCAATGATCATCTATCACTACAACCCTGATAACGGACGCCTCGTTGGCATCGGTGAAGCCGACCCGGACCCGCTGGATGCTGATGCGTGGCTCCTGCCTGCCTATGCGACAACCGAAGAGCCGCCGACGCCGGCTGAAGGCTATTACGCAGCGTGGCTTGATGGCGAATGGCGCCTGGTCGAGGAGCCCGAACCCGAGCCGGAGCCCGAAGCGGAAACACCGCTGCAGATACAGGTTCGTCTCGCCGCGGCGATTCAGACGCACCTTGATGCGCAGGCACGGGCAATGTCTTACGACTCGATCTACACGGCCGTTACCTACGCCGAAGAGCCGATCGTCCCGAGGTTTCAGCTCGAAGGTGCCGCGCTGCGCGCTTGGCGCAGCCTTGTCTGGGACTACGGTTATGGCGTGCTTGCCGCGGTGATCGCAGCAGAACGTGCAGTGCCGACCGCAGAGGATCTGATCGCCGAACTGCCGGTATTCGTACCGCCAGTCGTTTAGAAGAGAGACGGCGCGGCAAGTGGCGTGCGCTAACACGCTACCGGCCGCCCTAAGCAGGGCTGAGCCTGCGTCGAGCCAAGGCGCCGCCACCGTGATCACGGCGGAGCAAGGCTATCACGCACGGAGTGCACCATGACAGCAGCCCCGATCATCCCTTGGCTGGGCGGCAAGCGCCGCCTCGCCGAACGCCTTATCCCGCTCTTTCCACAACACGAATGCTATGTAGAACTGTTCTGCGGCGGCGCCGCGCTCTACTTCCTCCGCCCGATGCCGGCGCGCGTCGAAGTCATCAATGACATCAACGGCGAATTGGTCAATCTGTACCGGGTGGTGCAGCATCACCTTGAAGAGTTCGTCCGGCAATTCAAGTACGCGCTCAGCAGCCGGCAGGTGTTCAAGTGGCTGCAGGCGCAGCCAGTCGAGCCACTCACGGATATCCAGCGAGCCGCTCGCTTTTTCTATCTCCAGCACCATGCGTTCGCCGGCAAGGTCGATGGTCAGTCGTTCGGTACTGCGACCACCGCACCGACTGTCAATTTGCTGCGGATCGAGGAGAACCTGTCGTCGGCGCACCTCCGCCTGGCTGGCGGGACAACCGTCGAGAACCTGCCGTGGCGTGACTGCCTGCAGCGTTACGACCGACCGCACACCTTCTTCTATGCGGATCCACCGTACTGGCAGACCGAGGGCTATGGCGTCCCGTTTGGATGGCAGGAATACGTCGATCTGGCAGTAGCCATGCGCACATGCAAGGGGCGTGTGATGCTGTCCATCAACGATCACCCGGACATCCGCGCAGCGTTTGAAGGTCTGCAGATGCTCGACCTCGGCATCACGTACAGCGTCGCCAACAAGCACGGCGCGCAGGCCGAGAGTCGCGAGCTCGTTATAACGAACTACACGCCGGGCGAAGGTGGGCTTTTCTAACGGGCAGGTAGGCCGGAACGGTCAGTGCCAAATCCCGCGCAAATCAGTGCCAAATCGGTCGCGCGGTTACAGCGAAGCGGAAAAAGTCACTTTCACGCCGAGTCGCCAGGGTGTTCGTCTGCCACGGCCAGCGCATTGTCGATCCGCCTCACGCCGGCGACTGACAAGGCGGTCTGCAGTACGCGGGCGAGTTGCGCCGCATCGCGCACGGTACCGGAGAGGGTCACATCGCCGGCGCTCGACGACACCGCAACGTCAATGCCGTCGAGCGCGCGGTCTGCCCGAAAGGCCACCTGGATGGCGTTCTGCAAAGAGTGATCAACATCTTCGGTGGCCGGCTCGCGCGCCTGCAGGCGCGCGGCACCCACCAGACCGGCAGCCTGGGTCGGCGAGCAGATCGAATAGGCGATGGCCGTGGTGGTCAGTACGGTGACGATGCGCTGTCGGGTGATCATGAGGTTTCCTCCATGTAGTCGGGTCGTGTAGCTGGAACGCCTGCCTGATCCTCAAGCAGATGTCGCGCCAACTCGTTCTTCCTTTTTTAATCAGTTTATTGCCGCTGCGCGTTGCGACTGCGGCGTCGCCCTGAGGCGACACCGCGGCGGTCAGCCGTGGCGGCCGAGCGCCGCATCCGCCACGTCGTTGCGGAACAGGACCGGATCAAGTCCGCAGCGTTGCAGCAGCCGGTAGAACTCGGTGCGGTTGCGTCCGGCGATGCGCGCCGCATCGCTCACGTTGCCGGCCGTGAGCTTGAGCAACTGCACCAGATAGTTGCGTTCGAAGCGCTGTTTGGCTTCGGCATAGCCAAGCGCTTCCATGGGCTTCACGCGCAACGCACGGTCGACCAGCGCGCGCGGTACAAGTGCCGTGGTGGCCAGTGCGCACGCCTGTTCGACCACGTTCTGCAGCTGGCGCACATTGCCGGCCCAGCTCGCCGTTACCAGCGCTTCGAGCGCATCGGGTGCGAAGCCGGACAGAGGTTTGCCGTACTTCTTCGCCAGCGTGCGCAGGAAGTGATCGGCGAGCAGCGGGATGTCTTCCCGCCGCTCGTCAAGCGACGGCAGCATCAGGCTCACGACATTGATGCGGTAATAGAGGTCTTCGCGGAACTGACCCTGATCGAGCGCGGCGTCGAGGTCGCAATGGGTTGCCGACACGATGCGCACGTCGATCGGCTCAGCCTGCGTCGCACCCACCGGGCGCACTGCGCGTTCCTGCAGCACACGCAGCAGCTTCACCTGCAGCGCCAGCGGCATGTCCCCGATCTCGTCGAGAAACAGCGTACCGCCGTGCGCCGCTCGGAACAGGCCGGTATGGCGCACGGTCGCGCCGGTGAAGGCGCCCCGCTCGTGGCCGAACAGTTCGGATTCGAGCAGCGCTTCGGGAATCGCACCGCAGTTGATCGCAATGAAAGGTTCTGCCGCGCGCGGGCTGGCGCGATGGATGGCACGCGCCAGCAACTCCTTCCCGGTGCCGCTCTGGCCGCGGAGCAGCACGCTGGCGTCGGACGCCGCGATCAGTCGCGCTTCATCGAGCAGCGTGTGCATGCGCGCACTGTGGCTGATCAGGTCAGCGCGCCAGGCTTCGTCGATGGCGGCGCTTGCGCCGGGCGGTGTCGCATGCTCGAGTGCGCGCGAAATCTGCGCCAGCAGCACCGCGCTGTCGAAAGGTTTGGTCAGATAGCCGGCGACGCCTTGCGAAGTCGCTTCGACGGCGTCCGGAATCGTGCCGTGTGCGGTCAGCAGGATGACCGGCAGCGTCGGATGTTGATGTCGGATGTCGCCGAACAGCGACAGGCCATCGCGGTCCGGCAGACGCACATCGCACACCACGAGACTGAAGCGTTCTACCGCCAGCCGCAACAAAGCTGCCTCGGCTGTCTCTGCTGTGCTGACCGCATAGCCGCTGGCCTTGAGCCGCATCGACAGCAGTCGCAACAGGCCCGTATCGTCGTCAACAATTAGCAGCCGGTGCGCTCCGCTCATCGTGCCAGCGCCCGCTTGGGTGTGCGGGCCGGCGACGTGCGCTCAATATCGGCCAGCGCATCGATCTTGCGCTGCAGCTCGTCGGTGCGCAGCTGGCTGTCCTTCAACTGCTGGTTCGTGCGCTCTGCCAGCTGGACGAGCCGCTGTCGCTCATTGATCTGGTCGAGCAGGGTGCGCGCGTACGGATGCTGCGCGCGTGACGCATCGTCCGTTGCCGCCAGCAAGGTTTCGAGCATTGCCTTCGCGCGGGCTGCATTGCCGGTGCGCGGGTGTGCGGCCTGCATGGCTTGCTGCAGCGGCGATGGCGCGACCGGCTGCACGATCACCACAGGCGAGAGCGGCACCGAGTCAGGTACTTCGGTGGTGGGTGATGATCGTGTCGCCGCACAGCCGCCCAACAGCGCGGCGAGCATGAGCAGGTATGCGAATGGAAGCGCGGAACCGCGGGCGGGGTCAGACGGCTTGAGGTGCATGAGGCAGTTCTATCCTGAAATGGGCGCCACGTTCGGCCGGCATCACGCGCGCCGTGCCGCCGTGGGCGGCGATGAATTCGCGCACGATGGCCAGACCGAGGCCATTGCCCTTGTCCGGACGCGGTGCGCGGCGGGTGCCGCGGAAAAACGGTTCGAAGATTCGATCAACCTCGTCCGGCGCAACACCCGGCCCTTCATCGATGCAGTCGATGCGGGCGGTCTGTTCATCGGCGCTCAACTCAAGCCGGACCGTACCGCCATGCGGGCTGAACGCGATGCCGTTGCTGACCAAGTTGCACAGCGCGATGCGCAACTTGGCGGCGTCGCCGCGCACCGGCGGCGCATAGCCCGACACGTTGATCTGCACGTCCTTGACATTGGCCTGCAGCTTGAGGTCTGCGGTAACGTCGCGCACCAGCGCACGCAAGGCGGTCGGGCGCAGGTCGAGGTGCTGTGCATCAAATTGCGTGGCGTTGTAGCCGATCAGCTGCTCGATGCGTTCCTGCAGGGCGCGCGCATTGGTGTCCAGGATGCGGCTCACTTCCAGCTGTTCCACGTTCAGGCCGCCGAGCACGCCGTCCTGCATCAGCGCGATCCCCTCGCGCAGCGAAGCGAGTGGCGTCTTCAGTTCGTGCGAAACATGACGCAGAACCCGGTTGCGGTGCCTTTCGAGCTCGGCCATGCGCTGCCGCAGCCATTCCAGTCGGTCTCCGAGCCGACGCAGGTCGGCCGGACCGCTGACCGCCACCGGCGCCGCAAAGCTCCCTTCACCCAGTCGTGTGATCGCGCGTTCGACGTGTTTGAGCGGTCGCAATATCCACCAGCCGATGGCCAGCGCCAGCAACACCGCGAGCACCACGGCCGCCAGCACCTGCAGCGCGAGCCGGTCACGATTGCGTTCCAGCGTATCGAGCAGCGTGGTGTTGCGTTGGTCGATATGGCCGCGGACTGCGGCCGCCAGCCTGTCGTTGAAGCTGGCCAGATCCGATTCAGCATCGACCGCGTCCGACGAGGGCGCCGACAGATCGAATCCGGCCGCGAGCCGGGCGGCACGTTCGCGCCATTGCGTCGCGGCGGCGGCATCTGGCAATTCGGCTTCGATATCGACCAGAGCAGTCTGCGCCTGTTCGTAGGCCCCATCGAAGCGTTCGCGCAGCGCCGGTTCGTGCAGCACCGCATACTGGCGCGCACTGCGCTCCATATCGGCGCTGCGTTCGTCGATCTGCTGCATGGCAGCCGACAGCTTGAGCGCACTGGCGCCCGCCTGCCGGCTGGCAAGCGCGAAATCCTGGAGCATCACCCAGCCACTGCCGGCCGCGGCGCCCAGCGTGCCGGCGATCAGCAGCACGGTGATGAGAAGGGTGCTGCGGAAGGAGAGATGCGGCATGCGCGGACGGAGTGGGGCCAAGATGGAGCAGCGAGTCTAGGGAGGGCGCAAAGCCCGTGCGGTAAGCCGTCGTAAGCAAATGCAAAATAAAGTAAATGGCGAATGCATTGGCTGCCGCCCCGTTCGCAAGCGGCGTGTCGTGCCGCGGCGACAGTCAATGCGCGATTTCGGGCGTCCGCTTGCTCTACGCAGCACCAACCCATTGAAATGATGGCCTTATTTATGCCGGCACGAGCATTGCTGAGTACTGTCGGGCACCGCTTCGATGGCCCGATCATTCAAGGAGAACGCATGTTCAACAGCAAACCCGGTCCGTATCCGAAACCCGCCGAAAACCAGACTGGCCGTACCTTGCGGCCGGGCGGACAATCGTCCTTGTCAGGTGGCCTGTCGGCCACGCAGTCCGGCAGCGCACCGGCGGTGTCGCTGCCTGGCGACACACCGGCCGCACTCACCGCCACGCCCGCCGCGCGTGAAGCGGCCAGTGCGGGTTCGACCGAGCAAGGCAGCCGCCTCATCGTCGGACCGGATGTGAAGCTCAAGGGCGCGGAAATTCTCGACTGCGACACGCTGGTGGTGGAAGGCCGCGTCGAGGCGACGATGGACAGCCGGGTCATCCGCATTGCCGAGCACGGCGCGTACTCGGGTACGGTGGGCATCGACATCGCCGAAATCCACGGTCACTTCGATGGCGAACTGACCGCGCGCCAGCGGCTCATCGTCCACGCGACCGGCCGGGTCAGCGGCAAGATCCGCTACGGCTCGATCCTGATCGAGGAAGGCGGGGAAATATCGGGCGACGTGAAATCGCTGAGCGCCGCAGGCAAGGACGCTTCGCGGCCGGCAAAGGAAGTGCCGGCGGACGAGCGCCGGGTGCTGAGCGCGCTCGCGGGCTGAAACGACAAGCCGGATGGACCGGAGATCAGGGTGCGGCCGCTGCGGCCTCGCCCTGCTCCGCCGTCGCGTCGGGCCACCCGCCGCCAAGCGCGACATACAGGTTCACCACTTCCGCCAGTTGCGACTGGCGCGCCCGGACCAGGGCGAGCGATGCGTCATTCGCGCTTCGCTGCGCATCAAGTACTTCCAGATAGCGCGAATAGCCCGCGTCGTAGCGCTTCTGCGCAAGCTCAAGACTGCGTGCTGCGGCGTCGAACTGCGCTTGCAGCGCGACCACACTCTGCGCGTACTGTTCGCCCGCCACCAGCGCATTGCGCACATCGGTGAAGGCACTGCGCACCGCCGACACATAGCTCGCCAGCGCCTGCTTCTGCTGCGCACTGGCCTGATCGACGCGCGCGCTGCGGCGGCCGGCGTCGAACAACGGCAGATCCAGCCCGACGCCCAGCGACCAGATATTGGCCGGGCCGCTGAACAGGTCGGACAGTTCGCGACTTTGCGAGCCGTAGTTGCCGGTCAGCGAAATCGACGGGTACAGCGCAGCCTTCGCCACACCGATCTGCGCGCTGGCTGCGGCCAGATCGGCTTCGGCCTGACGGATATCCGGCCGCGCGTCGAGCAGCGACGATGGCAGGCCGGCCGGCGGTTGCAGCGGCAGAGGCAGCGCGCGCAGGTCGCCCGGCGCGATGGCCAGATCGAGCTGGCCACTGAGCAGACCGAGCTGGTTTTCAGCAATCGCACGACTGCGCGTCAGATCGGCGATCTGCGCCTCGATGGCCGACACCGCGCCCAGCGCCTGCTGCAGTTCGAGATCATTGGTCAGGCCACGTTCGGCGCGCGTACGCAGGATGGTGGCGTTGTCGCGCCGTGTCGTCAGCGTGTCGCGCGACAGCGCGAGCTGGGCATCCAGGGCCCGCAGGTTCAGGTAGCTGCCGACCAGCTGGCTCACCAGTGTCAGCTCCACCGTATCCTTCGCGTAACGGGTACCGAGCGCCTGCGCGCGTGCCGCCTCGCTGGCGCGGCGCAGCTTGCCCCAGAAGTCGATCTCAAACGAAGTCGAGATCGCAGCCTGGAAATTGTTGCGATACAGCGGCGCCCCCGCCGGAATCGGCGTCGCCACGCCGCTGATGCGTGAGCGGCTCGCGGCCGCCCCCACGCCGACGTCCGGAAACAGGGCCGCACCGACTTCGCGCAGCACGGCGTCCGCCTGTTCGATACGCGCAACGGCACGTTGCACGTCGCTGTTGTCGGTCAGTGCGCGGTCGACCAGCGCATTCAGCGTGTCGTCGTTGAACAGCTTCCACCAACCGCGCGCCACGGCAACCTGGGGCTGACCGTCAGCCGACGCAGCAAAGCGCGCCGGCAGCGGCAGTTCAGGTCTCACATAATCCGGGCCCACCATGCAGCCGGACAGCAGCAGCGCGGCGAGCGCAGTCAGGACCGGCGAGCGGAATGCACGCTTCATTGCGCCGCCTCCGGGGTTTCCGTGTTGCGCGTTGCCGCCTTGCGGCCGCTCAGCCAGCTGTAGAACAGCGGAATGAAGATCGTCGCGACAAACGTTGCGGCCAGCATGCCGCCGAACACGCCGGTACCCATCGAACGGCGGGCCGACGCACCGGCGCCGGTGGCGATCACCAGCGGCACGACCCCGAGAATGAAGGCAAGCGCGGTCATGCAGATCGGGCGGAAGCGCAGCCGCGCCGCCTCGAGCGACGCCTCGATGGCGCTCATGCCCTCGGCCTGCTTCTGCGCGGCGAATTCGACGATCAGGATGGCGTTCTTTGCGGCCAATCCGACCAGCACCACCAGACCGATCTGGAAGTAGATGTCATTCGGCATGCCGCGCACCCACACTGCCAGCAGCGCACCCAGGATGGCGAACGGAATCGCAAGGATGACCGCCAGCGGCAGCGACCAGCGTTCGTACTGCGCAGCGAGGATCAGGAACACCATGATGATGCCGAAAGCCATGGCGATGACCGAAGTCAGGCCGGTGCGTTTTTCCTGATACGCCTGACCGGTCCATTCCAGCGCGTAGCCGGCTGGCAGGATGTCGCGTGCCACCTCCTCCACGATCTGTATGGCTTCGCCCGAACTGCGGCCCGGCGCCGAATTGCCGAGGATCTTGGCGGCGATGAAGCCATTGAAACGCTCGACCATTTCCGGACCGACGACGGACTTCACGGTGATCACCGCCGACAGCGGAATCATCGCGCCGGTGGTCGCCCGCACATACGGTTTGCCCAGATCTTCCGGCTTCATGCGGTAGGCGGCATCGGCGCCAAGCTGCACCTTGTAGGTCTTGCCCGAGCGATTGAAGTCATTCACGTACAGCGTGCCCATCGTCGCCTGCAACGTCGAATACAGCGCGTCGATCGGAATGCCGAGCGCGATCGCCTTCGCCTCGTCCACCTCGACGCTGAGCTGCGGCGAGGACACGCGGAAGAAGCTGTTCATGCCGGTCAGTTCGGAGCGCGCCTTCAGCGCATCAAGCAACTGCGTGGTGATGGCGGCGAGCTTGCGCGGATCGGCCTCCTCGCGCGCCTGCACGTACGCTTCGAAGCCACCCGCCGTACCCAGACCCTGAATCGGCGGCGGATTGAAGATCAGTCCCATGCCATCGCTCAGTTTCATGCCTGCCGCTGCAATCTTCTTCTGCAGGTCGTCTGCGGTTTCCGTGCGCTGGTCCCAGGGTCGCAGCACGACGAACATCATGGCAACGCTCGAGCGGTTGTTGCCGGTAATGAAATCGATGCCGCGCACCATGAACAGGTTTTCCACCGCGGGCTCGTCGTTGATCACCTTGCGCAGCTTTTCGAACGACTGTTCGGTGCGCCCGGCCGAAGCGCCATCCGGCAAGGTCACGAAACCGAACAGATAGCCCTGATCTTCCGACGGTACGAAGGCGCCCGGCACAACGCGGAACATGAAGCCGGCGCCAGCGAACAGCAGGCCGACCACCAGCACGCTGATCATTCCATGGCGCAGCGTCAGCGCCACCGTGCCGGTGTAGACCTTCGTCAGCCAGTCGAAGCCGCGGTTGAACGGCCGGAACATCTTCGATTCGCCGTCGTGCGGCTTGAGCATCAGCGCGCACAGCGCGGGCGTCAATGTCAGCGCGACGATGCCGGAAATGGTGACCGACACCGCCACCGTGGCGGCGAACTGCTGATACAGCTTGCCGGCGATGCCACCCAGGAAGGCGACCGGCACGAACACCGCAACCAGCACCAGCACCATGGCGACCAGCGCGCCGGACACCTCGCGCATCGCTTCCAGCGCCGCATCCTTCGGCGTGCGGCCGAATTCGCGCATCTGCCGCTCGACGTTTTCCAGCACCACGATAGCGTCATCCACGACAATGCCGATCGACAGCACCATGGCGAAAAGCGTCAGGGTATTGATCGAAAAACCGAATATCCACAGTCCGGCGAAGGTGCCGACCAGCGACACCGGCACCGCGATCAAAGGGATCAGCGTGGCACGCCAGTTCTGCAGGAACACGAACACCACCAGCACGACCAGTACGGTGGCTTCGAGCAGCGTGGTTGCCACCGCCTTGATCGATTCGCGGATGAAGCGTGTGGTGTCGTTCGGAATGATGAACTCGAGCCCCTCCGGCAGGCGCAGCGACAGTTCGTCCAGCTTGGCGCGCACCAGATTCGCCGCCTCCAGCGCATTGGCGCCCGACTGCAGGTAGATGCCCATGCCGGACACCGGCGTGCCATTCACCTTGGTCGTGCGGTCATAGTTTTCCGCGCCCAGCTCGATGCGCGCGACGTCCTTCAGCCGTACCACGCCGCCCGGGCCATCGGCGCGCAGCAGGATGTTCTCGAATTCCTCGATGCTCAGCAGACGACCCTTGGCACTGACCGTGTAAGTCAGCTGCTGGCCGTTGAGCACCGGCTCCTGTCCGATGCGACCGGCCGCGTTCTGCGCGTTCTGCACGCGGATCGCCGCCGCTACATCGGAGGTGGCGATGCCCAACCGCGCCATCACGTCCGGCTTGAGCCACACGCGCATCGCGTACGGCGCGTCGAAGGCGATCGCGTCGCCGACGCCACGCAGCCGGCGCAGTTCGTCGAGCACGTTCACCGCAACGTAATTGGTCAGAAAAAGTGTGTCGCGCTGCCCATCGGTCGACTTCAGCGCAGCGATCATCAGCAGGTTGTTCGAGCGCTTGCGCACCACCAGACCGTTACGCCGCACGTCCTCCGGCAGTCGCGATTCGGCCACCGAAATGCGGTTATTCACCGCGATCAGCGCGGTGTCGGGGTCGGTGCCGACTTCGAAGGTGAGCGTGATGCTGACCGTGCCGTTGGACGTCGACGTCGAGTTGAAGTACAGCAGGCCTTCGACGCCGGACAGCTGTTCCTCGATCGGTGCCGCAACCGTGCGCGACAGCGTTTCGGCGTTGGCGCCCGGATAGGTGGCGGTGACGATGACCGTCGGTGGCGAGATTTCAGGGTATTGCGCGACCGGCAGCGACAGCGACGCCACCAGACCGGCAATCATGATCACGATGGAAATGACGCCCGAAAAGATCGGGCGCGTGATGAAGAAGCGGGCCATGGCTGCGCGCTCCGTCAGGTCTTGGGCTGCGCGGCGGCCGCCGCCGGCGCATTGGCCGGTGCCTCGCCCGGCGCACGCGGGGCAACGGGCGCGCCCGGGCGCAGCTTGATCAGGTTGTCGACGATGACGCGCTCACCCGGCTTCAACCCATCGGTGACCACCCAGTTCTTGCCCTGCCAGTCGCCCAGCTTGACCGGGCGCGGCTCGACCTTTTCATCAGCACCCACCAGCATCAGCACCGGGCCGTTCTCCGTCTGCGTCACGGCTGCCTGCGGCACCAGGAACACATTGTCCTGCTCGCCGACGATCACACGGGCGCGCACGAACTGGCCGGGCAGGATGCGTGCGTCGGCGTTGGCGAACTCGGCGCGCATTTCCATCGTGCCGAGCAATGCGTCGATCCTGCTGGCCGAAAAGTTGATCTGCCCGCGCTGCGGGTAAATGCTGCCGTCGGGCAGTTGCAGTTCGACGTCGCGCAGGTTGCGCGCGGCGGCGCGGCCACCCGGCAGCTTCTGCAGGTCGCCATCGGAAAGGCTGAAACGGATCCAGATCGGATTGATCTGCGAAATCGAGGTCAACAGGCTGTCGCTGCCGGCATTGACCAGCGACCCTTCGGAACGCTGCGCCCGGCCCGACAT
Organism: Methyloversatilis sp. XJ19-13; assembly: GCF_024580155.1. NCBI lineage: Bacteria > Pseudomonadati > Pseudomonadota > Betaproteobacteria > Nitrosomonadales > Sterolibacteriaceae > Methyloversatilis > Methyloversatilis sp. XJ19-13. Next base: position 53,124 of record NZ_JANINH010000009.1, on the reverse strand, counting down.
GCCGGACACCGGCGCGGTCACATTCGTATAGGAGAGGTTCAGTTCAGCCTGGCGCACCGCCGCTTCGGCCGATTTCATCGCCGCCTTCGACACCGCACTGGCCGATTTCGTATCGTCGAATTCCTTCTGGCTGATCGCCCGCTCGGCCACCAGGCCCTGCAGACGCTGCAGCTCGCGCGCCGTCTGTTCGTCCAGCGCCTGCGCTTCGGCCAGTTGCGCGCGGGCCTGGGCAAGTGCGATCTCGAAGGGTGCGCGCTCGATGCGGAACAGCGGCTGGCCGGCTTTCACGGCTTCGCCTTCGCCATACAGACGCTTTTCGATGATGCCGGTCACGCGCGCCCTGACTTCAACCTCGCGCGCCCCTTCTGCCTGCGCAACCGATTCGATCAGCAGCGGCGCGCGCGTGCGCTCTGCCACCACGACAGACACCGGCAGCGGTTTGGGTGCTGCAGCCGCGGCCGGCTGGTCACCGGAACAAGCACTCAGGAAAATCGCCGCAATCAACAGGGGGACGATCGACAGGGAAACACGCAGGGCGGCGGGAGAACGATGCAGGGACGCCGGCGACATGGTGGCGGTCGGGACTGCGGGGCGGGCGGGCATCAATGCTCTCCAGATCTCGGCCTGCAATTATATACACGCACGAATGTTTGTAAATTACAGGGGACTTGCCGCCCGCTGCCCCCCCGCAGAGGTCAGGCCTGCGGGGTGACAGGGGCGCCGTCGGCGGCACCGGAGGTCGACAGGTCTGCCGGCACGACGTTCTCCGCCAGCCCCTGGATGCGACGGCGCACCATGTGGATGTGCATGCGCAACTGATAGTGATAGTCGGCGTGCGACAGTGGCACGCCGATGCGCGCGACCGCGATTTCGATGCGGTCGAGGTCGTGCAGCCATTCGGCGCGCGAGCGCGTCGTATCTTCCTGCAGCGCCTGGCGTTCCAGATCCTTCAATTCGCCGTACCAGCGGTACAGCTTGCTGCGCACGCGCCAGACGTAGAGCTGCGGCAGGATGCGGAACAGCGGCACGGCCAGTGCGAGCAGCGGCACCAGCAGCACGATCATGCGGTCGAGCAGGTTGGCGATCGAAAACGGCAGGTAGCGTTGCAGGAAAGGCGGGCCGACTTCGTAGAAGCGCGCCGCACGTGGGTGCAGCTCGAAGTCGCCGCCGTCGGACTGCGGAAACTCGCCCGGATGCTGAAAAACCGTGGCTTCGGCGTGCGCCGGCTTCATGGCGCCCAGCATCAGGTCGATCAGCGCCGGATGCGTGTCCTCGCGCGCCACGACGTAGGCGCGCGTCGCCACCATCGAAATGTCGCGCGACGGAATGTCGCGCACGAAGTCGATCGCACCGCGCGGCAGCGTCACTTCATTCAGGTGGGGAAAGCGACGTGCATAAGCCGGCGACTGCGCCATGCTCATCAGCGAGATACCGTCGGCGTACAGCAGTGACCACACGCTGGCCGAATTGACCGCGCCGACGACGATCAGCGCATCGATCTGGCGCGACAGCAGTGCCGCCACGCCAGCGGTGCCGCCGAGCGGCTTGAGCAGCTTCGCGTCGCCGACAAGTGCATGCGCCTCCAGCAGTTGCAGTGCCAGATGGCGCGTGCCGCTGCCTTCGGCACCGACTCCGATGCGCAGACCCTTCAGCTGATCCAGCCGATCCAGGCCCGGCCGGCCGCGATGGAACACCCACACCGGCTCGTAATACGCTGCACCGAGCGACAGCAGGCCGGGCGGATGGTCTTCCGCACTGCCACCCTGGACGAAGGCGAAATCGACCGACTGCTCCGTGTCCATCAGCCGCTGCAGGTTTTCGATCGATCCGGCGCTCTGCCGCACGTCGACGCGCACGCCGAACGGCTCGATCAGCGGTTTGTAGCGCGCACAGTAGGTCTCGTACGCCGAGCCTTCGGCGCCGCAAGAGAAAGTCGTGAAATCGGGCGGTGCCGGCTTGATGTAGCGCGCGGCGAACCAGAAGCCCGCGCCGACGATGAGCAGCGCCGGCAGGACGAGCACGAACATGTCACGGAAGGACAGCTGACGCAGCCAGTTGCGCAGCGCGGACGCGCGCAGGGTGTAGGGCGGGGGTGGCGAAGTCATGCGAATCGGATCAAGGCGAAATTTGCGGCGGGCTAAAGTGTGCGACGGCTGCGTCCGTTAAACGGGCACGATGCAACATATTGAATGTACGGGCGCGCCGCAAGCTTCCACAAAATACACTGACCGAAACCAGAGGTTCGTCCGATGAACGTAGTGGTGATCGACGATGCCCAGGTGAACCTGGTGCTGATGGCTGCGCTGCTGGGCAAGCTGCCCGACTGCACGGCGACCTGTTTCCTGTCGCCCGCCGGAGCGCTCGAACACTGCATGCTCGAAGATCCCGATCTGGTGATTGTCGATTACATGATGCCTGACATGGATGGTATCGAGTTCATCCGGCGCTTCCGCAGCCACCCTGCCCGCTCGCAGACACCGCTGCTGATGGTGACCGCGGATCACGAACGCGAGGTGCGCTACCGAGCGCTTGAATCGGGTGCCAACGATTTCCTGAACAAGCCGCTGGACCGCATCGAATTCACCTCGCGCGTGAAGAACATGCTGTTCCTGCGCCGCAGTCAGGTCGCGCTGGCCAACCACGCCCGGACGCTGGCCGACGAGGTGCGCCGGGCCACTGCCGAAATCTACGGACGCGAGCGCGAAACGCTGAACAAGCTGGCGCGCGCAGCCGAATTCCGCGACCCGGAAACCGGCGCCCACATCCTGCGCATGGCGCACTATTCCGCACTGATCGCGCGCACCATGGGGCTGGATGCCGACATGGAAGAATCGCTGTTGATCGCAGCGCCGATGCACGACGTCGGCAAGCTTGGCACGCCGGACCACATACTGCTCAAGCCGGGCCGACTGGATCCGGACGAAATGGTGATCATGCGCAGGCACGCTTCCATCGGCCACGAAATCCTGAAGGATTCGGCATCTCCCTACATGCAGCTCGCCGCGACGATCGCCCTGACTCATCACGAAAAGTTTGACGGAACCGGCTATCCCAACGGACTGGCCGGCGAGGACATTCCGCTGGTCGGCCGTATCGTGGCCGTTGCTGACGTATTCGATGCACTGACCTCGCCGCGACCGTACAAGCCGGCCTGGGACCTCGACAAGGCAACAGCCTTCCTGATTGAGGGCCGCGACAGCCACTTCGATGCTGTCTGCGTGGATGCACTGCTTGGCCAGTGGGATCAGGTGCTGGGCATTCGCGCCCGCTTTCAGGACGATACCTGAGCCATGGATGATGCACTGACGCCGGGTGGCGGAGGTCTGCTGCAACGCATTGCAGGACTGTTCGCGCTGGTGTTCTGCGTCAGTGTGGTGGGCAATGCGCTCTACACCGCGCACGAACAGTCGCAACACACTCTGCAGCAGTTGCATCGCAATGCGCTGGCCGAAACTCGCGTGATCGGCGAACGGCTCCAGCAGGCCACTCTGCTTGACCAGAGCAACCTCCAGCAGCGGTTGCCGGGCGACACCCGCCTGCAGGGTGCGGCACTGATCAATACCGATGGCACCACACTGGCGGCATTCCGGCACAACGGCGGACCCAACTGGGTGGGAACCGCCCCAACACAGTTCGAAGCGCCGCCGGCGATACCGCAACCGGACGTCCGCACCCTGTCGGCGAGCGAAAGCCGCACCGGCGGAGGCAGCCAGACGCGCGTCGTCAGCTGGGTTCCGCTGAACAGCGATGCGGGCCTGCGCTGGCTTCGCACTGAAACCGACAGTGCCGAAGCACGCGAGGTGTGGCAACACATCCTGGCTGACAGCCTGCTACACGGATTGATCGCCATGCTGGTCGGCATCGTTGCGCTGTACGCGTTGCTGCGCCGTCCGCTGGCCGCATTACAGCAGTGCACCGACTTTGCCGAGCGACTCGACCGTTCGACGGGTGAAACTCTGCCGGCAGGCACTGGTTCGCACGAGACCGACCGGCTGGCGCAGGCACTGAACTGGGCATCACTGAGCCTGTACGACCAGCGCAGCGCGCTGGCCGAAAGCGAGGCACACACCGGCGCCATCATGACTGCCGCGATCGATGCGGTCATCACGTTCGACACCTTCGGCAACGTCCTCGAGTACAACCCGGCGGCCGAACGCATGCTGGGCTGGACCCTGACCGAGGCGATGCAACGGCCAGTGATCGAACTGCTGGTCACGCGCAGCGAGCGCCAACGAGACGAGACGGATCTGGTGCAATGGCTGAGCCGACGCTTTGACGCAGTCGTGGGCCATCACCTTCAACTTGATTTGTGCCGCAAGGACGGCAACCTGTTTCCGGCCGAACTTGCGATCACCGCGTCACAAATGAAGGGGCGCACGCTGTTCACTGCTTTCGTGTCCGACATCAGCGAACGCAAGGCAATACAAGAACAGATCATGCATGCACGTGACGCTGCCGAAGCGGCCAACCGCGCAAAGAGCGACTTCCTCGCAAACATGAGCCACGAAATCCGCACGCCGATGAATGCGATCATGGGCATGACGGAACTGGCGCTCGACACCGACCTGACCGCCGAACAGCGCGAGTATCTCAGCCTGGTAAAACAGTCTTCCGATGCGTTGCTGACCTTGATCGATGACATCCTCGACTTTTCGAAGATCGAGGCCGGTCATCTGGATTTCGAGCGGATACCGTTCAGCCTGCGCGACGTCATCGGTGGTGTCGTGCGCACCCTGCGACCAAAACCGGGCAAACAGGTAGAGTTGCGCTGCCACATCGATCCCGCGGTGGCTGACGCGGTGCTGGGTGATCCGATGCGGCTGCGTCAGGTACTGACCAACCTGATATCGAACGCGCTGAAATTCACCGAACACGGACGGGTGGACGTATCGGTCACGCTGGACGAGATCACGCCCGAGGCACAAGGCCTGCGCTTTGCCGTTCGCGACACCGGCATCGGCATTCCACTCGACAAGCAGACGCTGATTTTCGACGCCTTCTCGCAGGCGGATACCTCGACCACGCGCAGATTCGGCGGCACCGGCCTCGGACTGGCCATCTGCACGCGTCTGGTGCAGTGCATGGACGGCACGATAGGCGTCACCAGCACGCCCGGCGAAGGCTCGACCTTCCATTTCACCGCCTGTTTTCCGCGCGCCCTCGGCAGCGAGCTTGCCCAGTCAGATACCCGCTCCCTGGACAACGTGTCCGTGCTGGTGATCGAACCGGACGCAGCCGCACGCGGGGATCTGGCGGCCCGGCTGGCGCACTGGCATGTCGTACCGAAACTGTGCGCCGACCTCGACGCCGGCATCGGCGCCATCGTGTCGGCAGAGACCGAAGCGCGCTGCTACCAGGCGCTGCTGGTCGACCTGGAGATTGCCCGTCGCGACGATTGGGCGCTGGTGCATACGCTGGGCAGCGAATACAGCCCGGACCTGCCCATCATCGTGCTGCATGACGGCAAAGCAGCACCCGACGCGAGGGCGGTGCCGGCCGGCGTTAGCGGCCTGATCGCACGGCCGGTTGAGTCAGCACAGATGCTCGATGCCCTGATGGCCGCGCTCGGCATGGGTCCCGACAAGCCAGCCGGACGGCCGTCCGATGCGCTGCCCCCGTTGCGCGACAACCGACCGCTGAACATCCTGCTGGCCGAAGACAATCCGATCAACCAGACGCTCGCGCTGCGTCTGCTGGAACGGCTCGGCCATCACGTCGAACTGGCCAGCAATGGCGCCGAGGCCGTGGAACTGGCCGCCCGGCAGCGCTTCGACGTGATCCTGATGGACGTGCAGATGCCGCAGATGGGCGGCTTCGAAGCAACGCGGCACATCCGTGCCCAGGACGGCCAGCGGCACACACCCATCGTCGCGATGACTGCACACGCAATGGCTGGCGACCGCGAAAAATGCATCGAAGCCGGCATGGACGGCTATGTATCGAAGCCGGTACAGGTCCCGGCGCTGCTGCGCGCGCTGGACGAAGCACTCGGTCCGTCCGCTGCACCATCGGTCAGCCGCCCGCCCGACACGCCGGCGGACGCAACGCGGTTCGACCGCCTGTTCATGCTCGGCAACCTCGGTGGCGACGAGGGCCTGATGCACGACATCATCACGCTTTTCCTGCGCGACTATCGCAACACACTGGACGCGCTGGTGCAGGCCTTTGCCGGCGGCACCCGGGAAGAACTGGCGACGCAGGCACATACGCTGAAGGGAATCGTGCGCAACTTCGGCGCCACGCGGGGCGCCGGCATTGCCGCGCAACTGGAACGCGGGGGCAGCGGCATTCCGTCGGAAGACCCTCAGTGCGCCGCATGGGTGGAGCAGTTGGTCGACGAGACCGAGGCACTGGCCACCGAGCTGCGCGCCGAGCAGCAGGCGGCACGCAAGGTCGCGTGAGCGACGCCCGGGTTCAGCTGGCGCCCGACGTGCCGCGCTGGATGAATTCGATCTTGTAGCCGTCCGGGTCCTCGACGAAGGCGATCACGGTCGTGCCGTGCTTCATCGGACCGGCTTCGCGCACCACGCGACCACCCAGTGTCCTGACCTGATCACAGGTTGCGTAAGCGTCATCGACTTCCAGCGCAATGTGGCCGTAGGCGTTGCCCATCTCGTAGGTGTCGGTATCCCAGTTGTGAGTCAGTTCGAGCACGGCGCCTTCCGATTCGTCCTGATAGCCGATGAAGGCGAGCGTGAACTTGCCGTCCGGATAGTCCTGCCGGCGCAGCAGGCGCATGCCGAGCACCTTGGTGTAGAACTCGATCGAACGGTCGAGCTGACCGACGCGCAACATGGTGTGCAGGATTCTCATGATGTGACCTCGCAGTTTGGGCGGTTCAATGGGCGACGATGCGACCCGGGTGCTGGGTACGCAACTCGCGTCGCGCGGCTTCGAAGCCGGGCAGGATCAGCGCCACGGTATCCCAGAAGGCGCGCGAGTGATTCAGTTCCTTCAGGTGCGCCAGCTCGTGGGCGATCACGTAGTCGATCATCGCTGGCGAGAAATGGATCAGTCGCCAGTTGAGCCGGATCACGCCTTGAGCGGTGCATGTGCCCCAAAGCGTATTGGCCGAACTGAGCATGACGCGCGACGGCGACACGCCGATGCGCGCGCCCAGTTCGGTCGCACGTTGCGTGAAGCGCGTGAGCGCTTCACGCTGCAGGAAGGCGCACACCGCATCGCGCACGCGGTCGTGGTCGGCATCGGCCGGCAGCGGCAGACGCAGCATGTCATCGTCGATCATCGGCCGGGCGCAGGTGTCGCCGAGCCGCAGCGTCACATGACCGCCCAGCCAGGGCAGTCGGGCACCATCGCGCCAGTCGGTGCGCACCGGCGCACGGCGCGCACGCACTTCGCCCAGTTTGGTGAATATCCAGCGTTGCTTCTCGCGTAGCGCCTCCTCGATCTGCGGCAGCGTCACCCAGTGCGGCGCGGTCACGCGCAGCCCGGATTCACCGATCGAAAAACCGATCGAGCGGCGACGCGAACGACGCAGCGCGTACTCGACGATCTGCTGCCCAAGCACGATATGACGCCCGCGCAGCGGCGGCGGCGCGGCGTGTTCCGGCGTATCGAGGGCCAACTCAAGCTGCTGCGGACAGGTGTTCGGCTTCATAGTGATGCGGAAAAAGTCGACGCATTTCACTTTCGATCCAGACCTGAGCGTGCCCGTTGATCTGTTCGGTCGTCAAGCCCTGTGTCGCGATCGGAGGGCCGATGCTCACGACGATTTCGCCCGGATACTTCAGGAAGGCGTTGCGCTTCCAGTAGTCACCCGCATTGTGCGCGATCGGTACCACGGGCGCACCGGTCACCTGCGCAAGCCGCGCGCCGCCGACCTTATAGCGTCGAGTCTGCCCGGGTGGCATGCGTGTGCCCTCCGGAAAAACGGTCACCCAGAATCCCTGTTCGAGCAGTATGCGGCCCTGCTCCTCGACCTGCGCCAGCGCGTCCTTGCCGGCCGAGCGGTCGATCGCGATCATCGGCATGCAACCCAGTCCCCAGCCGAAGAACGGAATGCGCAACAGCTCCTTCTTGAACACGAAGGCGACGCGCGGCAGGATCACCTGCAGGCTCAATGTCTCCCACGCCGACTGATGCTTGCACAGCACGACCGCACTGCGAGAAGGCAGGTGCTCGCGGCCGATGACGCGATAATGCAGGCCGACGATGAAACGCAGCGCGAACATCGTGAGGCGCGTCCAGGCGCCGATGATGCGATAGCGCACGCGCGGCGGCAGAGGCCTCACCAGGATGGCAATCAGCGAGAACGGCGGCGTGATGACGGCGAGGAACAGGAAGAACAGGACGGAGCGAACGAAGGTCATCAGTCGGCAGTCACCGTGAGTGCGCGCACCATGGCGGCCAGATTGTCATAGATCCGGGCGCCAGGCGGCAGCGCCGGATCGGCTTCGGTCTTCATGCCCTTGCCGGTACGCACCAGCACAGGTTGTGCGCCCGCTGCATCGGCCGCCTGCAGGTCGCGCAGGCTGTCACCGACCACCGGTACGTCCGCCAGATCCACGTTGAAGCGACTGGCGATTTCCAGCAGCATGCCCGGCTTGGGCTTGCGGCACGCGCACTTCGAATCGGCCGCGTGCGGACAGAAGAAGATGGCGTCGATGCGCCCGCCGGTCTGGGCAAGCGAGCGGTGCATCTTGTCGTGGATCGCAGCCAGGGTGTCCATGTCGAACAGCCCGCGACCGACGCCGGACTGGTTGGTCGCCACCACGACGCGCCAGCCGAACTGGTTCAGCAGCGCGATCGCTTCGAGCGAACCTTCTATGGGTCGCCACTCCTGCGGCGACTTGATGAACTGGTCGGAGTCGTAATTGATGACGCCGTCGCGGTCGAGGATGATCAGCTTCATCCGTCAGTCTTTCAGTTCAAGCCGCGAAATGTCCGCCACGGCATTCATCGCCGTGGCCAGCTGACCGAGCAGCGCAAGCCGGTTGGCACGCACGGCCGCATCGTCATCGTTCACCATGACGTCGTCGAAGAAGCGATCGACCGGCGCACGCAGCATCGCCAGCGCGCTCAGTGCGCCAGCGTAGTTGCCACGTTCGACATGCTGATGCGCCATCATGTTTGCCGTGCTCAGCGCATGGTTCAGCTCGACCTCGGCATCTACCGCGAACAGCGCGGGGTCGATGACGTCACCGACCTCGCCCGCCTTCTTCAGGATGTTCACGATGCGCTTGTTGGCCGCTGCGAGCGACTGCGCCTCGGCCAGTTCGGAGAATGCAACCACGGCGGCAAGCTTGGCTGGCACCAGATCGATGCGTGTTGGTTTGAGCGCCAGTACGGCATCGATTGCGCGCGCGTCGTGGCCGCCATCCTTGAGCAGGTTGCGCAGTCGTTCCTGCATGAAATCGAGCAGCTGCGCGGCGAACCCGGCGGTTTCGCCGGCGCCGATCTGGCCGGCACGGAAACCGCCGGCTGCGATCTGCACCAGCTGACCCAGATCAAGCGGCAGCGACGCGTCCATCAGGATGCGCAGCACGCCCAGTGCGGCGCGGCGCAGCGCGAACGGATCCTTGTCGCCAGTCGGAATCTGGCCGATGCCGAAGAAGCCGACCAGCGCATCAATCTTGTCGGCCAGCGATACCGCGCTGGCGACATCGCCCTGCGGCAACGCATCGCCGGCAAAGCGCGGGCGATAGTGCTGTTCGACCGCCGCCGACACCGTGTCGGTTTCGCCGTCATGCTGCGCGTAATAGCGTCCCATGACGCCCTGCAGCTCGGGAAACTCGCCCACCATGTCGGTCATCAGGTCGGCCTTGGCCAGCAGTGCGGCGCGTGCCGTTGCCATCACGTCCGCGTCGAGCAGATGCGAGATTTCCGACGCCAGCCTCTGGATGCGCATGACGCGGTCGAACTGGCTGCCGAGGCGGTTGTGATAGACCACCGACTCCATCTTCGTGATGCGTCCGGCCAGCGGTGTCTTCTTGTCCTGCTCGAAGAAGAAGCGCGCATCGGACAGGCGGGCGCGCACCACGCGTTCGTTGCCGGACACGATGTTGTGCGCATCGGCCACCTGCATGTTGGACACGACGAGAAAGCGGTTGAGCAGCTTTCCCGAGGCGTCGAGCAGCGGGAAGTACTTCTGGTTCGCCTTCATCGTCAGGATGAGGCATTCCTGCGGCACCGCCAGGAATTCCGGTTCGAACTGGGCGATGTAGACGACCGGAAACTCGACCAGCGCCGTCACTTCGTCGATCAGCGCTGCGTCATCGACGTGACGCACGCCCTCACCCAGCGCCGCGCAGGCCTGGGCCAGCTTCTGCGTGATGAGCGCGCGGCGCGCCTCGAATGAGGCCATGACCGAACCGCGCTCATACAGCGTGCGGGCATACTCGTCAGCACCCGCCAGCGTCACCTCGCCCTCGCCCATGAAGCGGTGGCCGCGCGTGCTGCGGCCGGATGCGTGACCGAAGGCCTCGCCCGGCACGATGCGGTCGCCATGCAGCATGACGAGCCCATGCACCGGACGGACGAACTGGAAGTCGCAGTCGGACCAGCGCATCAGCTTCGGAATCGGCAGCTTCTTCAAGGCGTCGAGCACGATGCCGGCGAGCACGTCATCAAGCGCAGCGCCTGCAACTGTCATCGCGTGGAACAACGTTTCGCTCTTGCCATCCATCCGGCGCGTGAACTGCGGCAGCGCCTCGGCCGGGATGTTCTTCGCCTGCAGCTTCTTCAGCAATGCCGGTGTCGGCCGGCCATCGGCGTCGAGCGCGACGGCGACCGGCATCAGCTTTTCGTCGACCACGGCATCCGGCGCTCGGTCGGTCACGTTCTGCAATGCAAGTGCGAGGCGGCGCGGACTGGCGTAGCGGTCCATGCGCGCATCGGCGGCGACCAGCTTGCGCTCGACCAGCGCCTTGAACACGCCGTCGGCGAACACTTCGCCCAGTCGCGAAAGCGCTTTCGGCGGCAACTCTTCGGTCAGCAGTTCGACCAGTAATGTGGCGTGCATAATCAGTCCAGAATCAGCCGCCATGACCGGCGGCGTCGAAGCAATCGGTGATCAGGCGGCGCGCAGCGCTTCGATGCGGCTGCACTCTTCTTCGCCCAGCAGCGCGCGCAGGCGCGGGCTCGTCAGGTCGGCCATCGGAAAGCCGCGCTGCTCGCGCGACGCGTAGTAGGCCTGCGCCACCAGTCGCGCCAGTGCACGCACGCGACCGATGTAGGCGGCGCGCTCGGTGACCGAAATCGCGCCGCGCGCATCGAGCAGGTTGAAGCTGTGCGAGGCCTTCATGACCATTTCGTAACCGGGCAGCGGCAGGCCGATTTCGATCAGGCGCTTCGCTTCCGACTCGTAGTCACCGAACTGCCTGAACAGCCATTCGACGTTCGAGTGCTCGAAGTTGTAGGTCGATTGTTCGACCTCGTTCTGGTGATAGACGTCGCCGTAGCGGATGCCCGGCGCCCACACCAGGTCATACACGTTCTCGACGCCCTGCAGATACATCGCCAGGCGCTCGGCGCCGTAGGTGATTTCACCGAGCACCGGCTTGCAGGGGATCGAACCGACCTCCTGGAAATAGGTGAACTGCGTCACCTCCATGCCGTCGAGCCACACTTCCCAGCCCAGCCCCCAGGCGCCCAGCGTCGGCGACTCCCAGTCGTCCTCGACGAAGCGGATGTCGTGCTGCGACGGGTCCAGCCCCAGCGCACGCAGGCTGTCGATGTACAGCTCCTGGATGTTCGGTGGCGACGGCTTCAGCGCGACCTGGAACTGGTAATAGTGCTGCAGCCGGTTCGGGTTCTCACCGTAGCGCCCGTCCTTCGGGCGGCGCGATGGCTGCACGTAGGCGGCGCGCCAGGGCTCGGGGCCGATGGCGCGCAGGAAGGTCGCGGTGTGGAAGGTGCCGGCACCGACCTCGATGTCATAAGGCTGCAGCAGGGCGCAGTTCTGGTCACCCCAGAAGCGGGACAGACGCAGCAGGACTTCCTGGAATGTGGGTGCGGCGGACATGGGCACTGAACGAATCGGAAAGCGCGGATTCTACCGGCTCGCCTTGCGCCGCACCATCGCCGCCCCGATCAGCAGCAGCGCGCCGATCACCACCGGCGCATTGCCCCAGCGCATGAAGGGCGTCAGGCCCTGATGACCGGACAGTTCGACGCGCAGTCCGGCGCGCTGGAACGGCGGCAGTGCAGCGATGACGCGACCGTCGGCGCCGATGGCTGCCGTCATGCCGGTATTGGTGGCGCGCAGCATGGGCCGGCCCATCTCGAGCGCGCGCAGTTGCGCGATCTGCAGATGCTGCGGCTGTGCCAGCGAATCGCCGAACCAGGCGGTGTTCGACACATTGACCAGCAGCGTCGCATCGCGCGCGGCGGCGATCAGTTCCTCGCCGAACACGTCCTCGTAGCAGATGTTCACCGCCACCTTCTCGCCCGCCAGATCGAGCGGCGGCTGCACCGCCGCACCGCGACCGAAGTCGGACATCGGGATGGACAGCAGCGACAGCGTCCACGCGAACAGCGGCGGCGTGAATTCGCCGAACGCCACCAGATGCGACTTGCTGTAGCGCGCATCGTCACGACCCAGTGCGACCGCGCTGTTGAAGTAGCGGGCGGTTCCATCGCCATCGCGACCGATGGTGATCGCCCCCATCAGCACATCGCGGCCGGTGCGTCGCACGTCGGCCAGCCAGTCCGGATCGATTTCGTCATAAGGCACCGGGATCGCGGTTTCCGGCAACACGACCAGATCGGCGGGCCAGGTGCGCGCGAGGTCGAGATAGGTCTGCATCGAATCGGGCAGACGTTCCGGCACCCACTTCAGGCTTTGCGGCACATTGCCCTGCAGCAGGCTCACCGTCAGCGTGCGGCCTGTGGGCTCGGTCCAGCGAATGGCTCCGAGCAGCGCGCCACCGGCCAGCAGTGCGACCAGCGACACGAGGGCCGGCCGCCAGGTCATCCGCTGCAGCGCGGCCGCGGCGAGCAGGGCGGCGATCAGTGCGGCGATCCAGCCTGCGCCGTGCACGCCGAACACGGGTACGTAGCCCGCCAGCGGGCTGGGTGGCGCGTGCGCATAGCCGCTGGCCAGCCAGGGAAATCCGGTCAGTAGCGTGCCGCGCAGCCATTCGGTCAGCGCCCACTGGCCGGCAAACAGCGGCGCGTACAGCACGCGACCGGGGCGCAGCCAGCACTGTGCTGCGCAGGCCGCCGCCGGGAAGAAGGACAGGTAGACGCAGAACAGGAAGGTCGCGAGCAGTGAAATGACCATCGGCATGCCGCCGAAGTCGTGCAGGCTGACATGTACCCAGGACACACCGCCGAGGAACCAGCCCAGGCCGAACACGAAACCGGTCAGCGCTGCAGCACGCGGGGCGCAGCGGTCGGTCAGCCACAGCAGCGTGGCCAGCGACAGCAGCGGGAGCGCAAACAGGCCAAGCGGTGCGAATCCGGCAACCGCCAGCAGACCGGCCGCACCGGCTGCGGCCAGCCTGAACGCCGGCTTCATTCGGCCTGCGATGCGGCGATCGGCGTGGCCGGCTTGATGCGATCCACCATCAGCGTATGCACGCGACGACTGTCGGCGCGCAACACGGTGAAACGCAGATCCTGCAGCTGGATGACTTCGCCGCGCTTGGGGAGGCGGCCGAGCTGGTGGATGACCAGACCGCCGACCGTGTCGAAGGCGTCGTCTTCGAACCCGGTCGCGAAAACTTCGTTGAAATCCTCGATCTCGGTCGCCGCCTTGACGCGATAGCGCCCGGCCTGATCGATCCGGATGTTGTCGGCCGACTCGTCGAAGTCGTACTCGTCCTCGATGTCGCCGACGATCTGTTCCAGCACGTCCTCAATCGTCACCAGCCCCGCCACACCGCCGTATTCGTCGACGACGATCGCCATGTGGTTGCGGCTGGCGCGGAACTCGCGCAGCAGCACGTTGAGCCGCTTGGATTCCGGGATGAACACGGCCGGTCGCAGCATGTCGCGCAGACTGTCGTCGTGGCCGGCCACCAGACGCAGCAGATCCTTGGCGAGCAGGATGCCGATGACGTCATCGCGGTTGTCGCCGATGACCGGGAAACGCGAGTGCGCGGTGCGCAGCGCGGTATCGACGATCTTTTCCAGCGGGTCCTCGATGTCGACGCAATCCATCTGGGCGCGCGGAATCATCACGTCGCGCACCGGCATGTCGGACACCTGGAGCGCGCCTTCGATGATGGACAGGGCGTCCGCGTCAAGCAGATTGCGTTCGAAGGCGGAGTGCAGCAGCGCCAGCAACTGGTCCCGGTCTTCCGGTTCGCGCATCAGAAGATGGCTCAGCCGTTCGAGAAAACCCGGGCGATGCGGGGCAGAAGGACTACTGTCCATGCGGGGAATGGGGAACGAACACGCCGCAAGTGTAACCCGAGCTGCGTGCAGGTTTCGAGTCAGGCGTGCGTCGCAGGCCGCGAGCGCACCGTCGCATGCCCGGTTTCAGCGGTCGTCGGCGTACGGATCGGGCAAACCCAGCCCGGCCAGGATGCGCCGTTCTTCAGCCTCCATTGCCTCGGCGTCCGCCTCCGACGTTTCGTGATCCCGGCCCTGCAGGTGCAGCGTGCCGTGCACGATCAGATGGGCAGCATGCTGCGCGAACGGCTTGCGCTGTGCAGTCGCCTCGGTCGCAAGAACCGGCTGGCAGACGACGAGATCGCCCGCCAGATGCGCGCCCTGCTCGTACGGGAACGACAGCACGTTGGTCGCGTAGTCACGGCCGCGATAGTCGAGATTCAGCGCACGGCCTTCATCGGCGTCGACGAAGCGCACCGTGATGTCGGCACGCGCCACGACCTCCGCGTCGAGTGCGGCACGCACCCAGCGCAGGACATCGGCGCGCGGCGGACAGCCTTCCCGCGCGCAGGCGTACTGCACCGACAGATTCAGCCGCATCAGCCGCGCGGTCCCCTGCGCATGGCTTCTTCGGCCTCGCGCTGCGCGTCGAATCGTTCGTAGGCGGACACGATGCGCGCCACCAGCGGATGGCGCACGACATCCTCGGCGAGGAATTCGGTCGTCGCGATGCCGCGCACGTCATGCAGCACCTTGCGCGCTTCGCCCAGCCCGCTCTTGTGGCCGCGCGGCAGATCGACCTGCGTCAGGTCGCCGGTGATGACCGCCTTGGAGCCGATGCCCATGCGGGTCAGGAACATCTTCATCTGTTCCGGCGTGGTGTTCTGCGCCTCGTCGAGAATGATGAAGGCGTTGTTCAGCGTACGGCCGCGCATGTAGGCCAGCGGCGCGATCTCGATCACCTGCCGCTCGAAGGCGCGCGCCACGCGCTCGAAACCCATCAGTTCGTACAGCGCGTCGTACAGTGGCCGCAGATACGGATCGACCTTCTGCGCCAGATCGCCGGGCAGGAAACCGAGCCGCTCACCGGCTTCGACCGCAGGGCGGGTCAGCACGATGCGCGCGACCGTTTCGCGTTCCAGCGCGTCAACCGCGCTGGCCACGGCCAGATAGGTCTTGCCGGTGCCGGCCGGACCGATGCCGAACGTGATGTCGTGTTCCTGGATCTGCTTCAGGTACTGCGCCTGCCGCGGCGTGCGGCTGTGCAGATTGCTCTTGCGTGTCAGCAGCGTGGGCGCTCCGGGTTCCGGCAGCCCGCGGTTCGACAGTTCGATCAGGCCAAGCTGGATGGCATCGACACTCAGGTGGTCCTTGGCGACGCTGTAGAAGTGGCGCAGCGCAACGACGGCCCGCTGCGACTGCACCGGATCACCGCTGACGCGGAAATTTTCGCCGCGACGCGCGATTTCGACGTCGTAGGCGGTTTCCAGCTGGCGCAGGTTTTCGTCGAGCACGCCGCACAGATTGGCCAGCCGCGTGTTGTCCAGCGGTTCGAGCAGCAACTCGAGCGGTTTGGTTTTCAAGCGCCGACCGCCTCTCGGGTCAGCACCGCGCCACGCAGGCTGTGCGGCAGCGCGGATTCGATGCGCACGTCGATGAAATGTCCGATGAGCCGGGCCGGGCCGCTGAAATTCACGACGCGGTTGTTGTCGGTGCGGCCCGCCAGTTCGCGGGCGTCTTTGCGCGATTCACCCTCGACCAGGATGCGCTGCACCTTGCCGACCATGGCCTGGCTGATCGCCTGCGTGTGCTCCTCGATGCGCTTCTGCAGTCGAGCCAGTCGCGCCTGCTTCACTTCGGCCGGTGTGTCGTCCGCCATGTCGGCGGCCGGCGTGCCGGGCCGTGCGCTGTAGACGAAACTGAAGCTGTTGTCGAAACCGACGTCTTCGATCAGCTTCATCGTTTTCTCGAAGTCGTCGTCGGTTTCGCCCGGGAAGCCGATGATGAAGTCGGAACTGAGCGACAGGTCGGGACGCGCTGCGCGCAGCCTGCGCACCACCGCCTTGTATTCGAGCGCCGTATAGCCGCGCTTCATCGCCGCGAGGATGCGGTCCGAACCGCTCTGCACCGGAAGGTGCAACTGCGACACCAGCTTGGGCAGTCGCGCATAGGCGTCGATCACCCGCTGCGTCATTTCGCGCGGGTGCGAGGTCGTATAGCGGATGCGCTCGATGCCGGGCAGGTCATGCACGCATTCGAGCAGGAAGGCGAAGTCGCCGATGTCGTCCGAGCCACGACTGATCGGCGCACGCCAGGCATTGACGTTCTGGCCGAGCAAGGTCACTTCCTTCACGCCCTGGCCGACCAGGGTCGCCACCTCGGTCAGGATATCGTCCAGCGGACGCGACACTTCCTCGCCGCGCGTGTAGGGCACGACGCAGAAGGTGCAGTACTTCGAGCAGCCTTCCATGATGGATACGAAGGCGGTGGCGCCTTCGACGCGCGCCGGCGGCATGTGGTCGAACTTCTCGATCTCGGGAAAGCTGATATCGACCTGCGGCCGACCGCTCTCGCGGCGTTTCGCGATCAGGTCGGGCAGTCGATGCAGGGTCTGCGGACCGAATACAAAGTCGACATAGGGCGCGCGTTCGACGATGGCCGCACCTTCCTGACTGGCGACGCAACCGCCGACGCCGATCAGCAGGCGCGGGTTGTCCTTCTTCAGGTGCTTGACCCGGCCCAAGTCATGAAACACTTTCTCCTGCGCCTTTTCGCGCACAGAGCAGGTGTTGAACAGGATCACGTCGGCCTCTTCCGGTCGATCAGTCGGCGTCAGGCCTTCGGACTCGCCGAGCACGTCGGCCATCTTGTCCGAGTCGTACTCGTTCATCTGGCAGCCAAAGGTCTTGATATAAATCTTGCGGCTCATCGGGGCGAATTCATCCGGATCATCATGCTTGCTTACTGTTTGGGGGCCGGCAGGTCGATCTCGTCCGGCGACAGGATCCACACGCGGTACAGATCGCCATTGGCGTCGAGCTGATACCGCACGACCTGTTCGGATGTGATCATGACCGGCAGCATGATGCGGTTGTCGGTCGAACGGATGTGCGCACCGGGCGCCAGCCGGAAGACATGCTTGCCCATTTCGACCAGACCGTCCTGCGGCGGCTGCATCTTCGCCTTGATCGCGTCCGGTGGAATCGCACGCAACTGGGCGAGCGCGATCACCGGACAGCACATCAGCAGGAACAGGGCAGTCGGAATGCGCATCGGCGGTTTGACAGGGCGGTGACTGATGAGGGGATTGTAGCGTGCCCCCCGGTCCAATCTCAAAGCGAGCCGTCGCAGTTGGCGTGCAGTGACCCGTTACATATTGCGACGCAATGAACCCTTTCGACGATTAGCACTCAGTGACGAGGAGTGCTAATCTTGCGCACAAGGGAGGAATGCACGATGACCCATGCTTTGATTGTTCCGAATCTGCCGGTGGCTGGCGCCCTCGGCAATATCGACAGCTACATCCAGGCTGCAAACCGCGTACCGCTGCTTACCGAAGAGCAGGAGCAGGCGCTGGCGCGGCGTTTCCGCGACGAGGAAGACCTCGAAGCCGCACGCGCGCTCGTGATGTCCCATCTGCGCCTGGTGATCGCCATTGCGCGCGGCTACCTGGGCTACGGCCTGCCACATGCCGACCTGATCCAGGAAGGCAATATCGGCCTGATGAAGGCCGTGAAGCGCTTCGATCCGGATCGCGGCGTGCGTCTGGTGTCGTTTGCCATCCACTGGATCAAGGCGGAGATCCACGAATACATCCTGCGCAACTGGCGTCTGGTCAAGGTGGCGACGACCAAGGCGCAGCGCAAGCTGTTCTTCAACCTGCGCAGCCTCAAGCACAGCAGCAACACGCTGAATCCCGCTGAGGTCCGCGAAGTGGCGAAGACACTGGGCGTCAAGCCGGAGGAAGTCGTCGAGATGGAAACCCGTCTGACCGGGCAGGACATCGCACTTGAGGGCAATACCGACGACGACGACCGCGACAGTGCCCGCATGGCGCCGATCAGCTGGCTGACCGACAGCGCAGCCGAACCGCTGGAAGTGATGGAGGCGGCGCAGGACGTGCGTCTGCGCGAAGAAGGCCTGCAGTCGGCACTGGCCGCGCTCGACGACCGTAGCCGCACCATCGTGCAGCGCCGCTGGCTGGCTCAGGAAGGTGAATCGGCCACGCTGCATGAACTGGCCGACGAGTACGGCGTATCGGCCGAGCGCATTCGCCAGATCGAAGCGAAGGCCATGCAGAAAATGAAAGCCACCATGCACCGTGCGCTAGGCGTGGCCGCCTGACTCGAAGGACGGGCGCGATCTTTCGGCCGGACAACAAAAAAGCGACCCGAAGGTCGCTTTTTTGTTGTCACCCGGCTGCGAGCAAGGTTTTCAGGTCCTCCGCAATGTTGGCAGCCGTCTCGCCATGCCGGATGAACAGCCGCAGTCGGCCCTGCACATCGTGGACGTAAGTACCCGCGGAATGATCCATCGTGTACTGGCCTTCGGTGCTGCCGGCGACCTTCTGGTAGAAAATCTTGTATTCCTTGGCCGTGGCCGCAGTTGCCGCGGCATCGCCGCGCAGACCAACGAAGGACGGGTCGAATTTCGGCACATAGCCGGCGAGCAGTTCCGCCGTGTCGCGTTCCGGGTCCACCGTGATGAACAGCACCTGCACTTTTGCCGCGTCCGGCCCGAGCTGCTCGAGCGCCTGCTTCATGGTGGACAGGCTTGTCGGGCACACATCGGGGCAATGCGTGAATCCGAAGAACAACGTGACCAGCTTGCCCTTGTAATCGGCGAGCGTTCGCTGCTGGCCGGTGTGGTCGGTCAGCGTGAAACCCCGGCCATATTCGGCACCGGTCACGTCGATGCTGCGATAAGTGGGGCCCGACGGACCACAGCCCGACAGCACAACAGCAAGCAGCGCAGTCGCGAAAAAGCGGCGGTTCATAGCGGGATGTAGTGGTCGACCAGCAGCGCGGCAAACAGCAGCGACAAGTGCCAGAGTGAAAAGCGGAACGTGCGCTTGGCGAGATCATCGGAGTAATTGCGCATCAGGCGCCAGGCGTAGGCAATGAAAGTACCCCCCAGCACGACGGCCGCCGCGAGGTAGATCCAGCCACTCATGCGCGAGGCGAATGGCAACAGGGTCACCGCGAACAGGATCAGCGTATAGAGAAACACCTGCAGCCGGGTGTATTCGGAGCCATGCGTCACCGGCAGCATCGGCAGGCCGGCCTTTGCATACTCCTGAGTGCGGTAGAGCGCCAGAGCCCAGAAATGCGGTGGGGTCCACGCAAAAATGATCAGGAACAGCAGCAGTGCGTCGGAAGACACCTCACCGGTCACCGCGGCCCAGCCCAGCACCGGCGGCATCGCGCCCGAGGCACCGCCGATCACGATGTTCTGCGGTGTCGCCGGCTTTAGTATGACGGTGTAGATGATGGCGTAACCGATGAAGGTCGCCAGCGTGAGCCACATGGTCAGCGGGTTGACCCAATGGTAAAGCAGGGTCAGGCCAACTCCGCCGACCACACCCGAGAACACCAGCGTTTCGAGCGAGTTCACTTCACCGCGCGGCAACGGACGCGCCCTCGTGCGCGCCATCACGGCGTCGATTTTCTGTTCCACCAGGCAGTTGATCGCAGCAGCAGCGCCCGCCACCAGCCCGATCCCCACGGTGGCGGCCAGCACCACACCCATCGGCGGCAGGCCTTGCGGCACCGCGAGAAACATGCCAATTACCGCGCAGAAAACGATGAGCTGGACAACGCGCGGCTTGGTCAGCTGCAGGTAATTGGCCAGCCTCAGCGACAGGGGCGGAAGGTCAAGCCGCATGGCTTTCATGGAGAACTCCGGGATAGCGTTGCTGCGCAGTCGCGCGAAGACGGTAGTTTATCAGCACCATCACGATCACCAGCGCAGCAGCGCCGCCGTTGTGTGCAGCAGCCAGCGGAAGCGGCAGGCTGAACCAGACATTGGCAAGACCGAGCAACACCTGCAGCACCAGAATCACCAGCAGCACTGTCGAAAGCGCTGCATGGCCGGCTCTGCGCAGACCAAACGCCAGGGACACCAGCACGAACGTCGCGACGACGGCGCCAACTCGATGCATCCAGTGAATCGCCGTCAAGGCCTCGATGGTCAGCGTCTCGCCATCGGCACCGACGCCCAGCTCACGGATGACGTGGAAGCCGTTGACGACATCCATCTCCGGCACCCAGGCGCCACGGCAGGTCGGCAGGTCGGAACAGGCCAGCGCCGCGTAATTCGTGCTGACCCAGCCACCCAGCGTGATCTGCGCTGCGAGCACCACGAAGGCCGACAGGGCGAACAGGCGCAGCGCCGGACTGACGGTGATGCGGGATGGCGCGAGCGTGCGCGCATACAGGCAGACCAGCAGTGCGAGCACGGTCAGGCCGCCGATAAGGTGGCCGGTGACGATGGCCGGCTTGAGCAGCATGGTGACCGTCCATTTGCCGAACATTGCCTGCAGGCCTACAACGCCTATGAGGGCTGTCGCCAGCCAGGGCGACGCCGCAGGATCGTGTCGGTTGCGCCACGCAAGCGCGGCGATGCCGACAATGCACAAGCCAACGATGCCTGCAAAGTAGCGGTGGATCATTTCCTTCCATGCCTTGGCAAAGGTCACCGGGCCGTGCGGGTCGGCCTCCTGCGCAGCGGTGATGTGGTCGGATGCCTGGGTCACGGTGGCGTGTCCGTAACAGCCCGGCCAATCCGGACAACCCAGTCCGGCGTCGGACAGTCGCACGTAGGCGCCAAGCACGATCAGCGCGAAAGTCATCGCCAGGGTGGCGAGCAGCAGCTTGCGGTAGGTATTCATCAGCCGAGCCTCGAGTACTTCATCAGTCGTTGGAAATCCTTGATCATCTTCTTCGGGTCCGGCTCGTCCGGGTAGCGCATCATCAATTGCCCGAGCGGATCGATCAGATAAATCGCCCTGGCATGCGCAGGCTCCCGGGTCAACGCGGCCAGCGTCGCCGAGCCTTCCGCACGCACGATGTGCATGCCGTCGATCGCCTCGACCAGTCTGGGCTGCGGTGCTGTCGCGTCATTGAGCAGCCACACCCGCTCGATGCGGTCCTGATGCTCGCCCTGCGCCTTGCGTACCTGCCGGATGAAATACAGCGATTGCTCGCAGCGCGCATCGCATGCGCCGCTTTCGGCAAGCACCAGGGTCCAGCGGCCCTTGAGACTGGAAAAATCGAACTGCTTGCCGGCGATCGACGTCAGCACCTCTTTCGGCAAGGGCTGCGGGGACAACAGCTGTCCATAGTTCACGGTGCTGTCGGGTCGCCACAGATAATAAAGTGCATACGAGGCGATCAGGGGCAGCGTGCACACCAGACCGATTACAACCAGCGTCTTCTTGCCGTTCAAGACTTCTCTCCTGTTTTCTTCATGGCGGCGAACAGTCCGGACAACGCAGTGACGAGCGCGAATGCGTACCACTGACCGGCGTAGGCGATGTGCTTGTCGATGCCGAACTCCGGCTTGAACGGGTCGCGTGCCAGACCATCATCGGGACCAGCCTGCTGCGCGAGGATGAAAGGTGCCAGTTCCAGCGAGCTGGCGCGCGCGACGCGATCGACCGTCACGTTCTGCCACACCTTGCCGTCGACCGAGTCAGCCGACAATTCGACGAATCTGGAGTCGGCACGCAGAATGACACCCTGGATACGCTGCACGCCGGGTGCGGTCGGGACCGCCGGCAGGTCTTCACGCAAGCGGCCACTGCGCACCCAGCCACGATCGACCAGGACACAACGCGCCGGCGTCTGGCATAGCGGCATGAACACCCCATAACCGACCTGGCCGTTGCGTACCCGGTTGTCCGCGTAAATCAACTGATCGGCCTTCCACACGCCTTCGACGGTGGCGCTCGAATACTCGGGCGGCGCGACCGCCCCCCAGCGCGTGACATCGAGTGCGGGGGCCGCCTGGGCACGTTCATACGCGGCGAGAAGACCCTGCTTGTAGTGCGCGCGGGCGGTCTGCCATTGTGCGGCGCCGATCGTGACCGCAATGACCAGCGCGCAGATCAGCGCAGGCCAGAAACGGATCACGAAAGTGCGGCGGGCGAAGGTGAACTGGGTCATTGCGGTCAGACGTCCGGGATACACTGGACATCTTGAAAAGGGAATCGTTTGATGCGCTATCTCGTTATCGTCGTGTTGCTGTTCATCATTGCCAGCCTCGGGTCGGCGTTGTTCTTCCTGTTCCGCGATACGGGGAACTCAAGCCGGATGATGCGCGCGCTGGCGCTACGTGTCGGACTGTCGATCGCGCTGTTCGTCGCACTGACGTTGAGCTACCGCTTCGGGCTCATCGAAGGAAAACTCTGAGCGAGGGCTTCATGTCGCTGCCGGGCCCAGCAGCGCTCGTTTCATCAAACGGTTCAACACTGGATCGGATCCACGAAAAAAAGCGCCGCACGAAGTGCGGCGCCGAGTATTTATTTTTTAAGGGCTCTTGTTTGATACCGGCCCACTCTCCTCCTCGCTAATTCCGTACCGTCAGATCCAGTAGACCACCACGAAAAGCAGCAGCCAGACGACGTCAACAAAGTGCCAGTACCAGGCAACCGCTTCGAAGCCGAAATGGTTTTGCGACGTGAAATGTCCGGCAAAGACGCGGCACAGTATCACGATCAGCATCGTTGCACCAATGGTGACGTGAAAACCGTGAAAGCCCGTCAGCAGGTAGAACAGCGATCCGAACACGCCGGTCGTCAGCTTGACGTTCAGATCACTGTAGGCGTGCGTGTATTCGTAGACCTGGAAACCAAGAAATACGACGCCGAGCAGGATGGTCAGAAACAGACCGAGCTTCAGCTGCCCGCGGTTGTCGTGCAGCAGGCCGTGATGCGCCCACGTCAGCGTGGCACCGGAAGTCAGTAGCAGGAAGGTGTTGAGTGCCGGTATGCCCCATGCGCCCATCGGGGTGAACGGTCCGCCGTCGTACGCCGGACCGGGGTTCGGCCAGACGTTCGTCGCCTCGGGCCACAGCAAGGCCTGATGTTCGAGCGACGCGAGATCAGGGATGGCCAGCACACGTGCGTAGAACAGCGCGCCAAAGAAGGCCGCAAAGAACATCACCTCCGAAAAGATGAACCAGCCCATGCTCCAGCGGAAAGACATGCCGACCCGCTTGTTGTACAGCCCGCCTTCCGACTCGTGGGCAACCTTCCGGAACCAGATGAACATCATGTACAGCAGCGTGAGGATGCCGGCGCCCAGAACGTAAGGGCCACCCTGGATCGCGTTCATCGTCAGCACTGAACCCAGTGCAAACAACAGCAGCGCGACCGAACCGGTGATCGGATAGGTCGATGGCGACGGCACGAAGTAATACGGTGCTTGTTGAGGCGTATTCGAACTCATTTTGTAATTTTCCTTCCCGTTATTCTTTCAAGCAATACTGATCAGAACTCTCACAACCACCAGCAACGTGATCACGAACAACGCGGCGGCCACGACGCCCGTGATGATAACTTGCACCGGCGTCAGAGACGCCGCTGCTTCGTCATGATTGCGCTTTCCCCGCACACCGACAAACGCGGACAACACGGTCACGACATTGCGGAACACACTGGCCATGTTCAACCTCCTGCGCCAGCACTGGCGTCGCGTGCGGGCGCCGAAGCCGTCGCACCGGGAACCTCGAAGAAGGTGTACGACAGGGTGATGGTATTTATATCCTTCGGCAGCGAAGGCGACACCAGGAAGGCCACCGGCATCCGCCGCACCTCACCCGCCGAAAGCGTCTGCTGCTTGAAGCAGAAACACTCCATCTTCTGGAAGTACTGCATCGCAGC
Source organism: Methyloversatilis sp. XJ19-13 (assembly GCF_024580155.1). NCBI lineage: Bacteria > Pseudomonadati > Pseudomonadota > Betaproteobacteria > Nitrosomonadales > Sterolibacteriaceae > Methyloversatilis > Methyloversatilis sp. XJ19-13. The sequence goes on along the minus strand of NZ_JANINH010000009.1, from coordinate 28,943 downwards.
CGACGGCGTGTAGCTCGGAATGGCCTGCCCGGTCACCGCGTTCTGACGCGTGTTCGACACCTCGTACTCAATCGTCACGACTTCACCCGGGTGCACCACCATGGAACCCGTCACCGGTTTGAAATTCCACGGCAGCTTGTGCAGGTTGGCGTCGAACTCGACCGTCACACTGCGCGAACGGTCAACCTGGGTGTTCAGAGGCAGGCTGTTGTCCTGCTTGTTCAGGTTGTTGACGTCCAGCACCTGACAGAGCTTTTCGTAGAACGGCACCAGCGCGTAGCCGAAGCCGAACATCAGAAATGCGGACACGATCAAGCGCACCAGCGTCGAGCGGTTGCGTCTTTCGGACACCGTTCCGCCCTGCTCCGGCGTCGTCATTGGCCGGACAACCCGTAACGAACCACGAACGCCACGAACACGGCAATCGCAGTCCCCGCCAGCCACACCGCAGTACGTACGTTGCGGCGGCGGAGCTCGTCATCACTTGAGGTCACAGCGGCGCTCACTTGAAGACCGGAGGCGTTTCGAAGGTGTGATGCGGCGCCGGCGACGGCACCGTCCACTCAAGGCCTTCGGCACCATCCCACGGCTTGGCAGAGGCCTTCTCGCCACCCTTGATGCACTTCAGCACGACGACCAGGAACACCAGCTGCGACAGACCGAAGCCGAAGGCACCGATCGACGAGATCATGTTGAACTCAGCAAACTGCAGCGAGTAGTCCGGGATACGGCGCGGCATGCCTGCGAGACCGAGGAAATGCTGAACGAAGAAGGTCATGTTGAAGAACACGATGGACAGCCAGAAATGCAGCTTGCCCAGCTTTTCGTCGTACATGTGGCCCGTCCACTTCGGCAGCCAGTAGTAGGCGCCGGCGTAGGCGGAGAACAGCGCGCCCGCGACCATCACGTAGTGGAAGTGCGCCACGACGTAGTAGCTGTCGTGCAGCTGGATATCCACCGCCGTCATCGACAGCACCAATCCGGAGAAGCCGCCCAGCGTGAAGAGGAACAGGAAGCCGATCGAGAACAGCATCGGAGTTTCGAAGCTCAGCGAGCCGCGCCACATGGTGGCTACCCAGTTGAACACCTTCACGCCGGTCGGAATGGCGATCAGCATCGTGGCGAACATGAAGTACAGCTGACCGGCAACCGGCATGCCCACCGTGTACATGTGGTGCGCCCACACGATGAAGGACAGGATGGCGATCGACGAGGTCGCATAGACCATCGAGGCGTAACCGAAAAGCGGCTTGCGCGAGAACGCGGGAATCACCTGCGACACGACACCGAAAGCCGGGATCGCAATGATGTAGACCTCGGGATGGCCGAAGAACCAGAAGATGTGCTGATACAGCACCGGGTCACCGCCACCGGCAGCGTTGAAGAAGCTGGTGCCGAAGTGACGGTCGGTCAGGATCATCGTGACCGCACCGGCCAGAACCGGCATCACCGCGATGACCAGATAGGCGGTGATCAGCCAGGTCCAGCAGAACAGCGGCATCTTCATCAGCGTCATGCCCGGCGCACGCATGTTCAGCAGCGTCGTCACGATGTTGATCGAACCCATGATCGACGAAATGCCGAGAATGTGGACCGCGAAGATCGCCATGTCCATGCCGATGCCCATCTGCACAGTCAGCGGCGGGTAGAGCGTCCAGCCCGAAGCAGCGGCACCGCCCGGCACGAGCAGCGACGAGGTGAGCAGGATGGCCGCCGGCGGCAGCAGCCAGAACGACCAGTTGTTCATGCGCGCAAACGCCATGTCGGACGCGCCGATCATCAGCGGAATCATCCAGTTCGCGAAGCCGACAAAGGCCGGCATGATCGCGCCGAACACCATGATCAGACCGTGCAGCGTCGTCATCTGGTTGAAGCGGTCGGGATCAACGACCTGCAGGCCGGGCTGGAACAGCTCGGCGCGGATGACGAGCGCCATGACGCCGCCAACAAGGAACATCGCGAAACTGAACCACAGATACATCGAGCCGATGTCCTTGTGATTCGTCGTAGTCACCCAGCGCATGATGCCACTGGGTTGATGGTGGTCGTGATCGTGTGCGTGGTCGGCACCGCCCGGAATCGCAGCCATGTTGCTCTCCTGAAAATCTAGAATGTTGACTGAAGGTTCGGAGACGGTCGCTTACTCGCGCGCCACCTTGATGTCCGACGGCTGAACGACTTCACCGGTGGCATTGCCCCAGCTGTTCCGGGTGTACGTGATCACGGCTGCCAGTTCGGTATCGCTCAGGTGCTTGAAAGCAGCCATTGCAGTACCCGACTTGCCGTTCAACAGGATGTCGATCTGACCGTCCTGCGGGCCGAGCACGACCTTGGACCCGACGAGCGCCGGGAAGGCCGGCGGCAAGCCCTGACCATTCGCCTGATGACAGGCGGCGCAGTTGGCAGCAAACACCTTCTCTCCGCGCGGGGTCAGTTCTTCGACGAGGTACATCTTGTTCGGGTCGTCAGCGGCTGCAGCCATCGCCTTCTTCTTGGCGTCAACCCATGCCGCATACTCGTCCTCAGTCACGATCTTGACGACGATCGGCATGTATCCATGTTCCTTGCCGCACAGTTCCGCGCACTGACCGCGATAGGTACCCGTCTTTTCCGCTCGGAACCACGTATCGCGAATGAAACCCGGAATGGCGTCCTGCTTGACGGCAAGTGCCGGCACCCACCATGCGTGGATGACGTCGTTGGCCGTTGTCAGGATGCGGATCTTCTTGCCGACCGGAACAACCAGTTCGTTATCGACTTCGAGCAGGTAGTTCTCGCCCTTCGGCGTTTCATTGCGCACCTGCGGCTGCGGCGTGGAAAGCGTGCTGACGAAATTGATGCCCTCGCCCTCGCCTTTCAGATAGTCATAACCCCATTTCCACTGGTACCCCGTCACCTTGATGGTGATGTCGGCGTTCGTCGTATCACGCATGGCGAGAATGGTCTTCGTCGCGGGCCATGCCATGCCTAGCAGGATGAAAACCGGAACGATGGTCCAGAGTATTTCAACTGTCGTGCTTTCGTGGAAGGTTGCCGCCTTGTAACCGGCGGACTTGCGGTGCACAAACACCGACCAGAACATCACACCGAAAACGGCGACGAAAATGACGCCACAGACGATGGTCATCAGCAGGTGCAGATCGTAGACGTCACGACCGAGCGCCGTGATTGGCTCCTGCAGATTCAGTTTCATTTCCGCCTGGGCAATCCCCGAAAGCAGAAACAAACCCATCGCTGCCCAGGCCCGACGGGCAATGGGCAAGCCACCTCTTGATAGCGCCATAATGCAACCCCAGATTTATGTTGTGATTGGTTCTGTGAAACGGTGATTCCAGACAACGGCCAAGCAACAAACAGCAAAACAGCTAAAAACGTCTTTCCCGCAATCTTCCAGCGAGGTCACGCGCAAGTTTCACGCGACCTTTTTCGTCGAGGTAGCGACCGACCGTCACTTGTCTGTCGCGACACCGCACAACGACTTCCGAACCGAAACCTGCCTTCCGCGTTTCAACTCTTGCCCATGCCGGTGCGAACTCGTATCGGCTCACACGCGTTTTTTCGCAGACCTCGACGAGCAAACGCTCGTCGTCGAGATGGATGCGCTCAAAGTCACCTACCCTGCGCCCGTACGCAATGAACGCAAGCCCGAGCGCGCTGATTTCCAGCCCGGCAAACGGGAACACCCACCACACGCCAACTGCCGCCCACGCAGCCGCTATCACCAACGACAGCGCACAGGTGACCAGAAAAAAAGTCAGGAGCGCGCGCGGCGACATCGAACAATTGCGGCGGGCTTCAATGCTGAACTCGCTGGATTGGCTGAGAACTGCAGACAAGTGGACTGCCTCGGAAGTGGAGCTCCCCTGATACGACCACTGCGGGCCGCTTGGCAAACGATAAGCTAGCACACGCCCCCTCGCTTATCAATATCGCAGCGGCGCAAAACGCAAGACGCGTTCCTCACATCGCCGACGGATCAAGTCGATTCAGCAACTTGCGGTGGACGCCGCCAAAGCCGCCATTGCTCATCACGAGCACGTGGTCGCCGGGAAGCACCACGCTCATCAACTGGTCGAGCAGCGCATCGATCGAAAGTGCGACCCGCGCCCGCTGCCCCAGCGGCGCCAGTGCAGCGACAGCATCCCAGCCCAGGGAATCGCCACCGAGACAGAAGGTCAGGTCGGCGGATTCGAGTGCAGCGGGCAGCCGTGCCTTCATCACGCCGAGCTTCATCGTGTTCGAACGCGGCTCGATGACGGCAAGGATGCGCGCCTTACCCACCTCGGTGCGCAGGGCGCGGATCGTTTCCTCGATGGCGGTCGGGTGGTGCGCAAAGTCGTCATAGACGGTCACGCCGGCCACTTCGCCAATCCGCTCCAGCCTCCGACGGATGCCCCGGAATGTCGCCAGCGATTCGAGCGCATGCTCGGGTCGCACGCCTGCATGGCGCGCCGCGAGCATGGCCGCCAGCGCGTTGTTGGCGTTGTGCATGCCGGGCATCTCAAGCCGGCCCGCAACGTCCTCACCGGCCGGGCCGCGCACGTGCAGCGCCTGTCCGGCCCCCGTAACCTGCCAGCCAGACGGCGTATTGAACCACTCGACTTCGCTCCAGACGCCGCGCGCCAGCACGCGGTGCAAGGATGCTTCGGCGCCATTGGCAATGATGCGGGCGCTTACAGGCATGGTGCGCACAAGGTGGTGGAACTGAGTCTCGATAGCGGCCAGATCAGCAAAGATGTCAGCGTGATCGAACTCGAGGTTGTTCAGAATGGCGGTACGCGGCCGGTAGTGAACGAACTTCGAGCGCTTGTCGCAGAACGCGGTGTCGTACTCATCGGCCTCGATCACGAAGAACGGCGCGTCGCCCAGTCGCGCCGACACACCGAAATTCAGCGGCACGCCGCCGATCAGGAAACCGGGCTTCAGTCCGGCATCCTCGAGCATCCAGGCCAGCATCGAAGTCGTCGTCGTCTTTCCGTGCGTGCCGGCGACCGCGAGCACCCAGCGCCCGGCCAGCACGTGTTCGGCCAACCACTGGGGCCCGGACACATAAGGCAATCCGCGATCCAGTACCGCTTCCAGCAGTGGATTGCCGCGTGACACAGCATTGCCGATGACAAACAGGTCGGGCTTTAGATCGATCTGCGCCGGATCGTAGCCCTCGATCAGGTTGATACCCAGCTGTTCGAGCTGCGTGCTCATCGGCGGATAGACACCGGCATCGCAGCCGCTGACCTGATGTCCGGCCTCTCGCGCCAGCGCGGCGACACCGCCCATGAAGGTGCCGCAGATGCCGAGGATGTGAATGTGCATGGCTGGGTGATGTGACAGAATGGACACAGATTCTATCAACCCGGGCCCGTGCCCATCCTCTGCAGCATCCGCCATGCGCCCCAGCAACATGAGACGGCAGATCGCAAGCACTGCCGCGCGACTGATCGCCGAAGAAGGCATCCGTGACTACGGGCTCGCCAAACGCAAGGCAGCACGTCAGCTCGGCATCGGCCCTAACGAGGAACTGCCGACCAACCTCGAAATCGAGGAGGCGGTACGCACCTATCAGTCACTGTATCTGGCCGACGAACAGCCGGAACAGTTGCGCATGCTGCGTAGCGCCGCCGTGACGCTGATGGCGGAGCTCGCTCGCTTCAACCCCTACGCCACCGGCGGCGTGGTCGACGGGACTGCCGGGCGCTTCACGGCAATCGAACTGCAGGTATTCGCCGACAGCGCAAAGGAAGTCGAACTGTTCCTGCTCAACAACGGCGTCGATTTCGATTCACGCGACCCGCGCCGGCCCGACCGGAACAGCCCGGAAACCACGCTGCTGTTCGATTGGGATGACCTGCCGGTGGAACTGGCGGTCTTCCCGGCCGGTCTGGAGCGATCCCGGGGGCGCGAGCGGCTGCGTGCCGAGTCGCTGCGCGCGCTGCTGGACAATGAGGAGATCGAGGAATGAATATCTGGCTGCGACGCACCCTGATCGCCGCCATCGTGCTGGCCGCCGGCGCCGCTGGCGTATGGAGCGCCCTGTCGCGACAACCGAAGCTGGACGCAGCGTCGACCTCCATCGGCGCCAAACGTCTTGAAGTGCTCCGGCTGGCCGACGCCAGCGGCACCGAAATGCCGTTCTCGGCATGGCGCGGCAAGCTTCTAGTGGTGAATTTCTGGGCCACCTGGTGCCCGCCCTGCCGCGAGGAGATGCCCGGTTTTTCGCGCATTGCCGGACGACTGCGCGATCGCGACGTGCAATTCGTCGGCATCAGCATCGACAGCGCAGACAACGTGCGCCAATACCTGCAGGAAGAAGCGATCAACTATCCTCTGCTGATCGGCGGTTCAGACGCCATACAGATTTCTGCAGAACTGGGCAATTCGGCGCAGGGCATGCCATTCACCGTAATCTTCGCACCCGACGGCAGCGTGGTCGAACGCAAGCTGGGCACTTACAAGGAAGATGAACTGGAAGCCATCCTGCTGGCAAGGTTGCGCTGAGCGCACTGTCCCCGGCTGGACAAATTGCAGCCAAGTCCGGCAAACTTGCAGCCATGCAGCCTACAACTCGCCGCAAGGCGTCAAAAACTGCCGCGCAGCCCGACAGTGTCGTAAAGCCTGCCACGACGCGTCGCTTACTTGTCCTGCACGGGCCCAACCTGAATCTGCTGGGCTCGCGGGAACCTGACATCTACGGTCATCTGACACTGGCCGACATCGATGCCCGGCTGAAAGTGACTGCGCTGGAGCGCGGCGTGGTCATCGAATGCTTCCAGAGCAACCACGAAGGCGAACTGGTCACGCGCATCCAGCACGCGCGGTCCGAACACATCGACTTCATCCTCATCAACCCGGCCGCCTACACCCACACCAGTGTGGCCATTCGCGACGCCCTCGCGTCGGTCAGCATCCCGTTCGTCGAGGTTCATCTGTCGAACGTCCATGCACGAGAAGCATTCAGGCACCACTCCTACCTGTCGGACATCGCCGTCGGCGTCATCTGCGGACTCGGTGCCTACGGTTACGAAGCCGCTCTGGAGTTCGCACTCCGCCGGCTCGACACCACACAATAATTAAACATGCACATACACCGCGCCACGTACGTGGGCGGTTCTTGCGGGGAAAATCATGGATTTGCGCAAACTCAAGAAGCTGATCGATCTGGTACAGGAATCGGGTATTTCGGAACTCGAGGTCACCGAGGGCGAAGAAAAGGTGCGCATTGCAAAGCACCTGCCCCCCACCATGCAGACCACCTATGTATCGAGCCAGCCGCCGCAGCAGGCGGCACCGGTCGCTACCGTTGCCGCCCTGCCGGTCGTGCCGGTCGAGGCGGCCCAGCCTGAGGGTCATGTGGTCAAGTCGCCGATGGTCGGCAGCTTCTACCGTTCGTCTTCGCCCGGCGGCAAGTCATTCGTCGATATCGGTCAGACCGTCGTGGTCGGCGAAACGCTGTGCATCATCGAAGCGATGAAGCTCATGAACGAGATTGAGTCAGACGCTGCCGGCGTCGTGAAGGCGATACTGGTCGAGAACGGCCAGCCGGTCGAATACGGCCAGCCGCTGTTCATCATCGGCTGAGCGCGGACCCGAAACGATGTTTGAAAAGATACTGATCGCAAACCGCGGCGACCAGCTGCCCTCGGGCAGCGCAGCGACGAAGTCAAATCGCACGACGGCCAGAGGCCGTCAGGGCGGTTTCGCCGCGGAGGTTGCCTATGTTTGAAAAGATACTGATCGCAAACCGCGGCGAAATCGCCCTGCGCATCCTGCGGGCGTGCCGCGAGCTGGGTATCCGCACGGTGGCGGTGCATTCCGAAGCCGACACCGAAGCGAAATACGTCAAGCTTGCCGACGAATCGGTATGCATCGGCCCGGCTCCGTCCAGCCAGTCCTACCTGAACATCCCGGCCATCATTTCGGCGGCCGAGGTGACCGATTCGGAAGCCATTCATCCGGGCTACGGCTTCCTGTCCGAAAACGCCGACTTTGCCGAACGGGTCGAGCGCAGCGGTTTCGTATTCATCGGCCCGCGCCCGGAAACCATCACGCTGATGGGTGACAAGGTATCGGCCAAGGATGCGATGAAGGAAGCGGGCGTGCCGGTCGTGCCCGGCTCGGAAGGCGCGCTCGGCGATGACCCGAAGGAAATCATCCGCATCGCGCGCGGCATCGGTTATCCGGTGATCATCAAGGCCGCTGGCGGCGGCGGCGGACGCGGCATGCGTACCGTACATACCGAAGCGGCCCTGCTCAATGCGGTACAGATGACGCGGACGGAAGCGGGGGCAGCGTTCAACAACCCCTCGGTGTACATGGAGAAGTTTCTCGAAAACCCGCGCCACATCGAAATCCAGGTGCTGGCAGACGCACACCGCAACGCGGTCTATCTGGGCGAGCGCGACTGTTCCATGCAGCGGCGGCACCAGAAGATCATCGAGGAAGCACCGGCGCCCGGCATTCCGGCCCGCATCATCGCGCGCGTCGGCGAACGCTGCGCCGAAGCCTGCCGGCGCATCAACTATCGCGGCGCCGGCACCTTCGAGTTCCTGTTCGAGAACGGCGAGTTCTATTTCATCGAAATGAACACCCGCATCCAGGTGGAACATCCGGTGACGGAACTGATCACCGGCATCGACCTGGTGCAGGAGCAGATCCGCGTGGCGGCAGGCGAAAAGCTGCGCTTCAAGCAACGCGACATCAAGCTGACCGGCCATGCGCTGGAATGCCGCATCAACGCCGAAGACCCGTACAAGTTCACACCCAGCCCGGGCAAGATCACCGGGTATCACCCGCCGGGCGGCCCGGGTGTGCGCGTCGATTCGCACGTCTATCAGGGCTACACCGTGCCGCCCTATTACGACTCGATGATCGGCAAGGTGATCACCTATGGCGACACCCGCGACCAGGCAATCCGCCGCATGAGCATTGCCCTGTCGGAAATGATCGTCAGCGGCATCAAGACCAACATCCCGCTGCACCAGGAGTTGATGCAGGACGCGCGCTTCGTCGATGGCGGCACCAGCATCCACTACCTCGAACAGAAGCTGGCGGATCAGGTCCTGGCCAAAGCCAAATGAGCACCGACGACCAGCCCGTGAGTGCAGCAGGCGGCTGGATCACCGTCACGCTGCTGGCTGATTCGCTTCACGCCGAAGCACTGTCGGACGCGCTGCTCGACGCCGGCGCGCTGTCGGTCGACATCGAGGACGCCGACGCTGGAACGCCCGATGAAAGACCCCAGTTCGGCGAGCCCGGGCTGCCGGTGGCGGTCGAGTTGTGGCCGCATTCGCGCCTGCATGCGCTGTTCGAACACGATGCAGATCTCGCCTCCGCCATGGCCGAGGCCGCCGAGGCGGCAGGTCTGACCGCCCCTCCACCCTATACGACGTCGCAGCTCGACGAGCAGAACTGGGTGCGCATCACGCAGGCCCAGTTCGACCCGATCCGCGTGTCGGACCGACTGTGGATCGTGCCCTCCTGGCACGCCCAGCCCGACCCGGCGGCCATCAACATCACGCTCGATCCGGGCATGGCCTTCGGCACCGGTTCGCACCCGACCACCCGTCTCTGCCTGGAATGGCTGGACCGCGTAATCACCGGCGGCGAAACCGTCATCGACTATGGATGCGGCTCGGGTATCCTGGCACTGGCGGCCTCGCGGCTCGGCGCGGCGCGGGTGACCGGCACCGACATCGACCCGCACGCACTCGACGCCGCGCGCTACAACGCCGAGCGCAATGGCGCCACACTCGAGCTCATGCATTCGCGCGAAACCATCGACCATCAGGCCGACATCGTGGTGGCCAACATCCTCGCCAATCCGCTGACCGTGCTGGCGCCGCTGTTGTGCGGCCTGACCCGCCGCAGCGGCGGGCGCATTGCGCTGTCGGGCATCCTGTCTGCCCAGACCGACATGGTGTGCGACGCCTATCGCCCGGCCTTCGAACTGGAGGTTGCCGGCGAGCGGGACGGCTGGGTGCTGCTGACCGGGACACGCCTCTGATGCTGTCCCGCTGCCCGGCCTGCGCCACCGTCTTCCGCGTCGATACGGTGCAGATCCGGGCACGCGAAGGCCGCGTGCGCTGTGGCCGCTGCCATGCCGTATTCGATGCACTGGACGCGATGGTCGACATCGCCACCCTGCGTGCGGGCGGGCCGGTCGCCACCGGGATCACGCCGGAGACCCCACCGCTGTCGCCGGCGTCGGCCACGTTCGTTGCGGACAAGACCCCTGTAGTCGACGACGCGCCTATCAGCGATTTTTCACGCATCTTCGCAGCTGCATCGACTGACGAGACTGACCGCCCGCCTGCACCGCGCGAAGAAAGCCATGCCACGCTGAATGTGGTCGATGCGCCCGAAGTCCGGGTGAGCACCGAACCGTCTGCCGTCACGACCGACCTGCTCACCGACCCGGCGGACCTCACGGAGCCCACCGGCCAGCCAATGCCCGAACCGGGTGGCAGCATGGACGCGCTGGTCGCGCGCACCACCGACTACTGGGGCATGCCCTCGCCGTCCGAACCGTCGGCCGTCACATTTCCCGAACCGGCTGCCACGCACGAACTCGACCCGGACGTCACGCAGCCGCTCGACATTTTCGAACTGGACGCTGCGGCCGGGCCCCAACCCGACCCTGCGGACGAACCGGGCCCATCAGCGGATTCGGCGAATGCGCCGTCTTCGCACAGTTTGCCGACCGAGGACGCGCTGGTCGCGGCAACCCTTGAGGGGCCTGCAGGCCCTGCGGCCCCCTCGCCAGACGACGCCATCAACGGAACCACCCCCGAACCCGGTACCAGCGGCGACACAACCGTCGAGGTATCTGCCCCGTCCCATGCGCCTGCACGCGACCCGCTGCTCGATCCGCCGCCGGCGCTTGAACCGGTGCGCGACCCGGCCATGCAGCGCATCCGGCGCGAACTGTACGGCGACGAAGAGCCGGCAACGCGCAGCGGACTTCAGACCTTGCTCTGGACCGCCGGCTGCCTGCTGCTCGCGCTGGTCGCAACGGGCCAGCTGGCCTATCACTTCCGCACCGAACTTGCGCTTGCCCAGCCCGCGCTCAAGCCCTTGTTCGAGCAGGCGTGCGCGCGCATCGGCTGCAGCGTGCCGGCGCCGCGCGATCCGGACAAGGTCAGCATCGAGGCGTCGGAACTGACGCCGGAACCTGGTCGCGAGCCGCTGTTGCGCTTGTCGGCGTTGTTGCGCAACACCGCCGTATTCAAGCAGGAATGGCCGCATCTCGAACTGACGCTGACCGATACCGGCGACCGCGCCGTCGTGCGGCGCGTGCTGACGCCGTCGGAATTTCTGCCTCCGGACGCCCGCGCGAAGGGTTTCGCTCCGGCTTCGGAACAGACGGTCGGCGTGCTGGTCGACCCGGCGGAATCCGGCGCCAGCGGCTACCGCCTGTACGCCTTCTATCCCTGACCCCGGCGCGTCAGCGCCGGCCCCCACACCGACACCGAGGACACTGCGATGACCCAGACCGTATTGCTCGCCGGCACGCCCATCCATCTCGCCGGACATTTCCCCGTGCGGGGGTCGCGGGCACCGTCGTTCACGCTGGTCGGAACCGATCTGGCCGACGTTGCGCTGGCCAGTTTCGGCAGCCGGCGCAAGGTGCTCAACATCGTACCCAGCCTCGATACGCCGGTCTGCCAGGCATCGACTCGCCGCTTCAACGAGCAGGCCGGCAAGATGAACAATACCGTCGTGCTGGTCATTTCGGCCGATCTGCCGTTCGCGATGAAGCGCTTCTGCGAAACCGAGGGATTGTCCAACGTGGTGTCGTTGTCGACGCTGCGCGGTCGCGAGTTCATGGCGAACTACGGAGTGGAGATACTCGATGGACCGCTGGCCGGGCTGACCGCCCGCGCCGTCATCGTGCTCGACCCGAACAACGGGGTACTGCATGCCGAGCTGGTGCCGGAAATCAAGCAGGAACCCGACTACGACGCCGCACTGGCTGCGCTGAGGTAGGCGACTACCCAACCACCCGGTCACCGCAGATGGAAGAAAGTCCGTTCAAGGGCAAGACCGGCCTGCGCCGGCTGCTCAATGCCTCGCGTTATTCCGCCGAAGGGCTGGGTGCAGCGTTCCGCCACGAAGACGCCTTCCGGCAGGAGGTGATCGCCGCCATAGTGCTGATTCCGCTGGCGATCTGGCTGGGCAATACCGGCATCGAGCGCTCGCTGATGGCTTTTGCGGTGCTGCTGGTGCTGATCGTGGAACTGCTGAATTCGGCGATCGAAGCCACGGTGGACCGCATATCGCTCGAAAACCACCGCCTCGCCAAGCGCGCCAAGGACATCGGCTCGGCGGCGGTGATGCTGACGCTGCTGAACCTGGGTCTGGTGTGGGGGCTGATATTGGTGCAGCGGATCTGAAAATCACCCGGCGCTGCGCGACGCGAACGCCGTAACGGGCGTGTGCTCAGACCAGATCCAGCCCTGACGTCACGTTCAGGTTGCGGTCCTGCGCTTCCTTGCTGTTGAGCTTGATCTGCAGCCGCAGGTCGTTGACCGAGTCGGCGTTGCGCAGCGCGTCCTCGTAATTGATGCGGCCGGCTTCATACAGGTCGAACAGCGCCTGGTCGAAGGTCTGCATGCCGATCTCGCGCGAGCGCTTCATCACGTCCTTGATCTCGCCCACATTGCCCTTGAAGATGTGATCGGCGATCAGCGGCGAGTTCAGCATCACCTCGATCGCGGCCGCGCGCCCCTTGCCTTCCTTCATCGGCACCAGACGCTGCGAAATCATCGCGCGCAGATTCAGCGACAGATCCATCAGCAACTGCTCGCGCTTGTTCTCGGGGAAGAAGTTGATGATGCGGTCGATCGCCTGGTTGGCGCTGTTGGCGTGCAGCGTGGCCAGACACAGGTGGCCCGTTTCGGCGAACTGGATCGCGTGCTCCATCGTTTCGCGATCGCGGATTTCACCCATCAGGATGACGTCGGGCGCCTGGCGCAGCGTATTCTTCAGCGCGATTTCCCAGTCGGCGGTGTCCAGCCCGACCTCGCGTTGCGTCACTACGCAGTTCTTGTGTTCGTGCACATATTCGATCGGGTCCTCGATCGTGATGATGTGACCGTAGCTGTTGGTGTTGCGCCAGTCGACCAGCGCCGCCAGCGACGTGGTCTTGCCGGTACCGGTGCCGCCGACGAAGATGGTCAGGCCGCGCTTGGCCATCGCCACGTCCTTCAGCACGGTCGGCAGTCCCAGTTCGTCGAGCGTCGGAATCTTGGCGTTGATGGTGCGCAGCACGCAGCCGATCTTGCCCTGCTGCACGAAGGCATTGACGCGGAAGCGGCCGATGCCGGCCGGCGAGATCGCGAAATTGCATTCCTTCGTGGATTCGAATTCCGCCGCCTGCCGGTCATTCATGATGGCGCGCGCCAGCTCGGCCGTGTGCTGCGGCGTCAGCGACTGGTTGGACTGCGGAATGATGCGCCCGTCCACCTTGATGGCCGGCGGGAAACCGGCCGTCACAAACAGGTCCGACCCGCGTTTGGTCGCCATCAGGCGCAGCAGGTCGTACATGAATTTCAGTGCCTGATCTCTTTCCATCTACGCTCTCCGCTGCGATTGACGCGATTGATGCTGCCGACGTGTCCAGTGTAGCCGGCTGCACGTCCGGCCGACGCCGGTCACCCGGCGAAGGCGTCCTTGTTCTGTGCGCGGGTGCGCGCTTCGGCGTTCGATATCACATTGCGTCGCACCAGGTCGGTCAGGTTCTGGTCCAGAGTCTGCATGCCCACGTTGTGGCCGGTCTGGATCGCCGAATACATCTGGGCGATCTTGTTCTCGCGGATCAGGTTGCGGATGGCCGGCGTGCCGACCATGATTTCGTGCGCCGCAACGCGGCTGGCGCCATCCTTGGTCTTCAGCAGCGTCTGCGAAATGACGGCGCGCAGCGACTCCGACAGCATGGCCCGCACCATTTCCTTCTCTTCGGCCGGAAACACGTCAACGATACGGTCGATCGTCTTGGCGGCACTCGACGTGTGCAGGGTGCCGAACACCAGGTGGCCGGTTTCGGCAGCGGTCAGCGCCAGGCGGATGGTTTCCAGATCGCGCATTTCGCCCACCAGGATCACGTCCGGATCCTCCCGCAGCGCCGAGCGCAGCGCGTTGGCGAAACTGAGCGTATGCGGCCCGACCTCGCGCTGATTGATCAGGCAGCGTTTGGATTCATGGACGAATTCGATCGGATCTTCCACCGTCAGGATGTGGCCGTAGTCGTTTTCGTTCACGTAATCGACCATGGCCGCCAGCGTCGTGGACTTGCCGGAACCGGTCGGTCCGGTCACCAGCACGATGCCGCGCGGCGTGTTGGCGATCTCCTTGAATATCTTGGGTGCGTTCAGTTCTTCCAGCGTCAGCACCTTGGACGGAATGGTCCGGAACACCGCGCCGGCGCCGCGGTTCTGAACGAAGGCATTGACCCGGAAACGCGCCAGATTGGGCACCGCGAACGAGAAGTCGCACTCGAGGTGCTCTTCATACACCTTGCGCTGGGTGTCGTTCATGATGTCGTAGATCATGCCGTGCACATCCTTGTGCTCCATCGGCGGCAGATTGATGCGCCGCACGTCGCCGTGCACGCGGATCATCGGTGGCAGGCCGGCCGACAGATGCAAGTCGGACGCCTTGTTCTTGACGGAAAACGCGAGCAGTTCGGTGATGTCCATGCGTAACCTCGGAGCTGTTGCGACGCGCCGGGCAGCACGAACTGGTGCTTTCCGGCCAGAGATAAATCGATGAAATTCAGGGCATTATGATGAATATTTCAGACAACCTGCAAGCAGTTCGGCACCGCATTGCGGCAGCGGCTCACGCCTGCGGTCGCGATCCGGCGAGCATTTCGCTGCTGGCGGTCAGCAAGACCAAACCCGATTCGGACATCCTGGCCGCCGCGGCGGCAGGTCAGCATGCGTTCGGCGAAAACTACGTACAGGAAGGCTGCGACAAGGCGGAACGGCTGACCGCCGCGGGCCATGCACTCGAATGGCACTTCATCGGGCCGATCCAGAGCAACAAGACGCGGCCGGTGGCGACCTGGTTCGACTGGGTGCATGCCATCGACCGCGAGAAGATCGCGCAGCGCCTGTCCGAACAGCGACCACCCGACAAACCGCCGCTCTGCATATGTATACAGGTGAACGTCAGCGGCGAGGCGTCGAAAAGCGGCGTGAGCCCGGCCGACGTGGCCGCGCTCGCCGACGCGGTCGCGCGACTGCCCCGGCTGAAGCTGCGCGGCCTGATGGCCATTCCCGAACCGAGCGACGATGTCGTTCTCCAGCGTCAACGTTTTGCCCATTTACGGCAGGTGTTCGAAGAACTGAATGCAGCAGGACATGGTCTCGACACCTTGTCGATGGGCATGTCGCAGGATCTGGAGGCCGCCATCGCAGAAGGCGCGACCATCGTGCGCGTCGGCAGCGCGTTGTTCGGTGCGCGCGCATGACCCGCTGGCGATGGCAGGCCGAAGTGCATGGCCAAATCATGAAGCCAGTGGGCCGATTCAAGGTAGATTAGGGGTGAGCGAAGGGTGCGTTCCCTTCATTCAGGGGCGCGGGATCTGTCGACATTCATTCACGGAAGCGTCATGAGCCAGACCGATCATGCAGAACGCCGCCGGCTTGATGCACTGAAAGCCTGCGCAGTGCTCGACACCCCTCCGGATTCACAGATAGACCGCCTGACGCGGCTCGCTGCCCAGGTTTGCGGCACGCCGATCGCATTCACGAGCTTCATCGACGCATCGCGCCAGTGGTTCAAATCGACCGTCGGACTTGCCGGACTGCACGAGTTGCCGCGCGCAACCGCCTTCTGCGAGCGCACGATAGCCACCGGCAGTTCGTTCATGGTTTCCGACATCGATCAGTCGGCCGGTTTTTCAGACCACCCGCTGGTGCGCGCCGATCCACATGTCCGCATGTACGCCGGCGTGCCGCTGCGCACGCTCACCGGCTTTGCGGTCGGAACGCTGGCCGTGATGGACACCCGGCCGCGCACTCTTTCGCCGGAGGCACTCGAGGCGCTGGAGACGCTGGCGGCCCAGATCATGGCGCACGTCGAGCTTCAGCAGCAGAGCAAACAGATCGAGGCGCAGCGACAGCGCCTCGCCGACCAGCTTCAGGCCACGCAGCGGATGGCCGGAATCGGCACCTGGGCGTTCGACATTGCGACGCAGCAGCTGAATTGTTCGGACGAGGTGTATGCCATCCACGAAGTGCCGCGTGGTACCCGGTTCACGGTCGGCCAGGCGCTGGATTTCTATGCGCCGGAGTGGCGCTCGCTCATCACGGATGCCTTCGATGCCTGCCTTGAACAGGGTCGGCCATTCGACGAGGAACTGCAGATCATCACGGCCCGCGGGCAGCGGGTCTGGGTGCGTTCCATCGGACGTGCCGGCTTTGACCAGCAGGGTCGCGTGGTTCAGGTGCACGGCGCATTCCAGGACATATCCGCGCGCAAGCGTGCTACCGAAGAGACGAGGCGGCTGGCCAGCCGACTGTCGGCCACGCTGGAAAGCATGACGGACGGCGTGTTCGCGCTCGATGAAGACTGGCGCTTCACCTACATGAACCGCGAAGCAGGTCGCCTGCTGGCGCGCGACACGAACGCCGTCGTCGGCAAGCGGCTGTGGGACGAATTTCCCGGCAGCGAAACTTCGGAGATCGGCGACGCTTACCGGCGTGCCATCGCGCACAACGTCACGGTGGAATTCGACAGCTTTTTCGCGCCGATGGGCATCTGGTTCGAAGTCCACGCCTATCCGTCGGACGACGGCCTGACGGTCTACTTCCGCGACATCACCCAACGCAAGCAGCTCGAACAGGAGCGCGAGCACGAACGTGAATTTCTCGATGCGCTGCTCGAAAGCCTGTCGGAAGGCATCGTTGCCTGCGACGAACATGGCACGCTGTCAGTGTTCAACCGGGTGACCCGCGATCTGCACGGCCTGCCGCACGAGGCGCTCCCGCCGGAAGAGTGGGGGACGCGCTACAACCTGTTCGCGGCCGATGGCGTGACACCGCTTGCCACGGCAGACATTCCGCTGTTCCGCGCGCTGCGTGGCGAAATCGTCAAGGACGCGGTCATGGTGATCGCACCGGTCGGCCGCACGCCACGGCTGGTCCAGTGCAACGGACAGGCCATCGCAACGGTGTCCGGGCGAAAACTCGGCGCCGTGGTGGCGATGCACGACATCACCGAACGCGACCGTTCCGAGCGATTGTTGATGCAGCGCACGCGTGCATTGCATCTGCGCAGCCGCTGCAGCGAAGCGCTGATCCGCGTCCAGAACGAACAAGACCTGTTATACGAAATCTGCAACATCGCGGTCGACGGCGCTGGCTATCGGATGGCCTGGGTCGGCTATGCAGTGGATAGCCCGGAAAAGCCGGTCAGCGTGCAATGCCACGCGGGCTGGACGGATGGTTACCTGAACAGCATTCATCTGTCGTGGGATGAAAACCGCATCGATGGCAAGGGGCCGGCCGGTCGCGTGATTCGCGGCGGCGAGGCCATCTTCAGCAATGACCTGAGCCGTGACGAAAGCTTCCGCACGTGGGCGGCTGCGGCTGCGGCACGCGGCTACAAGGGTGGCGTATGGCTGCCGCTGAAGAACGAGCGGCGGACGTTCGGCGTACTTTCGCTTTACGCCGACGAAGTGAGGCTGATTTCCGACGAAGAAGTGGCGCTGCTGCAGAGGCTGGCCAATGACCTTGCATTCGGCATCTGCAGCATCCGCGTGCAGGATGAACGCCGTCGCCTGCAGTCGGCGGTGCTGAAGGTAGCCGCCGCCGTGTCGGCCAGCTCCGGCAACGAGTTCTTCGAGCAGCTCGTGCGCAACATGACGGAGGCGCTCGGCGCCGATGCGGGCTTCATGGCAGTCCTGCAACCCGGTGATCCACCGAGCGTACGCATCATCGCCGGCGTGCGTGACGGACAGGCCATGCCGGCGGCCGAATACGACATCCGACAGACGCCTTGCGAAGCCCTTCTTCACGATGAACAGTCGGTGATCCACAGCGGTGTCGCGGCGCTTCCAGGCATGGCCCAATCGCTGATCGCCACTGGCATGGAGGCCAGTGTCGGTCGTCAGCTGGTCGATTGCGAAGGCAGGGTGATCGGGTGTCTGTTCGTGCTGTTTGATCACCACCTCGAGGACCCCGATTTCGTGACCTCGACGCTGCGCATCTTTTCGACACGTGCCGCCGCAGAACTGGACCGGCAGCACGCCGATGCGCGCATCCGCGAACAGGCGTCACTGCTCGACAAGGCGCAGGATGCCATCATCGTGCGCAGCATCGACCATCGAGTGCTGTACTGGAACAAGAGCGCCGAGCGCATGTACGGATGGCCGGCTCACGAAGCGATCGGGCAGCGGGTGAGCGCTCTGTTCTATCTCGACGACACGGTTTTCCGGATCGCCACGCAGCAGGTCGTCACCACCGGCGAATGGACGGGCGAGATCACACAGCGTCGCAAGGATGGCAGTTCGCTGACCGTGGAAGGGCACTGGACACTGCTGACCGATGCCGACGGCAAGCCCAAATCGATACTGGCGATCAACACTGACATCACGCACCGCCTCGCCGTGGAAGCGCAGCTCGAACAGGCACAGAGGCTGGAAGCTGTCGGCCAGCTGACCGGTGGCGTGGCGCATGACTTCAACAATCTGCTGACCGTCATCCTCGGCAATTCCGAACTGCTGATGGAAAAGCTGGCCGATAACGATCGCCTGCGCATGCTGGCAGAAATGACCCGCACGGCCGCCCAGCGCGGCGCCGATCTCACGCATCGACTGCTCGCCTTTTCGCGCAGGCAGGCGCTGGAACCCAGATCGGTGGATACCCATGGCGTGCTGCTCGGCATGCACGACATGCTGCGCCGCACGCTGGGCGAAAACATCGAAATCGAATTCCGCCACGGGTCCGGCCTGTGGCGTGCGCTGGTCGACCCGTCGCAGCTGGAAGGCGCCGTACTCAACCTGTGCATCAATGCGCGTGATGCCATGAAGGGCGGCGGACGGCTCACGATGGAAACGACCAACGCCTGGCTCGATGACACGCACGGCACCCCCTATCCTGACCTGTCGCCGGGTCAGTATGTGCTGGTCGCCGTGTCGGACACCGGCACCGGCATAGCGCCGGAACACCTTGCACGCGTGTTCGAGCCCTTCTTCACCACGAAGGAGAAGGGCAAGGGCACCGGACTGGGGCTCAGCATGGTGTTCGGCTTCGTCAAGCAGTCGCGGGGGCACGTGAAGGTGTACTCCGAGATCGGCCAGGGCACGACGGTCAAGATGTATCTGCCGCGAGCCGACCTGTCGGACGAATGGTCGGAGGATTGGTCGCCCGACACCGGTGCCGAACGCGATGCCCAGGACGGCGACGAAACCGTGCTGCTGGTCGAAGACGACGAACTGGTCCGTCAGCATGCGAGAAACGTGCTGCTCGGCCTCGGCTACACGGTGATCGAAGCGACCAACGGACCGGATGCATTGCAGATCATCCGTGGCCAGTCGCACATCGACCTGTTGTTTACCGATGTCATCATGCCGGGCGGCATGAACGGTCCGCAGCTCGTCGAAGCGGCGCACGGCGTGCGACCGCAGCTCAAGGTGCTGTATACCTCTGGCTACACCGAGAACGCGATCGTGCATCAGGGGCGACTCGACAAGGGCGTGCACCTGCTGAACAAGCCGTACCGGCGCGCCGAACTGGCACGCAAAGTCAGGCTGGCACTGTCCGGCTCGAGATGAACATGCCTCTGTCCGAAAGCACCGCACCATGTTGAACGGCCGACTGCTGGTACTTGACGACGACCTCGCGGTCGCACAGACGATTGCATGGATCGCCGAAGAAACCGGGCTGGAAACCCGGATCACCTGCGAACCGGTGCAGTTCTTCGAAGCATGCGATCAGTGGCAGCCCACCCATATTGCGATGGATCTCGTGATGCCGGACATGGATGGCGTCGAAGTCATGCGCGTGCTGGCCATCAAGGGCTGCCGCGCCCAGATCATCATCACCAGCGGCGTCGGCGGCCGCATTCTCGATGCCGCCAAGCGGTCGGCCACCGAACACGGCCTGAACGTGACCGGCATCGTGTCGAAGCCCTTTTCGCCGGCCGCCCTGCGCAGCCTGCTCGCCATCGAACCGCCGACCGCAAGGGCACCGGACGGCACCGCCGCCGGTGACTCGGCCTTCGTGCCCGATCGGGTCGAACTGCGCCGGGCGCTCGACGCCCGCGAGTTCGTGCTCGCCTACCAGCCGAAAGTCGTCTGCGGCAGCCACCAGCTTGCGGGCTTCGAGGCACTCGTGCGCTGGCAGCACCCGCGGGCCGGGCTCATCATGCCCGACCGCTTCATTCCGCTGGCCGAAAGCACCGGTCTGATCGACCCGCTGACCGAGCAGGTGTTCGAACAGGCACTCGCCTGGTTTTCCGGCAGCTGTCGCGGCACCGGGTTGTCGCTGTCGGTGAACATTTCCGCCCGCAGCCTGATCGACTTCCAGCTGGCGGAATTCATTTCCGGCCTGTGCGCCACGCATGGCGTTTCCCCCGGACAGCTCATTCTCGAACTGACCGAAACCAGCGCGATGGACGACCCGGTCACGTCGCTCGACCTGCTGACCCGGCTGCGCATGCGAGGATTCCAGCTGTCGATCGATGACTTCGGCACCGGCTACTCATCGATGGTGCAGCTGGTCCGCCTGCCGTTCTCGGAAATGAAGGTCGACAAATCCTTCGTCATGAACGCCATGGCGTCGCAGGAATCACGCACCGTCATCCGCTCCATCGTCGACCTCGGTCACAGCCTCGGCCTGCGCCTCACAGCCGAAGGCGTCGAGGATCAGGGCGCGCTCGACTACCTGACGTCGATCGGCTGCGACCTCGCACAGGGCTATTTCATTGCCCGCCCGATGAGCGGCGACGCCGCGCGGCACTGGCAACCCGCGACCAGCGCGGCCTGAATTCCGACATCGCAGGGTTGCCGAAGCAGTGCAGCAACAGTGCGTCGTTTGCGGACATCGTCGGTCGTTCCCCGCTGCCGGCTGGACGGTTGTTGATCGCCGCCCACCGTGCCCGACTCATGGTTTGCGGCACCCGCGTCGGGTCACCGTCTGCACAGCCGGACGCGCCGACCGGCTAGACTGCCGCCTTCGATGCACTTCCCCAAGCTCCCGACGTGCCCGCCTCCGACTTCCTGATCCACCCCACGATTTCCCCCATCGCCTTCGAACTGGGCCCGCTTGCCGTGCGCTGGTACGGGCTGATGTATCTGCTGGCGTTCGTCGGCTTCATGCTGCTCGGTCGGGTCCATGCACGGCGGCTGGCCGCGCAGGGCGTGCCCGCGCTCGACACGAAGCAGATCGATGACCTGCTGTTTTTCGGCGTGCTGGGCGTGGTGTTGGGCGGGCGGCTGGGCTACGTGCTGTTCTACAAGCCGGCGTATTATTTCGAGAACTGGCATGAGATTCCGGCCATCTGGTCCGGCGGCATGAGTTTCCACGGCGGCTTTCTCGGCGTGCTGATCGCGGCGGCGCTGTTTGCACGCCGCACGGACTGGCGTTTCTTCCAGCTGACCGACTTCATCGCGCCCCTGGTGCCGCTCGGGTTGGCTGCCGGGCGCATGGGCAATTTCATCAATGCGGAACTGGTCGGGCGCGTGACCGATGTGCCCTGGGCCATGATCTTTCCGACTGTCGATGCGCTGCCGCGCCATCCGTCGCAGTTGTACCAGTTTGCCGGCGAGGGGCTCGCGTTGTTCGCGCTGCTGTGGTGGTTTGCACGCAAGCCGCGACCGATGGCAGCGGTCAGTGCCATGTTCCTGATCGGCTATGGCGGCTTCCGCTTTCTGGCGGAGTTCGGCCGCGAGCCGGACGATTTTCTAGGCCTGCTGGCCGGCGGGCTGTCGATGGGGCAGTGGCTCAGCCTGCCGATGGTCGCGGCAGGCATCGTAATGATGATCCTGGCGTATCGCCGTACTTGAGGAGTGAATCCATGAACCGACCTTTCCGCATCCTCGGCCTGCAACAGATCGCCATCGGCGGTCCGGACCGCATGAAACTGCGGCATCTGTGGGTCGATGTGTTCGGCCTCGGTCTGGAAGGCGACTTCACGTCGGAGCGCGAGAACGTCGTCGAGGACATCGCCGTGCTGGGCACGGGACCGACCCGGGTCGAGGTCGATCTGATGCAGCCACTCGACCTGTCGAAGAAGCCGCGCGTCGACGAGCCTGCGCTGAATCACATCGGCCTGTGGGTGGACGATCTGCCGAAGGCGGTCGAGTGGATGACGGCGCAGGGGATGCGTTTCACGCCGGGCGGCATCCGCCGTGGCGCCGCCGGCTTCGACATCGTGTTCATCCACCCGAAAGGCAACGAACAGTTCCCGCTGTGCGGCGAGGGCGTGCTGATTGAGCTGGTGCAGGCGCCCCCTGAAGTCGTGGCGGCACTGGGTTGAGACGACGTCGATGTGCAGGACGCAGGCTTGCCGCTTCGTCAAGCCTGCGGCACCATGAGGCTGCAGCGGTGCGACACGCGCCGCCCGGATCACCGCGTGACAGGGTGACCTTCATAACGACGGAGACTGACTGACCATGAAAAAACTGCTCTGCCTGCTGTTCAGCGTCCTTGCGCTTGCCGCCTGTTCGCCGATGAAACCCACGCCGGCCGGGCAGTGGGACTATCAGGTCCTCGAAACGCCGGAAGGCGACGTGACCGGCACGCTGACGATCACCGGCCCGAACGCCGATGCCAAGTCCTTTTCGGTGCTGATGAAGGCCAATGGCAGCGAACTGGCCATGGATCGATTCACGTTCGACAGCGAAACGAACAAGATCGATGGCGAATTCATCTATTCGGGCATGAAGGTGAAGGTCGACGCCAAGCAGCACGAAAGTGGCGACGAAATCACCGGCGCCATGTGGGTGTCCGGCCTGGACTTCCCGTTCAAGGCCACGCGCAAGAAGTGACCGTCCGGCGGGGGCCATGCCCCTGTCACGACCGGCAGTCGAAAACGACCGGTGCCGACTCAGCGCCGGTTCGCAGGGTGGGCGCACTTTCTCTGCGCTGACTCGCCATCGCAGGGCGGCTGCGAAAGGTCGACGTTCGCGTCGCCCGCAGCCTGCGCGGACGGCAAATCCGGCCTTGCCTGCCACCCGGCGTCCAGATCGGCGAGCCGCAACCTGATCGTCTCCCCCACGGCAATCTGCGGTTCCGACGGCTCCAGCCCCTCTGCCGATTCGCGTTGCGCCACCGCGGCGCGCGCGCGCTCGAAAGCGTCGGGGAACGAAGTCGTTTCGCGCAGCGCCTCGTCGAAGAAGGCGCGACCGAAAAAGGTCCAGTCTGCCTCGTGCGAGCAACCGTGCGAATTGCGGTCAGCACGCGACGCCGACATCACCAGCGTGTCGGGTCCGGCCAGCGGCGGCACGAAGCCGCCCGAATAGCAGGCCGACACCAGGATGACGCGGTTGCGGATGCCCGCCGCGTCGAGCAGTCCGGCCAGCCGCTGCGGCGTCAGCTGTTCCAGCTCCCATGGCCACAGGCTGAGATCGAACAGGTGGTTTTCGGCGCCATGGGAGGTCAGGAAGACGAACAGCACGTCTTCATCGTCGTCCATCCGCTGCGCGATGATCTGCAGGCTGCGTTCAAGCGCGCTGACCGTGGCGAGCGGGCGGGTCAGCACGGTGCCGGGGTTGTTGGCCAGCACCACACTGCGCCCGCCGGTGCCGAAGCGTTCCGCAAACAGGCGCTCGACCTTTTCCACCTCGCGCAGGAACACGTCCTGCGCGCCATGACCCGCGACCGCCAGCAGGAACAGGTCGGTCCTGCCCGGCTGGCCGGGTTCCAGCCGCGCCAGTGCCTCGGTCAGCAGCAAGGGTTGACGGTAGATCACGGTTTCGCTGCGCGCCTGCTGCCAGCGTGCGGCTTCGGCCGGGTCCTGTGCGGGCTCGCTCGCCAGCCAGAGCGGGGCTTGCGGACCGACCGCAATCTGCGGCACCACCAGCACCAGCAGCACCGCGCCGAGCACGCCAGCGCGCTGGATCCCGGTCGCGCCGTGCAGCCGGCACAGCGCGACGGTCGACGCCAGGATGCCCCAGCCCAGCGGCGCCCACCACAACCACTGGCTGTCATCGCCCAGACTGTCCCATATCCCGGCCGGCAACATGGCGACCAGGTTCCACGACACGTCGATCCATATCCTCAACGCGGCCAGCACCACCACGGCCTGCAAAAACGCGTCGGTCCGGTGCTGCCGACGGGTCACCAGCCAGGCACACAGCAGCAGCCAGGGCAGGTGAAACAGCTGACCGGGCAGCGCGCCGGGGTCGATCCGTCCGTCGCTGCCGGTGCGGGCGACTTCGAAACCGACACTGGCAAGCAGACCGGCGATCTCGAGCGCGACCCACGCCAGTACGCCTGCGCGCACGGCGGCCGGGGCGCGAACGGACAGCAGCAGACTGCCCAGCCCGGCGGCGAGGTTGCGGATGAGGTCGCCGAGGACGTTACCGGCAGGGCTCGACGGCGCCATGGGTGTCGGGGCGCCGGAAATATCGCTATTTTCGTGATTCATGCTCAAGTTGCGTTCGGAAAGACCGTAAATGCGGACGTGACGGGAACGTATTGCGGTTTTCGCCACTCTGTTGCCGGCGTCGCATCACTGGAGCGGGCAAATGCCCGGACCGATGAACAGTGCGACGTTATAATCGAAAGCCTCCGAGGAGCGCTGCGAGGTGCCGCAAGGCCCCCAGGCTCGGACCCCGCCAGACCGTCGCCGGTCGCGGGCACATTTGTAACGGCGCTCACCTGAACCCGCAGTGCCGGAATTGTCCGGTGGCGGATGGCAGGTGAGCACACCTGCCCTTGCAAAGGAGCCCGTAGATGAATGCCCCCAATGATCTGAAGGATTACGTGATTGCCGACCCGTCGCTGGCCGACTGGGGACGCAAGGAAATCGCCATCGCCGAGACCGAAATGCCCGGCCTGATGGCGATCCGCGAAGAGTACGCGACACAGCAGCCGCTGCGCGGCGCGCGCATCACCGGCAGCCTGCACATGACGATCCAGACCGCCGTGCTCATCCAGACGCTCGAAGCGCTGGGTGCCGAAGTACGCTGGGCCTCGTGCAACATCTACTCGACGCAGGACCACGCCGCTGCAGCGATCGCCGCTGCCGGCACGCCGGTGTTTGCGGTCAAGGGCGAGTCGCTGGTCGATTACTGGGATTACACCCATCGCATCTTCGAATGGCCGGACGGCGGTTTCAGCAACATGATCCTCGACGACGGCGGCGATGCCACGCTGCTGCTGCATCTCGGCACCAAGGCGGAATCCGATCCGACCGCGCTGCACCACCCGGCGAGCGAAGAGGAAGTCTGCCTGTTCAATTCGATCACCGAAACGCTCAAGCGTGACCCGAACTGGTATTCGAAGCGCCTGAAGCACATCAAGGGCGTGACCGAAGAAACCACCACCGGCGTGCATCGTCTGTACCAGATGCACAAGGAAGGCCGTCTGGCTTTCCCGGCCATCAACGTCAATGACTCGGTCACCAAGTCGAAGTTCGACAATCTGTATGGTTGCCGCGAGTCGCTGGTCGACGGCATCAAGCGCGCCACCGACGTGATGATCGCCGGCAAGGTCGCCGTCGTCGCCGGTTACGGCGATGTGGGCAAGGGCTCGGCACAGGCACTGCGCGCGCTGTCGGCCCAGGTGTGGGTCACCGAAATCGATCCGATCTGCGCACTGCAGGCCGCGATGGAAGGCTACCGCGTCGTCACGATGGATTACGCGGTCGAACACGCCGACATTTTCGTGACCGCCACCGGCAACTATCACGTCATCACGCATGAACACATGCTGAAGATGAAGGATCAGGCCATCGTGTGCAACATCGGCCACTTCGACAACGAAATCGACGTCGCTGCGCTCGAGCAATACGAGTGGGACGAAATCAAGCCGCAGGTCGATCACGTCATCTTCCCGTCGGGCCGTCGCATCATCCTGCTGGCCAAGGGTCGTCTGGTGAATCTGGGTTGCGGCACGGGTCATCCGTCGTACGTGATGTCCAGTTCCTTCGCCAACCAGACCATCGCCCAGATCGAACTGTTCACCGAAACAGAGAAGTATCCGGTCGGCGTCTACGTGCTGCCCAAGCACCTCGACGAAAAGGTCGCGCGCCTGCAGCTGAGGAAGCTGAATGCGCAGCTGACCGAACTGAGCGACGCGCAGGCGCGCTACATCGGCGTGCATCGCGAAGGTCCGTACAAGCCGGATCACTACCGCTACTGATCGACAGGCGGCCGGGAGGCTCCCGGCCCGGATCGACCTGCGGAAGGATGGCCTCCATGACGGTTCCAGCGGACCCGTCATGGAGGCTTTTTCGTTTTCGACGAAGCCGATCGCCTTGAAGGCAGCACGGGCCGGAGTCAAGGCAGGGCCGGGGACGGCGGGCGCCCGCTCGCGCCGAGGGCCTCTACCGCGACTGCTTGATCAGTCTCGAATTCGCGGCCTGCACCGGCCGCGCGTTGTTCCTGTACAGGTGACCGAACACACCGATCTGCTCGGCCGACACGAGGTGCGGCTGCTTGAGCACGATCCAGGTCACGCCCTCGGAACACGGCGGCGTCGTCAGCGAACCCATGTAGGTGAAGTATTCGCGCTTTTCCGGCAGCAGTTTCGCGAGGTCGATGCTCACATCCGGCGTCGATTCCACGTTTTTCTGCAGCGGCAGATAGGCCCAGAGCGTGTTGAAGATCGAGCTTTCTTCGCCACGATCGAGCAGCACCGCGACCACCGCCAGCTTGTTGTCCACATCGCGATGCACGAGGTGAGCCACCATTTCATAGCTCTTGCCGTTGATGCGTTCTTCGGCCGGCTTGTGGAAATGGAACTGCACCAGGTCGTAGCGCTTGCCCGACAGGGTAAAGCTGCTGCCCTCGCCGACATTGACCTGCACCGTATGGCCGTTGTCGATGATGCTGAAGTAGCTCGTCCTGTAGTCGAAACTGATCGGCGGCAGGTCGACCTTGATGCCTTCGCGGATGTCGATCGGCGATTGCGTGCGGCCTTCGCTGCACTGCGCCCATTCCGGCTTGAGCTTGCCCCAGTTCTGCGGTCCGAACTCGCCTTCGTAAGCCCAGTGAATGTCGCCGTGCGCAGCAGGATGCGGGGTCTCTTCCGCTGCTGCCTTGGGTTTCGGCTTGGGCCCCGCATGGATGTCCGGCGCCAGGGCGGCCATCTGCATCGGCCTGGTTTTTGGCCGGTACGGCGGCGGCAAGGGAATCTCACTGCGCGTGACAGGCGGAGCGGGCTTCGCGACCGGGGCAGCCACCTTTTCAGCGACCGGTTCGACCGACCGGGCTTGCGCCGGCTTGTCCGCCGCCGCAAGTTTTTCCTTCAGACCGGCCGGGGTAGTCACCTTCTCTGCGCTGTCCGGCTTCGGCGCAGCAGCTTTCGGTGCCGCAGCCATTTCGCTGCGCGCCTGCGCCGCAGCTTCCCGCAGATCGGGCTTGATGCTGACCATTTCGGTACGCTGGATACCGCCCTGCCCCTCGGCCGCGTTCGCCGCCGTCTGTGCGGCGCGACCCGCCTGCTCGGCAACCTGCCGCAATTCCTCGGCACCCGGCGGCTGACACACTTCGCGGAACAGCTTTTCGTCCAGAGTGCCGGGCAGCAGCGCGATGTCGCTGTCCGAGCCGGCACGTTCCTCGCGCAGTATCTTGTGGTTGGCATCCAGATAGACGCGCTTGATCGTGGCAAAGCGCAGGCTCTGGCAGTCGTAGCGGTTCAGCGCCTGCACCATCGCGTAGCCGGTTTTCTGGGCGTCGGCGTCGCTCAGCACCAGCCGTCCCCAGGCCACCTTCTTGCCGCTTTCTGCACGCAGCACGCTGTCACGGTCGATTTCGATGGTTTTGCCGCGGTCGGTCGACACGACGTGCCAGTCGGCCGCATGGGCAACGCCCAGCGCGCTGCACAGCGCGGCGGCGATCAGGAAGGAAGTCAGAGCGGGGATCTTTTGCATGGCAGGTCTCGTATCAGCCCTGTCCCGTTCGGGACGATGAGGGGTTTACGGCACGCGAGACCGGCCGCTTGAACCGCGCCGCTTGCGCTGGCGCAGCCGGCAGGGTACTTTCAGCCTGCACACGTTAGGGGTGCCGCCCGGCGCAGGCTGGCGGCTGAGACACACCCTCAACACCTGATCCGGATCATGCCGGCGTAGGGAAACGGGCAGCTCCACCTCCGGGCGCTGGCGTTCCCGTCGCCCCACAGGAGCTTTCATGAACGCCAAAGACCCGCTTTCCCGCGATTCCCGCGACACCTTCCTCGCCGCGCAGGCGCACGTCGACTCGGCGGCCATCGCGCCGCTGCCCAATTCGCGCAAGGTCTACATCGAAGGGTCGCGCCCGGACATCCGCGTGCCCATGCGCGAGATTTCCCAGTCCGACACCCCCGCCTCCTTCGGTGCCGAGAAGAATCCGCCGGTCTATGTCTATGACTGCTCCGGCCCCTACTCCGACCCGGCCGCCGCCATCGACATCCGCTCCGGCCTGCCCGGCGTGCGCTCGGGCTGGATCGCCGAGCGCGGCGACACCGAACAGCTGTCCGGTCTTTCGTCCGTCTTCGGCACCGAACGCGCCCGCGATGCGGCCACCGCCCACCTGCGCTTCCCCGGCCTGCACCGCGCACCGCGCCGTGCGCTGCCCGGGCGTAACGTCTCCCAGATGCACTACGCCCGTCAGGGCCTCATCACGCCCGAGATGGAGTACATAGCCATCCGCGAGAACCTGCAGCGGCGCCAGTACATCGAGTCACTGAAGGCCTCCGGCCCGACCGGTGCCAAGATGGCCGCCCTGCTCGGTCGCCAGCACCCGGGTCAGAGCTTCGGCGCGTCCATCCCCGCCGAAATCACCCCCGAGTTCG
>NZ_JANINH010000008.1:18328-152345 GCF_024580155.1 Methyloversatilis sp. XJ19-13 | reverse complement strand
CTCCGCGCATACCGCTCACTCCGCCTTGATCATGAACACGATATACCGAACGTCTACCCCGCAAACCCCGTTGACGCGGGGGCGAATTTCAACAGCCTGCTAGGCTGTGATGTGAGTTTTCTGAGGCCCAACGTAGAAGTCACCGGCCCGCGTTGCTTGTTGCGCAGGTCCGGT
The DNA here is from genome assembly GCF_024580155.1 of Methyloversatilis sp. XJ19-13. Classification (NCBI taxonomy): domain Bacteria; kingdom Pseudomonadati; phylum Pseudomonadota; class Betaproteobacteria; order Nitrosomonadales; family Sterolibacteriaceae; genus Methyloversatilis; species Methyloversatilis sp. XJ19-13. Next base: position 152,171 of record NZ_JANINH010000008.1, on the reverse strand, counting down.
GGAGTAACGAGCGGGACTCATTCTTAGGCGCCTCTTCCGATGAACGCCGAACCCCTCGACTGGCGGGCTCGGAGGCAATCTGCAATAAAGTCGGCAAGCTTTTCCGCTTCCTTCCACTTGTCCGTTCGGCGTGTGGCGTCGAAGTCCTCAGCGCGAACAACTGCACGCAATACGGAAACCGGCTGATCGCGTAGCCAAAGTCGGAAGTCCATTTCCTCGCGAGCGTTCCATTCCGAATGAATGTCTGGCAGGTGTTCCGGCGGGGCTGCCTTGGCGGCCTTCTTTGTAGCCGCTTTCTTCTCTGGCAGTTCGGATAGCAAGGCATCAAGTTTGCTCGAAAATTCCGGATTGCGCGCGGACTCCTCGGTGAGCAAATCTACCAAGCCGCGTAGCAAACCGATTAGTGCTTTTTCTTTTCGCATAGCTGCTTAATCTCGAGGGTAAGGCCATGTAACGCGTCATAGGCCGTGCCATATTTTCCTTTGAAAGTACGGATGTCGGCATCTACGTCTGCGCCACGAGCGACTGCGACCGTCTGCGGAATATCGTTTTTAAATAGTGGCGGTTGTGGCAGTCCGCCAGGTTCGCTAAACCTGCCTAGCCGTTTGGCTTTCAGATCAGCGATAACCCGCACATGCAGGTTGTTCGCTTGCACCTTTGTAGCTACGATCCCGAGGGGTGGAATTGGTAGCCCAATATCCTGCGCGAAGCGCTCCACGTTCTCGACGATCTGGTAAATGCCCCAAGTGGAAACGATGTCGGGGATGGTGGGAATGACGTATCCGGTGGAGATTCGCAATCCGTTCTTGGTCACGGTGCCAAGGCTCGGTGGACAATCAATAATGATGTAGTCGTAGCGATCGATCACTGGCTGAATGGCAGCCCGCAGGATTTCAAGCGGGTTGGCAGTGAAGTTGCCGGACAGCGCAATCATTGGAATTCGGTCTTGGAGGTCGATAAGCCGAATGCTCGAAGGCAGTAGATCAAGTCGTGAAATGCCATCATTGATTGTCGACACTTGGCGGGCAATAGCTTTCTCAATATCGAACTTCGGCGCATTGTGCGGATTTAGTCGATCCTCAAAAAGTTGGGCGATCGTTCGACCGTCTTTGTCCATCTCGGCCCACTGCTCTTCGGAGATTAGAGTGACAGTTGCGTTCGTCTGCGGGTCGAGGTCGATCAGAAGGACGTGCTTGCGCTCATCTTGTGCAAGCATCTCAGCTACGGCTACCGCTGTGGTGGTCTTCCCCACACCGCCTTTGAGATTGATGAAGCTCAGAACATGGGTTTCCTCGCCTTTGAAACTCTTGACCCAAGCTTCGATCTTCTCGCGTTCCCAAACGGGGCCGCTTTGAAGGTTTTGAATCGGACGCGGAAAGTGGTCATACCGCATGCGCCAGTTGCTAACAGCCTGCTTTGAAACCCCAGCTAAATCAGCGATCTCGGCTATTCCAAATAAGTTATTGGTGGACATGTGGCGACTCCTTTTTCGCGGAAAGTGAAGCACACGATACAACCGATATGTTTACTTCGTCAACATAATATTTGTTTTGTGTCACCTTGCCCAAGCCGGGGTATATAGGCGCCCAACGTGGGGTAGAAAAAAGGCGCAGCAGAGCGCGGCGAATGCCGCGATGGATGTCCGGATACATAAATGGATTCTTCGAGATGCGTTCGAAGGATTCTTCGACGCTATTCAGGAAGTCATCGCCCAGACTACGACGACACTCCTGATAGAAGGCGTAGCTGCTCGCAAGATCGCGCTCCGCTTCGGGGCGGACGAACACCTTGCAGCTCATGTCAGGCGCTCGTGATGCGCCGCCTTACGTCCTTCCAGTCATCGCCGAGGTCTGCATCCTGCGCCAGTGCGGCCAGCCGCTGATCGAGTACCGCCTGCTGTTCGGGCGTCACCGGGATGTCGTTTACCGAATCATGGACGCTGTCCCACAGCTTCTGCGCAAGCAGGATGCGTTCGCTGGTGCTCAAGTTCTGAATATCCATGAACTGGTTTCCTCCGGTGGACATGGCTTGAAGGATACCCCGAACGAGTCAGGCAACGGATCGACAGCGCGATGCGTCGGAAACAAAGAAAGCCGCCCGCGGGCGGCCTTCTTCGTTGACGTGCTGTTCCGATCAGAACAACCCCGACACCTTGCCGTTGTCGTCGATATCGATCTTCTCTGCGCTCGGTACCTTCGGCAGGCCCGGCATGGTCATCATGTCGCCGCAGACGGCGACGACGAAACCGGCGCCGTTGGCCAGGCGCACTTCGCGCACGTTCAGCGTGTGGCCGCTGGGCGCACCCTTGGCGTTGGCGTCGGCCGAGAACGACATCTGGGTCTTGGCCATGCACACCGGGAAGTGGCCGTAGTCGGCATTCCAGCCCTCTAGCTGCTTGCGCGCGGCGTCGGCGAAGGTCACTGCACCGGCACCGTAGATCTTGGTGGCGATGGTGGTGATCTTGTCCTGCAGCGTGGCGTTGGCGTCGTACACGAAGGTGTGCTGGCCGGGCGCGTTGTCGCAGATGTCGGCGACCATGCGGGCCAGTTCTTCGGCACCGGCGCCACCGCTCGCCCAGTGGCGGGCGATGACGAACTTGCCGCCGAGCGCTTCGATGCGGCTCTTCAGCAGCGCGATTTCAGCATCGGTGTCGAAGGTGAAGTGATTGACCGACACGACGCACGGCAGGCCGTAGTGCTCCTTGATGTTCTTCAGGTGGCGCTCGATGTTGCAGATGCCCTTTTCGAGCGCGGCCAGGTTTTCCTGGTTGAGCTCTTCCTTCTTCACGCCGCCGTGGAACTTGAGCGCGCGGATGGTGGCGACCAGCACGACGGCGGCGGGGTTGAGCCCGGCCATGCGGCACTTGATGTCGATGAATTTCTCGGCACCCAGGTCGGCGCCGAAGCCGGCTTCCGTCACGACGTAGTCGGCCATCTTCAGGCCGGCCTTGGTCGCGGTGACCGAGTTGCAGCCGTGCGCGATGTTGGCGAACGGGCCGCCGTGGATGATGGCCGGGTTGTTTTCCAGCGTCTGCACGATGTTCGGTTTGATCGCGTCCTTCAGCAGTGTGGCCATGGCGCCCTGCGCCTTCAGGTCGCTCGCATACACCGGCTTCCTGTCGCCCAGGGTGTAGCCGATGATGATGCGGCCGAGGCGTTCCTTCAGGTCGGACAGCGAACCGGCCAGACACAGGATGGCCATCACTTCGGAGGCCACCACGATGTCGTAGCCGTCTTCGCGCACGAAGCCGTTGGCGGTGCCGCCCAGGCCGATGGTGATCTTGCGCAGTGCGCGGTCGTTCATGTCGACCACACGCTTCCACTGGATGAGGCGCGGGTCGATGCGCAGCTCGTTGCCGTGGTTGATGTGGTTGTCGATCAGCGCCGACAGCAGGTTGTGCGCGGCACCGATGGCGTGGAAGTCACCGGTGAAGTGCAGGTTGATGTCTTCCATCGGCACGATCTGGGCGTAGCCGCCGCCGGCCGCCCCACCCTTCACGCCGAACACCGGCCCGAGCGACGGTTCGCGCAGGCAGATCATGGTTTTCTTGCCGATGCGGTTCAGCGCGTCGCCCAGACCGACCGTGGTCGTCGTCTTGCCTTCGCCGGCCGGCGTCGGGCTGATGGCGGTGACCAGGATGAGCTTGCCGTCCGGGCGGTCCTTCAGGGTGTTCAGGTATTCGAGCGACACCTTGGCCTTGTAGTGGCCGTACGGCTCGATCGCGTCTTCCGGGATGCCCAGCTTGGACACGACCTCGCTGATGCGCAACATCTTGGCCTGCTGAGCAATTTCAATATCGGATGCCATATCGGTTTTTTCCGTGTAGTCGAGATGTGGTCATGAATCGGATGCGGGCGCGACCGACGAGTGCCGATGCGCGCCCCCTCTATATCTATGCAGCGATCAGGTCGCCGCGGCGATGCTGTCGGCCTTGGCGATCAGCGCTTCGGCCATGCGGATGCTGGCGATGTCGATCAGGCGCCCGTCGAGCGACACCGCACCGCGACCTTCCTTCGCCGCCTGCGCCATCGCTTCGAGGATGCGGCGGGCCTTGGTCACTTCGGCCGCCGACGGGGTGTACACCGTGTTCGCCAGTTCGATCTGCGACGGGTGGATCGCCCACTTGCCTTCGTAGCCCAGCACTGCGGCGCGATTCGCCGCGGAAATATAGCCGTCCGGATCGTTGAAGTCACCAAACGGGCCGTCGATCGGGCGCAAACCGTAGGCGCGGCAGGCCACCATCATGCGGGTCTGCGCGGCGTGCCACGGGTCGGTCCAGAAGGCCTGGCGGTTGCCGGCTTCGTCCTTGTCGCTCAGCACGACGCTGTCCTTGTTCACGCCGCCGATGACGGTCGTGCGGGCGCGCGTCGAGGCGGCGTAGTCGGCCACGCCGAAGCTCATCGCCTCGAGGCGCTTCGACGACTGGGCGATCGCTTCCACATTGGCCATGCCGAGCGCGGTTTCGATCAGCACTTCGAAGCCGATGCGCTTGGTGCGCTTCTTCGCCGCTTCGATCTGCGTGACCATCATGTCGACCGCGTACACGTCGGCCGCCACACCCGCCTTCGGGATCAGGATCATGTCCAGGCGCGGGCAGGCTTCGACGATGTCGACCACGTCGCGGTACATGTAGTGGGTGTCGAGACCGTTGATGCGCACCATCATCGTCTTGGTGCCCCAGTCGATCTCGTTCAGGCCCTGGATGATGTTCTTGCGCGCCTGTTCCTTGTCATCCGGTGCAACCGCGTCTTCGCAGTCCAGGAAGATGATGTCGGCGGCCGACTTGGCGGCCTTTTCGAACATGCCCGGATTGGAACCCGGTACGGCGAGTTCGGAGCGGTGCAGGCGCGGTGTGGCTTGTTCGATGATCGTGAAGCTCATGGATGTCTCCTCCGGTGATGGTGCGAATGTTGAATGAATGCTTCGAAAGCGATGGATGGCGGTCCGTCGGTCAGCCGGTGGCGCCGAAACCGGCGGCCACGCAGTTGATCGACAGCAGCAGCGCCTTGCGGAATTCCTCCTTGCGGGCCGCGTCGTCGGTCTGGCGGTAGGCGCGCAGCAGACCGATCTGCTGCCGGCTGACCTGATTGACCACCGGCAGGCGGTGCGCCAGCTTCTGCCGGTAGTCCGGGAAGCGCTCGGCCAGCGTGCGCGAACCGGACAGCCGAAGGATCTGGCTGCAGGTGATTTCATGCTCGCGCACGATCATGCCGAACACCTCTTCGCGCACGCCGGCGTCGCCCACCAGCAGGCTGTATTCGCGCGCCAGTTCGAGATCGACCACGGCGAGCGTCTTTTCGACCTCGTCGACGATCAGCCGGAACAGCGGCGATTCGCTGAACATGCGTGCCAGCAGCGCCTCGCCGCTGGCCCCGCGCACGCGGGTGAAATTGGCCAGACTGGAGCCGACGCCGAACCAGCCGGTGATCAGGTGGCGGTTCTGCGCCCACGCGAACACCCACGGAATCGCCCGCAGCTCGGCCAGCGAACGCGCGCCGAAACGACGCGCCGGCCGCGAACCGATGTTGAGCAGCGAAATTTCGTCGAGCGGGCTGGCTTCCTGGAAGTAGCTCACGAGACCGGGATGGCCGATCAGGTTGGCGTAGGCGGCGTGCGCCGCGCCCGACAGGGCTTCGAGCGCGTCGTCGAATTCGGCCACCAGCGTGATGCCGTCGCTGCGACCGGACTTCAGCGCGTGGTCGAACACGCTGGCGGCCAGCAGTTCGAGATTGAACGCGGCCGTGCCCTTGTTCGCATATTTGGAAGAGATGACCTCGCCCTGTTCGGTCAGGCGGAAGATGCCCTGGATCGAGCCGGCCGGCTGCGCCGCAATCGCGCGCCCCGCCGGCACGCCGCCGCGGCTGACCGAACCGCCGCGGCCGTGGAAGAAGGCGATCTTCACGCCGGCTTCCGCGCCGACCGAGGTCAGCTTCATCTGCGCCTTGTAAAGCTCCCAGTTCGACGACAGGAAGCCGCCGTCCTTGTTCGAATCCGAGTAGCCGATCATCACTTCCTGCACGCCGCCGAGCGCGCGCACCGAGCGTTTGATCAGCGGCATGGCCAGCAGCTCGCGCATGATGGCCGGCGCGCGGCGCAGGTCGTCGATGGTTTCGAACAGCGGCATGATGGGCAGCGCACAGCGCTCGACGCCGGCCGGGTCGGCATACAGCCCGACTTCCTTGGCCAGCAGATAGACACCGAGCACGTCCGACACATTGCGCGTCATGCTCAATATGAAGCTGCCGAAGGCGTCGCGACCCAGGCGCGGCCGCAGTTCGGCGATCAGCCGGAAAAGGCCCAGGGTTTCGCTGGCCACTGCCGGCAGCTCGTCGAAGTCGCGCGCGCCGCTGCGCGGCTGCGCCAGTTCGGCCAGCAGCCAGTCGCGCCACTCGGCGCCGGTCTGCTCGGGTGCCGGCGCATCGGCCGGTTCGCCGCGGCTGGCGCGCCACAGCGCTTCCAGCGTCTGGGTGACGCGGGTGGAGTTTTCGCGCAGGTCGAGCCGCACGGTGCTGAAGCGGAACACTTCGACCTGGCGGCGCACCGGACGCACTTCGCTGCCGGCCAGCTCGGCCAGACCGCAGTCCGCCAGGCCGGTTTCCAGCGTGCGCAGATCGGCGATCAGGCGCTCGGCCGATTCGTAGCCGTGGCGCGCGCCGGCGTCGTTCGGCTCGCCCAGCGCGTCGGCGATGCTGTCGTCGAGCCGGGCCAGCATGCACACCAGAAACTGGCGGAACGGCTCGCCCGGATTGCGCGCGGCGATCGCATTGCCGTCGCTGCGCTCTTCCAGCGCCAGCGTCAGCGCGTCGCGGAAGTCGTCCGGCAGCGCAAGCGCCGCCTCGGTCACCGACAGGCTGCGCACCAGATCGAACACGCTCTGCCGGTGACGGCGCAGCGCGGCCAGCCGGCATTCGGTCAGCGCGCCGCGCGTGATGGCGTTGGTGACGAAGGGGTTGCCGTCACGGTCACCGCCGATCCACGAACCGAATTCGAGAAAGCCGGGCAGCCCGGCTTCGTCGGCGCCGAAGTGTTCGGCCATCGCCTCGTCGGCGCGCGCCAGCACATCGGGGGCGACGTCGAACAGGGTTTCGTTGAAGAAGTGCAGGCCCCAGGCGATTTCCTGCGACACGTTGGGCTTTTCCAGCCGCAGTTCGCCGGTCAGCCAGAGCAGCTCGATTTCATTGCGCAGCGTACTTTCGAGCGCGGTGCGCTCGCGCGGCGTCCAGCGCGGCGATTCGAGATCGATCAGCAGGCGGTAGATGCGGCGGTGCCGTTCCAGCACGGTCACCCGCTTGGCTTCGGTCGGGTGGGCGGTCAGCACCGGCCGCACCTTCAGGCCGGCGAAGGCGGCACGTACCGCATCGGCACTCAGGCCGGCCTTGCGGGCGGCGGCGAACACATGGGCAAATGTGCCGGGCAGGCATTCCCGCCCCTGCAGACGCTCGACTTCGCGTCGCTTGCGCATGCCGCCATTCTGTTCGGCGATCGACAGCAGCTGGAACAGGATGCCCTGCGCCTGGATGGCGCGGCCGAGCATCTGCGGCGACAGCCCGGCGCCAGAGGTGCCGCCGGACAGCACGTTCAGCAATTCGGGATGATGGCGCCGGACCACCTCGCGCAGCAGCGCGAACAGCAGGTCGACGGCCTTCTCGGAAAAATCGTGCCCCGGTGCATCGGACGACGCCGGGACGGAAACGGGATCACTCACCACGATGGACTTTCGCTGGTCGAGGTTGGGCACTGTCCGTCGGGCCGGAGCGGCCCGACGGACAGCGCAGCGCAGCGGATGGCGCCGGGATCAGACGTCGTTCGATCAGAGCTTCGCCATCATGGCGGCCACGGTCGAGCCCAGTTCGCCCGCACTCGGGGCGACCGACAGACCGTAGGAGCGCATGATTTCCGACTTTTCTGCGGCCGAATCGCCGGCGGCCGAAATGATGGCGCCGGCGTGACCCATGCGACGGCCCTTCGGTGCCGTCAGGCCGGCCACGTAGCCGACCACCGGCTTGGTCATGTTTTCCTTCACCCAGGCCGACGCTTCCGCTTCCTGCGGGCCGCCGATTTCGCCGATCATCACGACCGCCGTCGTTTCCGGATCTTCCTGGAACTTCATCAGGTGATCGAGGAAGGACGAGCCGTTGATCGGGTCGCCGCCGATGCCGACCGAGGTCGACACGCCGATGCCCAGCGCCTTCATCTGCGCCGCCGCTTCATAACCCAGCGTGCCCGAGCGCGACACGATGCCGACCGTGCCCTGCTTGTAGATATGGCCGGGCATGATGCCCAGCATGGCCTTGCCCGGGCTGATGATGCCGGCGCAGTTCGGACCGACCATCAGGGTGCGGCGCTCTTTCGGGTAGCGCATCAGGTAGCGCTTGACGCGCATCATGTCCTGCGCCGGGATGCCGTCGGTGATCGAACACACCAGCTGGATGCCGGCATCGGCCGCCTCCATGATGGCGTCGGCGCAGAAGGCCGGCGCCACGAAGGTGATGCTGGCTTCGGCACCGGTCGCCTCGACCGCTTCGGCCACCGTATTGAACACCGGCTTGCCCAGATGGGTCGAGCCGCCCTTGCCCGGCGTGACGCCGCCGACCACATTGGTGCCGTACTCGATCATTTCCTTGGCGTGGAAGCTGCCTTTGTCGCCGGTGAAACCCTGGACGATGATCTTGGTTTTCTCGTTGATCAGAATGCTCATGTGCGTACCTTCCTGAATTTGAATCAACCGGTCAGCTGGCTGCGTGCGAACGGGCGGCTTCGACCGCCTTCTTCGCCGCCTCGGTGAGCGAGCTGGCGCTGATGATGGGCAGGCCGCTTTCGCGGATGATGCGCTGCCCTTCCTCTTCGTTCGTGCCGGCCAGGCGGACGATCAGCGGCACCGTGATATCGATGTCGTTGCACGCCTGCACCACGCCCTGGGCGACCCAGTCGCAGCGGTTGATACCGGCAAAGATGTTCACCAGGATGGCCTTGACGTTCTTGTCCGACAGCACGAGGCGGAAGGAATTGGCCACGCGCTCGGGCGAGGCGCCGCCGCCGACGTCGAGGAAGTTGGCCGGTGCGCCGCCGGCGTACTTGATGGTGTCCATCGTGGCCATGGCCAGACCGGCGCCATTGATGATGCAGCCGATGTCGCCGTCCAGACCCACGTAGTTCAGGTTGTGCTCGGCGGCCTGTACTTCGCGCGGATCTTCCTGCGACGGGTCGCGCATGTCGGCCACGGCACGCTGGCGGAACATCGCGTTGTCGTCGAACGACATCTTGGCGTCGAGTGCCAGCACACGGTCGTCCTTGGTGACGACCAGCGGATTGATTTCGACCATGGTCGCGTCGAGATCGCGGAAGGCGCGGTAGGCGCCCATGATCGCGGTGACCGCACGCGACACCTGCTTGATGTTGAGCTTCAGGCCGAAGGCGATCTGCCGCGCCTGGAAGGCCTGCAGGCCGACCGCCGGCTCGACCACGACCTGCATGATCTTTTCCGGCGCGGTGTTGGCCAGTTCTTCGATGTCCATGCCGCCTTCGGCCGAGGCGATCACGCGCACCCGCTCTGCCTTCCGGTCGAGCACGATGCCCAGATACAATTCGCGCTCGAACGGCTCGGCGACTTCGACATACACCCGCTGCACCGGCTTGCCTTCAGGGCCGGTCTGCACCGTCACCAGACGCTTGCCGAGCAGCTCGCGCGCCGCCGCATCGACCTCGTGGTAGGTCTTGCACAGCTTGATGCCGCCCGCCTTGCCGCGCGCCCCGGAGTGCACCTGGGCCTTCACCGCCCAGTGCCAGCCACCCAGTTCGGTCGCCGTGTAGACAGCCTGATCCGGGCTGTAGGCCACGCTGCCGCGCGGCACCGGAACTCCGAAACCGGCCAGCAACTCTTTCGCTTGGTATTCGTGAATGTCCATGCTTCACCTTCTGTCAGATTGAATTCAGAGGACTGTTTGTCGCCGCATCACCGGCACCCCGACATCGGGCGGCACGGAGGTCCGGAACGCAAACCTATGGATTTGATTATGGGTGAGGCTGTTTGAATTAAGCTTCACTTATACTTATCCCGGCGATAAGAAAGTCCGATACGAGGGCTTGCGTTCGTACGATATAGTTGATTTGTCTTGTTTTAGTTCACGCGCCAACGCCCGAAACCGGGCCAGACGCTCACCTCCCCGAAAGGCATCCCATGTTTGACCCGAAACAGACCATCGCCCATTCCGATCCCGAACTGTGGGCCGCAATGGAAGCGGAGTACGCACGCCAGGAACACCACATCGAGCTGATCGCGTCGGAAAACTACGCCAGCCCTGCGGTCATGGAAGCGCAGGGTTCGGTACTGACGAACAAGTATGCCGAGGGTTATCCGGGCAAGCGCTACTACGGTGGCTGTGAGTTTGTCGACGTTGCGGAACAGTTGGCCATCGACCGCCTGAAGGCGCTGTTCGGCGCCGAGTTCGCCAATGTGCAGCCGCATTCGGGCTCGCAGGCCAACGCCGCTGTGTACATGTCGATGCTGCAGCCGGGCGACACCATCCTGGGCATGTCGCTGGCCCATGGCGGTCACCTGACGCATGGTTCGTCGGTGAACTTCTCCGGCAAGATCTACAAGGGCGTCGCCTACGGTCTGGATCCGGAAACCGAAGCGATCGACTACAAGCAGGTCGAAATGCTGGCGCATGAATACAAGCCGAAGATGATCGTCGCTGGCGCGTCGGCCTACTCGCTGCACATCGACTTCCAGCGCTTCCGCGAGATCGCCGATTCGGTCGGCGCATACCTGCTGGTCGACATGGCCCACTACTCCGGCCTGGTCGCTGCCGGCCTGTACCCGAGCCCGATCGGCATCGCCGACTTCGTCACCTCGACCACGCACAAGACGCTGCGCGGCCCGCGCGGTGGCGTGATCATGGGCAAGGCCGAGTTCGAGAAGCCGATCAACTCGATGATCTTCCCGGGTATCCAGGGCGGTCCGCTGATGCACGTGATCGCCGCCAAGGCCGTCGCGTTCAAGGAAGCCTCGACGCCGGAATTCAAGGCCTACCAGCAGCAGGTGCTGAACAACGCGCAGGTGATGGCTGAAACGCTGGTCGAGCGCGGTGTGCGCATCGTGTCCGGCCGCACCCAGTCGCACCTGTTCCTGGTCGATCTGCGCGCCAAGAACATCACCGGCAAGGAAGCGGAAGCCGCGCTGGGCCGCGCCCACATCACGGTGAACAAGAACGCCATCCCGAACGATCCGCAAAAGCCGTTCGTCACCAGCGGCATCCGCATCGGCAGCCCGGCGATGACGACCCGCGGTTTCAAGGAAGCCGAAGCGAAGCAGGTTGCCAACCTGATCGTCGACGTACTCGAAGCACCCAACGACGACGCCGTGATCGCGCGTGTCGTCGCTGACGTCACCCGGTTGTGCACCGCACTGCCGGTCTACGGACGCAAATAAGGACTGACCGTGAGCGCCATGAACGCCACCACCGACCGCCCCGATTCCTCTTTTTCAAGTTTTCAAGCCATTCATTTCAGGAGATTGTTATATGCGTATCGCAGGCCGTAACCATCTGTACGTGCCGGGCCCCACCAACACGCCGGACCGCATCCTGCGTGCCATGGTCGTGGCACAGGAAGACCACCGTTCGCCCAGGTTCCCGGAACTGACGCTGTCGGTTCTGGCGGACCTGAAGAAGGTGTTCAAGACCACCGAAGGCACCATCGTCACATTCCCGGCATCGGGCACAGGCATGTGGGAAGCCGCGCTGACCAACACGCTGTCGCCGGGCGACAAGGTGCTGTGCTCGCGCTTCGGCCAGTTCAGTCACCTGTGGGCCGACATGGCGCAGCGCCTCGGCTTCGAGGTGCAGGTCATCGACACCGACTGGGGCACCGGCGTGCCGTACGACAAGTACGAAGAAGTCCTGCGCGCCGACAAGGAGCACAAGATCAAGGCCGTGCTGGCCTGCCAGAACGAAACCGCCACCGGCGTGACGAGTGACATCGGCAAGGTGCGCAAGGCGATGGACAACGCCGGCCACCCGGCGCTGCTGATGGTCGATACGGTGAGTTCGCTGGTCAGCATCGACTTCCGCATGGAAGAGTGGGGTGTCGACTGCGCCGTGTCCGGTTCGCAGAAGGGCTTCATGCTGCCGGCCGGCATGGGCATCCTGGGCATGAGCTCGAAGGCGATCAAGGCGATGGAAGGTGCGACCTCGCGCCGCTGCTACTTCGACATCGGCGACATGCTGCGCAACAACGCGACCGGCTACTTCCCCTACACGCCGTCGATTCCGATGCTGTACGGCATGCGTGAAGCGCTCGACACGATTTTCGAGGAAGGCCTGGAAAACATCTTCGCCCGCCACGAATATCTGGCGAACGGCGTGCGCGCCGCGATCCACGAAGGCTGGAAGCTGAATCTGTGCGCCAAGGCGCCGGAGTGGTATTCGAACACCGTCAGCGCCATCCTGGTGCCGGAAGGGTTCGACGCCGCCAAGGTGATCAGCAATGCCTACGCCCGCTACAACCTGTCGCTGGGCGCCGGCCTGTCGAAGGTCGCCGGCAAGGTGTTCCGCATCGGCCACGTCGGTGACCTGAACCTGCTGTCGCTGATGAGCGCGATCGCAGGCGCCGAAATGTCGATGCTCGACAACGGCATCAACGTGACCCCGGGTTCCGGTGTCGCGGCCGCCTCGACCTGGTGGCGTACCCATACGCAGCAGGTAAAGTAAGGGCCCGCCGTCCGTTTTACCCCTCTTGAACGGCCGGGTTCGCCCGGCCTTTTTTGCATTTACAAACACTGCGAGGAAAAAGCATGTCGCAACACGTCGTGTTTCTGGATCGTTCGACGCTGAAAGCCACCGTGCGCCGGCCGTCGTTCGAGCACACCTGGGAAGAATACGAGACCACCTCCCCCGCCCAGGTGGTCGAGCGCCTCAAGAATGCGACCGTGGCCATCACCAACAAGGTTGCGCTGCGCGGCGACGTGCTGGCCCAGCTGCCGAACCTGAAGATGATCGGCGTCGCCGCCACCGGCTACGATGTGATCGACGTGCCGGCCTGCCGCGAACGCGGCATCACGGTGTCGAACATCCGCAACTACGCGGTGCATACCGTGCCGGAACACGCGTTCGCGCTGATCCTCGCACTGCGCCGCAGCATCCTGGCCTATCGGCAGGACGTGGAGCGCGGCCGCTGGCAGGAAGTGGATCAGTTCTGCTTCTTCGATCACCCGATCCATGACCTGTTCGACAGCACCATCGGCATTTTCGGCGAAGGCGCGCTCGGCCAGGGCACGGCGAAGATCGCGCGCGGCTTCGGCATGAAGGTGCTGTTTGCCGACCATGAAGGTCCGAAGGCGCCGGGTGTGGAATTCACGCCGGTCGAACAGGTGCTGGCCGAGTCCGACATCATTTCGCTGCACTGCCCGCTGACCGCGGACAGCCGCAACATGTTCAGCATGGCTCAGTTCAGGAAGATGAAGCGCAGCGCCATCCTGATCAACACGGCGCGCGGCGGTCTGGTGCATGAAGAAGATCTGGTGACCGCGCTGAAGGAAGGCGTCATCGGTGGCGCCGGCTTCGACGTGCTGACCAAGGAGCCGCCGAAGGAAGGCAATCCGCTGCTCGACCTGCGCCTGCCCAACTTCATCCTGACGCCGCACGTCGCGTGGGCTTCGGATGGCGCCATGCAGTTCCTGGCCGACCAGTTGATCGACAATGTGGACGCCTGGGTCAAGGGCAGCCCGGTCAACACCGTGACCTGAAAACCGTTCGCCGCGCCCCCGCCAGCGGTGCGGCGTTCATCGAGACAGCGAGAGACGACAATGAAAAAACTGCTTTATCAATTCGATACCGATGAACATCCGTCGGTATTCGACAACGTCGTGTGCAACGACGGCGGCGCCGATCACGTGATCGGCTACGGCGGCGTGCATCCGCACAACGTGGGTGCCATGGTCGATGGCGCCATTTTCACGCGCGCGCCGAAGGACAAGAAGAACACCGCGATCTTCATCGGCGGCAGCAACATGGCCGAAGGCGAAGCCCTGTTCAAGGCGGTGAAGAAGAAGTTCTTCAGCAACTTCCGCGTATCGGTCATGCTCGACAGCAACGGATCGAACACCACCGCGGCCGCCTGCGTCGCCTGGCTGGGTCACCGCGGTCCGCTGAAGGGCAAGAAGGTCGTCATCCTCGGCGGTACCGGCCCGGTCGGCACGCGCGCTGCCGTGATGCTGGCCAGCGAAGGTGCGACGGTCACGCTGGTGTCGCGCAAGCTGGCCACCGCGGAAGATGCGGCGAAACAGCTGAAGGCCACGTTCAACCTCGACGTCGGCGTTGCCGAAGCGGCCGACAACGATGCGCGCGGCCGTGCGATCGAAGGCGCCAACATCGTCATCGCGACCGGTGCCGGCGGCATCCAGCTGCTGGAAGAGCGTCACTGGAAGGACAACCCGACGCTGGAAATGATGGCTGACGCCAACGCCACGCCGCCGCTCGGCATCGAAGGCATCGACATGATGGACAAGGGCGCGGTGAAGCACGGCAAGATCGTGTTCGGCGCCATCGGTTTCGGCGCACTGAAGATCGCGCTGCAGCGCGCCTGCGTGGCCAGGCTGTTCGAAAGCAACGACATCACCCTGGATGCGCCGGAAATCTACGCAATGGCCAAGACGATGGTGGGCTGAGCGATGACCATGATCAAGGACAAACCGGTCACCACCTTTCTCGACGAACTGGCCAGCAGCGCGCCCACGCCCGGCGGCGGCAGTGCCGCGGCCATCATGGGCGGCATGGGTGCCGCGTTGGTCAGCATGGTGTGCAACCTGACCATCGGCAAGAAGGCGTACGCCGAAGTCGAAGGCGACATGAAGGACCTGCTGGCGCAAGCCGAAGGCCTGCGCGCCACGCTGACCGATTTCATCCGCGCCGACGTCGAAGCCTTCGACGGCCTGATGGCCGCCTACGGTCTGCCCAAGGACACGGACGAGCAGAAGACTGCACGCTCGGCCGCGATCCAGGACGGCCTGAAGATGGCCACCGACGCACCGCTGGCCTGCGCCCGCGCGTGCGCCGAGGTGATTGCGCTGAGCCTGATCGCGGCCGAAAAGGGCAACAAGAACGTCGTGTCCGACGCCGGCGTGGCCGCGCTGGCCGCCCAGGCCGCGCTGCGTTCTGCGGCGCTGAATGTCGACATCAACGTGCCCAGCATCAAGGACGCCGATTTCGCCGGCTCGCGCCGGTCCGAAATCGATGCACTGCTTGCGAAGTGGGTACCGGAAGCCGACCGTGTGGTCGAGGTGGTGAAGAGCAAGCTCTGAACCGTCAGTTCGGTCATCAAGGGGCGCCTGCGGGCGCCCTTTTTTTTCGGGCGAGCGCAGAGGTTGTCCGCGTTCGATCAGGCGCCGCTGTTGGGCATCGCTGCGCTCACCCCAACCTACGCCGGTGATCCGGCTGCCAAACCGCAAGCCCCATTTTTGCCGAGCAGCCACAGGTTGGGGTGAGCGCAGCGATGCCCAACAGAAATACGCCACACCTCGCCCCACCGATACCCCACACAAACCGCCCACCGACTCGCATCGCATCAACCTGTAGGTTGGGGTGAGCGAAGCGATGCCCAACAACAACACCCCGCCCCCCGCCTCACTGCTGCGCCTGCACCTGGGCCTGGGCCCGCGCAAGCCATTCGCGCATCGTTGCAAGCAATTCGCTGCGGCTGAACGAGCAACTGTCCTGCGAAAACAACCGGGCGGATTCGAGTCGCATCAGCAGGCCGTCGAGCACTTCGCGCCACTTTGCCGGCACATTCGCGTCCTCGACGCCGTGCAGGCGCCAGGTGGCGATCAGGGCATCCATGTCGATGCGCCCGGCTTCGAAATCGTCCAGCGACCTGCCCAGTTTTTCGTTCATCTGCATTCTCCGGAACGACGGTAAAACTACCCCTTGCTTGCAAGACCTTGTGCGCTTGCGCTTACAATCGCGCCCTGTTTGCATTGCAACAAGAGTGTAATGCGCAAAAAGCGTTCGGACGGCGATGGCGTATCCGCTCGTCCAGGGTGTCCTGATTCACCGCCTGCACAGGCAAACGGAAGCAAGCATGAGCATCTACAGCATCGACGACCAGCAGCCCGACATCCATCCTTCCGCGTGGATCGCATCAAGCGCGACCGTGATCGGCGAGGTGATGCTGAAGGCAGACAGCAGCGTCTGGTACGGCGCGGTCATCCGGGCCGACAACGACCGCATCGTCGTCGGCGAACGCAGCAATGTGCAGGATGGTGCGGTGCTCCACATTGACGAGGGCGTGCCGCTGACCATCGGCGACGACGTCACGGTCGGTCATCAGGCCATGCTGCACGGCTGCACCATCGGTGACGGTTCGCTGATCGGCATCAAGGCGGTGGTGATGAATCGCGCCGTCGTCGGACGCAACTGCCTGATCGGCGCCAATGCGCTGATTCCCGAGGGCCGCGTCATTCCCGACCGCTCGCTGGTGGTCGGTTCGCCCGGTCGCATCGTGCGCGAACTGAGCGACGAAGAAGTCGCAGCACTCATGTCCGGCTCGGCGCAATACGTCGAGAAGGCGCGCCACTACCGGACCGGGCTGAAGGTCGTGCCGCGCGACCAGGGTCGCGCCGACACCGAATGACACTTCAGTTCTGCCGCCCGGCGTCGATATTCCCCTGAGAACGTCACTCGCGGAGATCGACATGGCCGAACGCACCACCTTCTATTTCACCGGCGCGCACGCCCTGCCCGCCGTCATGGTCGCCTTCAACAGCGAAGCGGCCGGACTGGCCGTGCTGGCCTACCTCGCGCTGATCGGCGCTGCGCTCCTGTCGGCAATGGGCGACGAGCGCCAGCAGGCGGGTGACTGCGAAAACCTCGGCCAGCCGATCCGCATCGACACCGAAGAAGACCGGTCGGCACGGCGCAAGCGCTGACAGACGCCTGCAGCGCGCTGGTTATACTCCCGCATTGATCACATTGCGGGAGTCCCCCATGAAACATCCGTTCTGGCTGCTGCTTGCCGCCACGCTTTCGGTCGCCCAGGCCGCCGACCACACCGCCGTCGAACGCGCCGGCATCGTGGTTGACCTGAATGCCGAAGCGTCCCGCCTCGCCCCGAATGACCTCGCCCGCGCCCAGGCCTACATCGAAATGGGTGACGCCACGCCGAGCGCGCTGGCGAAGAAGGTCAATGCGGTCATGCAGTCGGCCATCGCCACGACCAAGCCCTACCCGAGTGTGAAGGTGCGCAGCGGCAACACCTCGACCTATCCGGTCTATGGCAAGAACGGCCGAAGCATCGAAAGCTGGCGCATGCGGTCGGAGCTGCTGCTCGAATCGAAGGACCAGGCCGCGATTTCAGAGCTGCTGGGCAAGCTGCAGACCCAGCTGGCGGTCGGCCAGCTGACGCTTGAACCGAGCGAAGAAGCGTCGCGGCAGGCCGAGAACGACGCGATCGCCGACGGCATTGCCGCCTTCAATGCACGTGCAAAGATCGTCGCCGAATCGCTCGGCAAGTCCTGGCGCATCCTGCACATGAACGTAAATCATACCGGCGGGATGCCGACGCCGCGCCCGATGATGATGCGCAGCAAGGCCGTCATGGCCGAAGCGATGGCCGACATGCCGGTCGAGGCGGGCGAATCGCGCGTCGCGGTATCGATCAGCGGACAGATCGAGATTGAGCGCCGGTAGTCGCAGGCTCACCGCCCATGTTCCGGCTTTTGTTCCGGCCCTCTCGCTGGCGCTGTGGCTCTCCGCCTGCGGCAGCCTGCCGGAACAGGCTGCGCTGCCGCCAGCAGGAACACCGGCCGGCGCGCCGGTCGAACAACCCGTTGCACCGCCTCGCCCGCCGGGCCGGATCCAGCTCGCCGACGACTCGCACGCGCAGGATGCGGTGATCTACGCGCTCGGCCTGATCGGCAACCATTACCAGTTCGGCGGTCGCAACCCGGACAGCGGGCTGGACTGCAGCGGCATGGTGAGCTGGATCTACGAACAGGTGGCGGGCGTGCGCCTGCCGCACAACGCGGCCCAGATCGCGAAGATCGCGCGGCCGATCGAGCGCAGCGCGCTGGCGCCCGGCGATCTGGTGTTCTTCAACACGAACGGCACGCCGCATTCGCACATGGGCATCTACGCCGGCGAGGGGCGCTTCATCCACGCACCGAGCACGCGCGGAAAGTACGTGCGGACGGACAGGCTGGACAGCGGCTGGTTTGCCGCGCGCATCAGCGGCCTGCGCACACTGCGGCGCGAAGGGTGAAGACGGTCAGGGCTTGTCGATCGGAATCTGCACGAACACCTCGCCCGGCTTGATCAGCCCGAGTTCGGCGCGCGCCCGCTCTTCGACTGCGTCGAAGCCGGTTTTCAGATCCTTCACATCGGCGTCCAGCGCGGCATTGCGCGCTTCCAGCCGGGTATTGAGATCGCGCTGGGCGTCCAGCGCGCGGCCGGCTTCCCATGCCTGCAGCCAACCGCCCTTGCCAAGCCAGAGCGGGTACTGCAGCACCGCAATCAGCGCCACCAGCAACAAGGCAGGCCAATGGCGCGTCATGGTTACTTGCGCAGGTTGTAGAACGCGGAAGCGCCGGGGTACCACGCCGTGTCACCGAGATCTTCCTCGATGCGCAGCAGTTGGTTGTACTTGGCGATGCGGTCCGAGCGGCTCAGCGAACCGGTCTTGATCTGCATCGCGTTCAGCCCGACCGCGATGTCGGCGATCGTGCTGTCTTCGGTTTCGCCCGAACGGTGCGAAATGACTGCGGTGTAGCTGGCGCGCTTGGCCATTTCGACCGCCGCGAAGGTTTCGGTCAGCGTGCCGATCTGGTTGATCTTGATCAGGATGGAGTTGGCGATGCCCCGCGAAATGCCTTCCTTCAGTATCTTGGTGTTGGTGACGAACAGGTCGTCGCCGACGATCTGCACGCGGCTGCCCAGACGATCGGTCAGCAGCTTCCAGCCGTCCCAGTCGTTTTCCGCCATGCCGTCTTCGATGCTGACGATGGGGTACTTGTCGGCCAGCGTCGCCAGGTAATCGACCAGCTGGGCCGATTCCATGGTCAGACCAGCGCCTTCGAGGTGGTACTTGCCGTTCTTGTAGAACTCGGACGCGGCGCAGTCGAGCGCCAGCACGATGTCGGTGCCCGGCTCGTAGCCGGCCGCGCTGACCGCGTCGAGAATCATGTTCAGCGCCTCTTCGGCACTGCCGACGTTGGGCGCGAAACCGCCCTCGTCACCGACCGTAGTCGGAAAACCCTTCTTGTCGGTCAGCTTCTTCAGCGCATGGAAGATTTCCGCGCCGGCGCGCAGCGCCTCGCGGAAGCTCGACGCGCCGACCGGCATGATCATGCATTCCTGGAAATCGAGGCTGTTGTTGGCGTGCGCGCCGCCGTTGATGACGTTCATCATCGGCACCGGCATTGCCATGCCGCCAGAGCCACCGAAGTAGCGGTACAGCGGCAGTCCGGCCTCTTCGGCGGCCGCCTTGGCCACCGCCATCGACACCGCCAGCATGGCGTTCGCGCCGAGGCGGCCCTTGTTTTCGGTGCCGTCGAGTTCGATCAGCGTGCGGTCGATGAAGGCCTGCTCTTCCGCGTCGAGGCCGATGATGGCCTCGGAAATTTCGGTATTGACGTTTTCGACCGCGGCCAGCACGCCCTTGCCGAGGTAGCGGTCCTTGTCGCCGTCGCGCAGCTCGATCGCCTCGCGCGAACCGGTCGAGGCACCGGACGGCACGGCGGCGCGACCCATGATGCCGGACTCCAGCAGCACGTCCGCTTCAACGGTGGGATTGCCGCGCGAATCGAGAATTTCGCGCGCGACGACATCGACAATTGCACTCATGGTCGCAGGGTTCCTGGGTAAGAAGACAAATTATGAATAATCGGCGCGCACTCAGGCGAATGCGGACTCGAGAAAGCCGTGGCGTTTCGTGACCGCGTCGAGGTCGCGCAGCTGCTCGAGCAGCGCGGACATCATCGGCAGCGGCCAGGCGTTCGGCCCGTCGGACATGGCCTTGGCCGGATCAGGATGGCTTTCCATGAACAGCCCGGCGATGCCCACCGCGACGGCGGCACGCGCAAGCACCGGCACGAATTCGCGCTGACCGCCGGATGACGCGCCCTGCCCGCCCGGCAACTGCACCGAATGGGTGGCGTCGAACACGACCGGACATGCCGTTTCGCGCATGATGGCCAGCGAACGCATGTCGGACACCAGATTGTTATAGCCGAAGGACGCACCGCGCTCGCATACCATGATGGTGTCGGCGCCGCCGTTGGCTTCCTTCGCCTTGGCCACGACGTGCTTCATGTCGCCCGGCGCGAGGAACTGGCCCTTCTTGATGTTCACCGGCTTGCCGGTGGCGGCGCAGGCGTGGATGAAGTCGGTCTGGCGGCACAGGAAGGCCGGTGTCTGCAGCACGTCGACGTACTGCGCGACGATGGGCGCCTCTTCCGCGGTGTGCACATCGGTCAGCACCGGCACACCCAGCTCGCGCTTCACGTCGGCCAGGATTTCCAGCCCCTTCTGCATGCCCGGACCGCGGAAGCTGGTGCCCGAACTGCGGTTGGCCTTGTCGAACGACGACTTGTAGATGAAGGGGATACCCAGACGCGCGGTGATTTCCTTCAGCTGGCCGGCGGTGTCGAACGCCATGTCGCGCGATTCGATCACGCACGGACCGGCGATGAGGAAGAACGGCTTGTCAAGGCCGACGTCGAATCCGCACAGTTTCATGAGGTCACCTTGTGCGACGAGCGTTTGACCATGCCGCGCGCGTCCTGGCGGGCCAGCGCGGCGCGGGCGAAAGCGGTGAACAGCGGATGTCCGGCGCGCGGCGTGGACGTGAATTCGGGGTGGAACTGACAGGCGACGAACCACGGATGGTCCGGCAGTTCGATCATTTCGCACAGCGGATCGACCGTATCGAGGGAACGACCGGACACGCGCAGGCCGACCTTTTCCAGCTGCGCCAAGTACTGGTTGTTCACCTCGTAGCGGTGGCGGTGGCGCTCGACGATCTGCGCCTTGCCGTAGATTTCGCGCGCAAGGCTGTCTTCGCCGAGCTGGCAGTTCTGGCCACCCAGTCGCATCGTGCCGCCGATGTCGGACGACTCGTCGCGCCGCTCCAGCTTGCCTTCGGCACTCATCCACTCGGTGATCAGGCCGATCACCGGATGCGGCGTATCGCGCTCGAATTCGGTGCTGTGCGCGCCGGTCAGACCCGCCACGTTGCGGGCGTATTCGACCACCGCCAGCTGCATGCCCAGACAGATGCCGAGATAGGGCACACCGTTTTCGCGCGCGTAGCGGATGGCGCCGATCTTGCCCTCGACGCCGCGCCGGCCGAAGCCGCCGGGCACCAGGATGGCGTCCATCGGGTCGAGCAGTGCGCGTCCGCCGTCGGTCGAACGCTCGACGGCTTCCGAATCGATGTAGTGGATGTTGATGCGCGAACGCGTCTGGATGCCGGCGTGAATCAGCGCCTCGGACAGCGACTTGTAGGACTCGGTCAGGTCGACGTACTTGCCGACGAACGCGATGTCGACATCGCGCTCGGGGTTTTCCAGCGCGTCGATCATGCGCTTCCAGGTGCTCAGGTCGGCTGCGCGGGCCAGGATGTTCAGTTTGTGGCAGACGATTTCGTCCAGCATCTGGTCATGCAGCATGGCCGGAATCTTGTAGATGCTGTCGGCGTCGACCACCGAAATGACCGCCTCGGGCAGCACATTGGTGAACAGCGCGATCTTGCGGCGCTCGTCGTCCGGCACCACGCGGTCGGAGCGGCACAGCAGCACGTCGGGCTGGATGCCGATCTCGCGCAATTCCTTCACCGAGTGCTGCGTCGGCTTGGTTTTCAGTTCGCCCGCGGTGGCGATGTAGGGCACCAGCGTCAGGTGGATGAAGCAGGTGTTGGCGCGGCCTTCTTCGATGCCCATCTGGCGGATGGCTTCGAGGAAGGGCAGCGACTCGATGTCGCCGACCGTGCCGCCGACCTCGACGATGGCGACCTCGGCGCCTTCGGCGCCACGCTTGATGTACAGCTTGATTTCGTCGGTGATGTGCGGGATGACCTGCACGGTCTTGCCCAGATACTCGCCGCGGCGCTCCTTCTTGATCACCGCCTCGTAAATCTGGCCGGTGGTGAAGTTGTTGCGCTTGCCCATGCGGGCGTGCGTGAAGCGTTCGTAGTGCCCCAGATCGAGGTCGGTTTCGGCCCCGTCTTCAGTGACGAACACCTCGCCGTGCTGAAACGGGCTCATGGTGCCCGGATCGACGTTGATGTAGGGGTCAAGCTTCAGATGGGTGACACGGATGGAACGCGATTCGAGAATCGCGCCCAGGGACGCGGCTGCGATGCCCTTGCCTAGCGAGGACACCACACCGCCGGTGACGAACACGTACTTTGTCATTTATTGCACTGCAGCGGGAAATTCCTAGTTTACCGGAAAAGTCCCGCAGCTTGAAGCCGACCGGCAGGCAAATACGACCCTGGCCGACCTGATGGACGGCCATGACGACGATCAGTCCGCGTCGCTTCAGTCCGCCTCGTCGATCCAGGCCAGCTGGATGGCTTCGAGGATCTTTTCGCCGCAGCGCTTCGGGTCGTCATCGAAGCCCGGCAGATCAAGCACCCACTGCATCAGGTCGGTGAAGCGGACCTTGCCCGGATCGACTTCGGGGTGTGCTTCGGTCAGCGCAATCGCGATATCCAGTGTATCGGTCCATTTCATGATGCTCACCTCTTTCCTTCACTGACCATATTGATGGTGTAACGGGGAATATCGATCACCAGCGCCTCGCCCGCCACCCCTGCCTGACAGGACAGGCGCGAGTTCGGCTCCAGCCCCCAGGCCTTGTCCAGCAGGTCCTCTTCCAGGTCTTCGGCCGGCACGAGACTGCGGAAACCTTCGCGCACGACGACGTGACAGGTCGTGCAGGCGCACGATTTTTCGCACGCATGTTCGATTTCGATGCCGTTGGCCAGCAGTGCGTCGCAGATGGTGGTGCCGGGCTCGGCATCGAACACCGCACCGTCCGGGCACAGCTCGACATGGGGCAATACGACGATCTGGGTCATTGCAGGGTGTTCCGTCGATCAGAGTGATTCGATGCTGCGCCCGGCCAGCGCACGCTGGATGCCGCGATTCATGCGGCGCGCGGCGAACTCGTCGGTGGCGCGGCCGAGCACGTCGACGGCGGCGCGCAACGCCGCCGTATCGTCGCCCTCGACGACCTCGGCCAGCGCGCGGACGGCCGCATCGACCGCGGCCCGTTCAGCGCCGTCGAGCAAATCGCTGTCGGCAGCCAGCGCAGTCTGCGTGGCGTCGATCAGGCGCGTGGCGTCCACCTTCTGTTCGGCCAGCGCGCGTGCCGCGATGTCGTCCTGCACGTGATCGAAGCCGTCGCGCAGCATGCGCGCGACTTCGTCATCACCCAGCCCGTAACTCGGCTTGACCTCGATGCGCGCCTCGATGCCGGTGCCCAGCTCGCGCGCGGACACGGCCAGCAGGCCGTCGGCGTCCACCTGGAACGACACGCGGATGCGTGCCGCACCCGCCACCATCGGCGGAATGCCGCGCAATTCGAAGCGGGCGAGCGAGCGGCAGTCGGTGACGCGTTCGCGTTCGCCCTGCAGCACATGGATGGCCATCGCCGTCTGGCCGTCGCGGTAGGTGGTGAATTCCTGCGCGCGCGCGGTCGGTATCGTCGAATTGCGCGGAATGATCTTCTCGACCAGGCCACCCATCGTTTCCAGACCAAGCGACAGGGGAATGACGTCGAGCAGCAGCCAGTCTTCGCCGGCCGCGCGATTGCCGGCCAGCACATTGGCCTGGATCGCGGCACCGATGGCCACCACCTTGTCCGGGTCGAGATTGGTCAGCGGCACCTGGCCGAAGAACTCGCCCACCGCGCGCTGCACCTGCGGCATGCGCGTAGCACCCCCCACCATGACCACGCCCTTGACGTCCTCGACCGACAGGCCGGCGTCGCGCAGCGCCTTGCGCGTCGGCACCAGCGTCTTGTCGACCAGCGTCCTGGTCATGGCGGCAAACGCATCGCGCGTGAGATGCACGTCGATTTCGTCGCCCGACGACAGCTTGAGCCCGACATGCACGTCATCGGCGCTGCTGAGTGCTTCCTTCGCGCGCCGGGCTTCCATGTACAGCGTACGCATGTCTTCCAGGCTGGGCGGTCCGATGCGCGACGCCTCGATGAGCCAGCAATAGACGCGATGGTCGAAATCATCGCCGCCCAGTGCCGCGTCGCCACTGGTGGCCAGCACTTCGAACACGCCGCGCGACAGCTTCAGGATGGATATGTCGAAGGTGCCGCCGCCCAGGTCGTACACCGCGTAGATGCCTTCGGAAGCGTTGTCCAGACCATAGGCGATCGCGGCGGCAGTCGGTTCGTTCAGCAGGCGCAGCACGTCGAGGCCGGCCAGCCGGGCGGCGTCCTTCGTGGCCTGGCGCTGCGCATCGTCGAAATACGCCGGTACGGTGATGACCGCGCCGGTCAGCGGCCCGCCAAGACTGGCTTCAGCCCGCTCGCGCAGCACACGCAGGATGTCGGCCGACACCTCAACCGGGCTTTTCGCGCCTTGTGTGGTGCGCAACCGCACCATGCCGGGCGCGTCCTCGAATACGTAGGGCATCGATTCGACATGCGCGACGTCGGCAACGCCTCGTCCCATGAAGCGCTTGACCGACGCGATGGTGTTGCGCGGGTCCTGTGCCTGGGCGGCACGTGCGGCATGGCCGACCACAGCCGTTCCGTCGGCGAGATAACGCACCACGGAGGGTAGCAGCGCACGGCCGTGCTCGTCGTTCAGCACCAGCGGTACGCCGTTGCGCACGCTGGCCACCAGTGAATTGGTCGTTCCGAGATCGATGCCCGCAGCCAGCCTGTGCTGGTGCGGCGCGGTGGATTCGCCGGGTTCGGCGATCTGCAGCAGGGCCATCAGTTGTCCAGTGTTTCGTGTGCTTCGGCGACATCCTCGTCCAGACGGGCGATGAACATCATGCGGCGCACCGTCGCGGCAGCACCGACGGTGTCGTGTTCTGCATCCAGCTGCCGGACAAGCAGCTCCTCCGCGTCGCGCCGGGCGTGCCGCAGCATGCGCGCCAGTTCGTCGAGCGCGCCGGCATCGCGGGCGTCGCGCGCCTCGTCGAGTGCTTCGCGCCATTCCATCTGCTGCATCAGGAAATCGGCCGGCATCGCGGTATTGTTTTCAGCCGCCACGTCAATGCCATCGAGTTCAAGCAGGTAGCGTGCGCGGCTCAGTGGCGTGCGCAGCAGCCGGTAGGCTTCGTTGATGCGTGTCGACCACTGCATCGACAGCCGCCGCTCGGCTTCCGGGCTGCTGGCATGGCGGTCGGGGTGCACCGACGACTGCAGCTCGTGATAGCGCGATTCGAGCGAGCGGTCGTCGATGACGAAGCGGCGCGGCAGTGCGAACAGCTCGAAATGGTCGCGACCGAACAGTTCGACGTCCGGCAGACCGGGGATGGTGGGGTCAGAAGTCATCGTTCAGTAGTGTCGGCGGCGATCGCCGCTCAGACATTGAAGCTTTCGCCGCAACCGCACTCGTCCTTGACGTTCGGGTTGTTGAACTTGAAGCCTTCGTTCAGGCCTTCGCGCACGAAGTCGAGTTCGGTGCCTTCGAGATAGGCCAGGCTTTTCGGGTCGATCAGCACCTTCACGCCGTGGCTTTCGAAAATCAGGTCTTCCGGCGTCGTGTCGTCGGCGAATTCGAGCTTGTACGCCATGCCGGAACAGCCGCTGGTGCGCACGCCCAGGCGCAGGCCGACGCCGCGGCCGCGCTTGGCGATGTAGTTGCTCACGTGTGTGGCTGCTTTTTCGGTCAGTGTCACGCCCATGTCGCTCTCCCCGTATCGCTCACCATATCGCTCACCATATCGCTCACCATATCGCTCACCATATCGCTCTCCTTACGCGGCTTCGGCCGGCGCGGCCGCATCGCCGTGCTTCTTGCGGTAGTCGTCGATCGCCGCCTTGATGGCGTCTTCCGCGAGGATGGAGCAGTGGATCTTGACCGGCGGCAGAGCCAGTTCTTCGGCGATTGCGGTGTTCTTGATGGTCATCGCCTCGTCGAGCGTCTTGCCCTTGACCCATTCGGTCACCAGCGAGCTCGACGCGATGGCCGAGCCGCAGCCGTAGGTCTTGAATTTCGCATCTTCGATGATGCCGTCCGCACCCACCTTGATCTGCAGCTTCATCACATCGCCGCAGGCGGGTGCGCCGACCATGCCGGTGCCGACATCGTCGTCGTCCTTGCCGAATGCGCCGACATTGCGCGGGTTTTCGTAGTGATCCAGAAGTTTTTCGCTATAGGCCATAACAGTTCTCCTTCAGTCGCCGTGCACGCGCAATCAGTGGTGGGCCCACTGGACGCTATTCAAATCAACGCCTTCCTGCACCATTTCCCACAGCGGCGACAATTCGCGCAGCTTGCCGATCTTGCGGTGCAGCAGGTCTATCGTGAAATCGATTTCCTCTTCGGTCGTGAAGCGGCCGATCGAGAAGCGGATCGAGCTGTGCGCCAGCTCGTCTTCGCGGCCGAGCGCGCGCAGTACATAGGACGGTTCAAGGCTGGCCGAGGTACAGGCCGAACCGGACGACACCGCGACATCCTTGATCGCCATGATCAATGATTCGCCTTCGACATAGGCGAAGCTGATGTTCAGGTTGTGCGGCACGCGCGCTTCGAGGTCGCCATTGACGAAGGTCGCCTCGATGTCCGACAGGCCCTTCAGCAGGCGGTCGCGCAGCATGCGCACGCGCTCGTTCTCGGCCCCCATTTCTTCGCGCGCGACGCGGAAGGCTTCGCCCATGCCGACGATCTGGTGTGTCGCCAGCGTGCCCGAGCGCATGCCGCGCTCGTGACCGCCGCCGTGCATCTGCGCCTCGAGGCGGATGCGCGGCTTGCGGCGCACGTACAGCGCGCCGATGCCCTTCGGCCCGTAGGTCTTGTGCGCGCAGAACGACATCAGGTCGACCTTCAGCTTGTCGAGATCGATGACCACCTTGCCGGTTGCCTGCGCCGCATCGACGTGGAAGATGATGCCCTTGTCGCGGCAGATTTCGCCCAGTTCGGCGATCGGCTGGATGACGCCGATCTCGTTATTCACGAACATGATGGACACCAGCACGGTGTCCGGACGCAGCGCCGCCTTGAACGCATCCATGTCGATCAGGCCATTGGGCAGCGGATCGAGATAGGTCGCCTCGAAGCCTTCGCGTTCCAGTTCGCGGAAGGTGTCCAGCACCGCCTTGTGTTCGGTGCGCAGCGTGATGATGTGCTTGCCCTTGCCGGAATAGAAATGCGCCGCACCCTTGATGGCAAGGTTGTTCGATTCCGTGGCACCCGAGGTCCAGACGATTTCCTTCGGATCCGCATTCACCAGACGGGCAACCTGGTCGCGCGCCTCTTCCACGGCCGCTTCGGTTTCCCAGCCGTAGGCGTGGCTGCGCGACGCCGGGTTGCCGAAGTGCTCGGTCAGGTAAGGAATCATCTTCGCCGCGACGCGCGGGTCGACCGGCGTCGTCGCCGAGTAGTCGAGATAGATCGGAAATTTCAGCATACGGGTTGCTCCTTCGGGTTCTTCATTACGCTTCAGCCATCGCCCGCAGACCGCGGAGTTGATCCGCCACCTGCGCGAGCGCGCTGCAAAAATCATCGACATCCTGCATTTTCGTCATCGCGCCGGTGCTCACGCGCACCGCACCGCGCGCCTGTTCGGGTGGCACGCCCATCGCGGTCAGCGTGCGCGACGGTTCCGGTGAGGCGCTCGAGCAGGCAGAACCACTGGCCACTGCGAAACCTGCGCGGTCGAGCTTGCCGACCAGCGTTTCGCCGTCGATGTGATCGAGTGCGAAGTAACAGGTGTTCGGCAGGCGCGGCGCCTGGGCGCCGAATACCGTGCCGCCGAGCGCCAGCACGCAGCGCTCGATGCGTTCGCGCTGCGCTTCGAGCAGTTCGCGTCGCGCCGCCGGCTGCGACATCGCCAGCTCGCAGGCGCGGCCGAAACCGACGATCGCCGCGATGTTTTCGGTGCCCGAACGCAGGCCATGTTCGTGCCCGCCGCCTGCGATCAGCGGTTCGACATCGACCCGCTTGTCCAGAATCAGCGCACCCGCACCCTGCGGACCGCCGATCTTGTGCGCCGACAGCGTCATCGCCGACACACCCAGCGCACGGAAATCGACGGCGATCTTGCCCAGCGCCTGCACCGCATCCGTATGCAGCCAGCCGCCGGCGTGGCGTACCTGCGCCGCCAGCGATGCGACGTCCTGCAGCACGCCGGTTTCGTTATTGGCGAGCATGACCGACGCCAGCGATGCCTCGCCATCGAAGCCGTCGACCTGCACCCTGCCCTGCGCGTCGACCGGCAGTTCCTTCAGCGTCCAGCCGCGGCGCACCAGCTGGCGCGCCGGCTCGCGCACGCAGGGGTGCTCGATCGCCGAAATCGCGATCACGCCGGGCTTGAGTCGCGCGGCGGCACCCTTGACGAACAGATTGTTCGCTTCCGAGCCGCCGCTGGTGAATACCACTTCGGTCGGATGCGCATTCACTGCGGCAGCCACCTGTGCCCGTGCCTCGTCGATCGCCCGGCGCGCAGCGCGCCCGTACTCGTGCCGGCTCGACGCATTGCCGAAACGTGCGCCCAGCCAGGGCAGCATCGCTTCGCGCACCGCATCGGCGAGCGGCGTACTGGCGTTGTGATCGAGATAGACCGGTGCAAACATGATCAGAGCTGTACCCGCACCATTTCGGACACACCCGGTCGCGCCGCATGGTCGTGCACGACCACGCGATGGGTCGTCTTGTCGCGCTGCTGCACCATCAGTTCGTGCAGATTCACCGAATCCAGGTAGTCATACATGCGCCGACTCAGGCTCGACCACAGGTCGTGCGTCATGCAGCGATGTTCATCCAGACAGTTTTCCTTGCCGCCGCACTGTGTGGCGTCCAGCGGTTCATCGACCGCGGTGATGATCTGGGCGACCGAAATATTGCGCGCGTCGCGCGCCAGGCAGTAACCGCCACCCGGCCCCCGCACGCTGGCCACCAGTTCCTGGCGACGCAGTTTGCCGAACAGCTGTTCGAGATAGGACAGGCTGATGCGCTGGCGCTCGGCCACGCCGGCCAGCGTCACCGGACCGTTGTCCTGGCGCAGTGCAAGGTCCAGCATCGCGGTGACTGCGAAGCGGCCTTTGGTAGTCAGTCTCATGAAGCGATCTCCTCGATGGAGCGGCTCGGGGAATCCACGATTGGGTTCACGCTTGAGCACACAGTCCAATTCCCGATCAATTCAGTCGACTTTATAATTCCCGACAAGTTCAGTCAACAATTAGGCCGGATCTTGTCCAGATCGACGTGCGAGTGATCGGCCATCTCCTCGCGCGCCTCGTCGTCGAGCCTGACGCCTGCCCTTTCCAGCTTTTCCATCAGGCAGGCGATGCGCCGGTCGTTCTCCAGCGCATGATCCACCAGCGCCGTGAGCGCCTTGGCCATCGGGTCTTCCATGTCGCGGGTGACGCCATAGGCGGTAAAACCCGCCTGCTCGGCCCGCCGCTTCTTCTCGTCGTCGGCGCCCGGCGCGCTGGCTTCGATGATGCGCGCCGGATTGCCAACCGCCGTGGCGCCGGCCGGAACAGGCTTCACGACGACTGCGCAGGAACCGATCTTGGCGCCATCACCGACTTCGAAACCGCCCAGCACCTGGGCGCCGGCACCGATCACGACACCGCGACCGAGTGTGGGATGGCGCTTGGCGCCGCGGTACAGCGAGGTACCGCCCAGCGTCACGCCCTGATAGATCGTGCAGTCGTCGCCGATGACCGCGGTTTCGCCGACCACCACGCCCATGCCGTGATCGATGAACACGCGCCGTCCGATCGACGCACCCGGGTGGATTTCGATGCCGGTCAGCACGCGGCCGATGTGCGAAATGAAGCGCCCCAGCCAGTGCAGGCCCGCGCCCCAGCAGGCGTGCGCCATGCGGTGCAGGATCAGGGCGTGGATGCCCGGGTAGCAGGTGAGGACTTCGAACGACGAACGGGCTGCCGGGTCGCGTGCGAGCACGCTGGCAATGTCTTCGCGCAGGTGTTGGAACATCCTTTTTCCCTATGAGACGCCGGTGGCGTTCGCAGCCAGTTGAAACCCGACGATTTTAGTCGGTTTTTGTGCACCTGCGTCAGAGTCTGTCGATCGCCCGTCGTGGCCGCACGCTGAACCACGGGCGTGGCTGCAACAGCGCGGACCGCAACCGTCCTTATCCGTTCGACCCCGGGCGCTTCTTCGGAATGCCGCCGATCGCCTTCAGCGCGCCCATCAGCAGATGCAGTTCTTCGGCCTCGACCCGGGTACGTCCGAACAGGCGGCGCAGGCGCGGCAGGGCGCGGCCCGGATTGACCCGGTCGAGAAAGCCCGCATCGAGCATCAGTTGCTCGAGCAGCGCGTACAGGCTTTCCAGCCCTTCGTGGCTGGCCAGCACCGGTACTTCACTGACAAAGGTCGGTGTGGCGGCGACGGCCACGCGCAGTTCGTGGCACATGATCTGCGCGGCTGCCGCCACATTCAGCGAGCGGTAGGTGTCGCTGGTCGAAATGGTGACCGGCAGCGAGCACATCGCAACTTCTTCATTGGTGAGCCCCGAACTTTCGGTGCCGAACACCAGCGCCACCTCGGCGTCGCCGGCGGCCAGCAAGGTCGCCAGTTCGGTCGCCGCCGACCTGACATCGCGCACCGGCAGCGCCATTTCACGCCGGCGCGCAGTCAGCGCCGCCTGCGCCACGGTGCCGGCCAGGGCGGCTTCGATCGTATCGACCACCACCGCGTTGTCCAGCACATCGGTCGCGCCGGAACTCATCGCAACCGCTTCGTCGTGCGGAAAGTGCTTCGGATTGACCAGATAGAGGCGCGACAGCCCCATCACCTTCATCGCCCGCGCGCAGGCGCCGATATTGCCCGGATGGGTGGTGTGCGACATGACCACGCGCACCCGGTCCAGGGCGGCGTGACGATCGGAAGGGGAAGAAAGGGCGTCCATCGAATGTGCGGTCAAAGGTCAATTCAGGTGCGGGCCTCGAATTAAATCGCAACAGCCCCTAAAATGCTCGGCTTTCCCGCCGACTTGCGGACCGCACGGTCCGCGCACAGACACTTCCCATGCATCCGACGCTCACCACCGCCGTCAAGGCCGCCCGCCGCGCAGGCCAGATCATCACCCGCGCCAGCCAGGATGTAGACCTGCTGAAAGTCAGCAGCAAGCGCCAGAACGATTTCGTCACCGAGGTCGACCGTGCAGCCGAGGACGCCATCATCGGCATCCTCCGCGAAGCCTACCCGGACCATGCCATCCTGGCGGAGGAGAGCGGCGCATCGGGTGAATCCGAATACCGCTGGATCATCGATCCGCTCGACGGCACGACCAACTTCATCCACGGCATGCCGCAGTACGCGGTATCGATCGCGCTCGAACACCGCGGCCTGATGCAGTCGGCCGTCGTGTTCGATCCGGTGCGCAACGAGCTGTTCACCGCCAGCCGCGGCCGCGGCGCCTTCCTGAACGACCGCCGCATCCGCGTCTCGCGCCGCGCCAAGCTGGGCGAAGCACTGGTCGGCACCGGCTTTCCATACCGTGTGTGGGACCACGTCGATGCCTATCTGGGCATGTTCAAGGAACTGATGGAAAAGACCTCCGGCCTGCGCCGCCCGGGCGCTGCCGCGCTCGACCTGGCCTATGTCGCGTGCGGCCGCTTCGACGGCTTCTTCGAAATCGGCCTGTCGCCATGGGACATCGCCGCCGGCGCCCTGCTGGTGACCGAAGCCGGCGGTCTGGTCGGCAATCTGACCGGTGAAACCGGCTACCTCGACAGCGGCAATCTGGTCGCCTCCACGCCGCGCATCTTCCCGGCCCTGCTGGCCGCAATCGAACCGCACCTGACGGACGCGCTGCGCGCGTGATCCGTGCCGGACAACGTTGACCAGGATGGCGAACACCGACCTGTCTGCGCACACGCCGATGATGGCCCAATACCTGGGCTTCAAGCGGCAACACCCCGATCTGCTGGTGTTCTACCGGATGGGGGATTTCTACGAGCTGTTTTTCGAGGACGCGATCCGCGCCGCGCGGCTGCTCGACATCACGCAGACGCACCGCGGCCAGTCGGCCGGACAGCCGATCCCGATGGCGGGCGTGCCCTTCCACGCAGTCGAGCAGTATCTGGCGCGGCTGGTGAAGCTGGGCGAGTCGGTGGTCATCGTCGAACAGATCGGCGACCCGGCGACGTCCAAGGGACCGGTCGAGCGCGCGATCGCACGCATCGTCACGCCGGGCACGCTGACCGATGCCAGCCTGCTCGACGAGCGTGCCGATTCGCTGCTGATGGCGCTGCATGTCGAGCGCGCCCGGGCCGGTGTCGCCTGGCTGAATCTGGCCAGCGGCGAACTGAAACTGACCGAAGTCGCCGCCAATGTGCTGCCTTCGCTGCTCGACCGGCTGCGCCCGGCCGAACTGCTGGTGGCCGACAGCGGCACGGCACCGGACGGCAGCTGGGCCGTCACGTCGCGCAGCGCCTGGCAGTTCGACGCGGGCGAAGCCACGCGCCTGCTGTGCGAGCACTTCGGCAGTCGCGACCTCGCCGCCTTCGACGTGACCGAGGTTCCAATCGCGCTGGCCGCCTGCGGTGCGCTGTTCAGCTACGCCCAGGCGACCCAGCAGCGCGCGCTGTCGCATGTGACGACGCTCGCCGTCGAACACGATTCCGCCTGGCTGCGCATGGACGCCGCCACCCGGCGCAATCTCGAACTGACCGAAACGCTGCGCGGCGAAGCGTCACCGACGCTGCTGTCGCTGCTCGATACCTGCGCCACCTCGATGGGGTCGCGCTGGCTGCGCCGCTGCCTGCACCACCCGCTGCGCGAACGCGCACAGGCCGAGGCGAGGCATCAGGCGGTCGAGGCCCTGCGTGCCGACAGCACCGCCGATTCGTTGCACGACGCGCTGCGCGGGCTGGCCGACATCGAGCGCATCGGCGCACGCATCGCGCTGCGCACCGCGCGACCGCGCGATCTGTCGAGCCTGCGCGACAGTCTGGCGCGGCTGGGCGACATCGCTGCCGCCGTGCCGCCGGACGGTGGCCTGCTCGACGACGCCCGCGCCACACTGGCGCAGCCGCTCGACGCCTGCGCCCTGCTTGCCCGCGCCATCATGGACGAACCGGCTTCGCAGCTGCGCGACGGTCGCGTGATGCGCGCCGGCTTCGATGCCGAACTCGACGAATTGCGCGGCCTGCAGGACAACTGCGGCGAATTCCTGCTCGCGCTCGAAGCGCGTGAACGCAGCCGCACCGGCATCGCCAACCTGAAGGTCGAATACAACCGCGTGCACGGCTTCTATATAGAGGTGACGAACGCCCACGTCGAACGCATTCCGGACGACTATCGCCGGCGGCAGACGCTGAAGAACGCCGAGCGCTACATCACGCCGGAACTGAAAACCTTCGAGGACCGCGCGCTGTCGGCCGCCGAACGCGCCACTTCGCGCGAAAAGCACCTGTACGAACAATTGCTGGACGCACTCGCCCCGGATCTGCCGGCACTCGGCGACATCGCCCGTGCGCTGGCGCAGCTCGACGGCCTGCTCGCCTTCGCGCGCGCCGCGCAGCGCCACGACTATTGCCGGCCGCAGTTCGTCGACGAACCCGAAATCACGATCGTGCGCGGGCGCCACCCGGTGGTCGAACAGCAGGTCGACAGCTTCATCGCCAACGACACCGCCCTGCATGACGCGCGGCGCATGCTGCTGATCACCGGTCCGAACATGGGCGGCAAGTCGACCTATATGCGACAGGTCGCACTGATCGCGCTGATGGCGCATTGCGGCTGCCCGGTGCCTGCGCAGTCGGTGCGGCTCGGTCCGCTGGACGCCATCCACACGCGCATCGGCGCGTCCGACGATCTGGCTTCCGGCCGTTCGACCTTCATGGTCGAAATGACCGAAGCCGCCGGCATCCTGCACGGCGCGACCGAGCGCAGCCTGGTGCTGATGGACGAAATAGGTCGCGGCACCTCTACTTTCGACGGCGTGGCGCTGGCCCAGTCCATCGCCCGCCATCTGTTGACGCGCAACCGCAGCTGGACGCTGTTCGCCACCCACTACTTCGAACTGACGCAGCTGGCGCAGACCCACCCGACCTGCGCCAACATGCACCTGGACGCGGTCGAGCACGGCAGGCGCATCGTGTTCCTGCACGCCATCGAAGAGGGCCCGGCGTCGCAGTCCTACGGCATCGAAGTGGCGGCGCTCGCCGGTGTGCCCGGCACGGTGATCCGCGACGCGCGACGCGCGCTGCAGCAGCTCGAAGCCAGCCGCATCAGCGCCGGTCCGCAGGCCGATCTGTTCGCCCCTGCCGCCCCGCCGCCGGAACCACCCGTGCATGCCGCGGTCGATGCGCTGGCCGCGCTCGACCCCGACAGCCTGAGCCCGCGCGAAGCCCTTGATGCGCTGTATGCGCTGAAGAAGCTGGTGCAGGAGGATTGACCTCGGCGCCGGTTTTGCGGGAGCGGCGGGATCGCCGCTCCCGCAGACCCACACCATCTGACGAAACTGCCCGAAGAAGCACAGAGGACCCCATGACATACGCAATCATCTGGATCATCACCGCGCTCCTGCTCGGCTTCTGGACCTTGCTGACCTGGACGGCCGACGCCGTGCTCACGTGGCCGGGCTGGAATGCCGACGCACTGGCGACCTGGCCGGGCTGGGTGGTGAGCCTGCAGCCGCCGGTGTGGCTGGCGCCCTGGCTGCCTGAAGGCTGGCTCGACATGGCGCGGCACACCCTGCTTGACTGGGGACCGACGATACAGGCGTCGCTGCAGCAGATTCCCGACCTGACCGGCTGGCTGAGCGCCATCGTCTGGGCGGTGTGGCTGATCGGTGCCCTCGGCTTCCTGCTGATGGGGCTGGCTGCGAGCGCGATCGCGCGCATGCTGCTGCCGCGCAAGCCCGAGCCGGTCACCTGACCGGCGCGGCCGGCTGCAATCGACTATTGCTCCACCTCAAGTGGCGGACGCGGATGCAGCGGCATCACGTGCACCAGGGCTGAGTCCAGACGCACGGCCAGCCGGTCGCCGTTGGCGATGCGCTGACGCTGCGGCCCGGCCAGCGTGATGCGCAGACTGATCTGCGGATTGCGCTCCAGCGTCAGCGATGCCAGCGTGATTTCGCCCAGATGGCGGGCGTCGCTGACCCGCGCGTGCAGCGCCTGACCGCTGCCTTCCGCACCCAGCAGGATGCCGTCACCCGGCACGACCCAGTTCACCGGCTGGCCCGGCTTGATCTTTCCCTTGTCCCGCACTTCGAGCAGCATGTCCCCGGCCTCGCCTTCGACCGTCGATGCCGTCACCCACTTCAGCAGGCCCCAGCCGGCGCGACCCGAAGGCCCCATCCAGACCCCCTGAAAACGGTTGTGCATGCCCACCAGATCGGCCACGCGCGCATTGCGCGGCGCCCGATGGATGTGTTCGGGCGGCCCTTCCTGCAATACCGCGCCGGCATCCATCACCACCAGACGGTCGGCCAGCAGGCGCGCCTCGTTCAGGTCGTGGGTCACCAGCAGGATCGGGATGTCGAGATCGCTGCGCAGCTGGGCCAGCAGGCGGTAAAGCCCTTGCCGGCTCATCTGGTCGACCGCCGAGAAGGGTTCGTCGAGCAGCAGCAGCTTCGGTTCGCGGGCCAGCGCACGCGCCACCGCCACGCGCTGCTGCTGGCCACCGGACAGCGCAGCCGGCCGTCGCTGTTGCTGTTCGCTGGACAGGTGCACATGGTCGAGCCAGCGCCGGGCCTGCGCGTCGCGCTCGGCCGCCGGCAGGTGCAGCATGGCCAATGCGACGTTGTCGGCGGCGCTCAGATGCGGCATCAGCGCGTAGTTCTGAAACACCAGCCCGACATGCCGACGCTGTGGCGGCAGGAAGACGCCCTGATCACTGTCGCACCACAGCTGCCCGCCGACCTCGACGCGTCCGCGCTGCGGGCGCATCAGCCCGGCCAGCACGCGCAGCATCGATGTCTTGCCGGCACCCGACGGGCCGACCAGCGCCAGCAGTTCGCCGGCTGAACACTCGAAGCGGCCGCGCAGCGGCATCGGTTCTTGCTGATCGATCTCGACGCGCAAGGCGCGCCGTCCGTCGCGCCGGTCGCTCATCGCCGGGCCACCAGTCTGGCCGACGCGAAGAACGATGCCGCGACCGCGCCAAGCGACAGCACAAGAAGCAGCAGCGCCATGCGGTCGGCCCCGGCGAGGTCGAACGACTGTACGCGATCGTAGATGGCGATGGCCACAGTCCGGGTTTCGCCCGGAATGCTGCCGCCCATCATCAGCACCACGCCGAATTCGCCCAGCGTATGTACAAAGGTCAGCACCATGGCCGACAGGATGCCCGGCCAGGCCAACGGCAATTCGACACGCCAGAAGGTCTGCCAGCCGCTCAGCCCGCAGACCGACGCCGCTTCGGCAAGGTTTTCGGGTATCCCTTCGAAGGCGCGCTGCACCGGCTGTACGATGAACGGGATGTTGAATACCAGTGACGCGATCAGCAGGCCGGCGAAATTGAAGGTCAGCCTGACATCGAAGCTGTCGAGCAGCCAGCGGCCGAGCGGCGAGCCCGCACCCAGCGACACCAGCAGGTAGTAGCCCAGCACCGTCGGCGGCAGCACCAGCGGCAGCACGACGAACGCTTCGATCCAGGCCTTGCCGGCAAATCGCGTGCGCGCCAGCCAGCGCCCGGCGAGCACGCCGAGCGGCAGCAGCACGAGCAGCGTGACCACCGCCAGTTCGATCGACAACGAGAATGCCTGCCAGTCCATTTCAGTCTCCGTTTCCGGATCGGCAGGCCGGCGTCAGCCGCAGTGGCGCCCGCATGGTCACTCCTTCGGCATTTCGAAACCGTAACGACGCATCGTGTCCTGCGCAACCGGCGTAGCGATGTAATCGTAGAAGGCCCGCGCGGCCGGTGGCGCACCGCGCAGCAGCACCATGCGCTGGGCCAGTCGGCGATGCCAGCTCTCGGGTATCAGCGCGAACTCTCCCAGACCGCCCACCTGCGGCGCCATGGCCAGCGACAACGCGATGATGCCGCCCTGACCCGAGCCGGAGGTGGCGAACTGGGCCGCCTGTGAAATGTTTTCGCCCAGCACCAGACGCGGTTCGATGTCGGCCCACAGTCCGGCATGCTGCAGCGCCTCCTTCGCCCGCGCGCCATAGGGTGCATGCTCGGGATTGGCGATGGCGAACTTCTTCAGTCGTCCGTCACGCAGCGCGAGCGCCAGATCCTTCAATTCGCCGTCGGCCTTCAGCGACGAACCCCTGGGCACCATCACGCCGAGCCGGCCGTAGGCATACAGCCGGCCGCGGTCCTGCGTCAGCCCCAGCTCGGCGAGCTTGAACACGAAATCTTCGTCGGCCGACATGAACAGATGAAACGGTGCGCCCTGCCGGATCTGCGAGAAGAAATTTCCGGACGAGCCGAACACCAGACGCAGCTTGTGGCCGGTGTCGCGCTCGAAGCGGGCCGCCAGTTCCTCAATCGCAAACTTCAGATCGGATGCCGCCGCCACGGTCGGCGGCTCGGCAGCGCGCGCAGGCGACGCGACGGAGAACGCAACGACGCACAACAGCAGGATTCGGTGGATCAGGCGAACAGGTTTCACGGGCGACAGGCCTCCGCACGGTTCGATATACATTCGTATGGATATCGTTCAACGAGTATAACGAGTACCGTATGCCGTGCATGGTCGTCCATGCATCAACTTGCCCCAAGTGCGTCCATCGCGCCCGATGGACGCCGATCAACGATGACCAGGAACGCCGCGCCCGACACGCCCGAACACAGCACGCGGTTTCGCGTGCAGATCAAGCACGCCGTCGCGATCGGCCCGGGCAAGGCGGACGTGCTGCAGGGCATCGCCGCGACCGGGTCGCTGGCCGAAACCGGTCGCCGGCTGGGCATGAGCTACCAGCGGATCTGGTCGCTGGTGGATGCGCTGAACAAGGATTTCGTCGAACCGCTGGTCATCAAGCAGCGCGGCGGCACGGCGGGCGGCGGCGCCCGGCTCACCCCCACCGGACAGCAGGTGCTCGCGCTTTACCGGGCGATCGAGGAGGACGCGCGCGTCGCCGCTGCACGCCGACTGCCCGAACTGGTGGCGCTGATCCGGGCGGGCGCCGGCGAGTCCGGATCGGACTGAAACGGCGCCGACCGGAATCGCGCAACCGCGAGCACGTCAAGTCACGACCGGCTCAGGCCGTGCTCGGGTCCACCGTCCAGCGGCGCGACACATTGCCCAGGCTGCCGACGCTTTCCAGATGCACCGGAAAGCCCCACAGCCGGGCGACGTGCTTGAGCACCTCGTAGGCGTTGTCATGCAGCGGGCGCTCGTTGTGCTGCGTGTGGCGCAGCATCAGCGAGCGGTCACCGCGCAGATTGACCGACCACACCTGGATGTTCGGCTCGCGCGAGCCCAGATCGTATTGGCGCGACATCGCTTCGCGCAGGCTGCGGTAACCGGCTTCGTCATGGATGGCCGACACTTCCAGCGTCGGATCGGTCTCGTCGTCGACGATAGAGAAAAGCCGGAAATTGCGCATGACGCGCGGCGACAGATACTGGCCGATGAAGCTTTCGTCCTTGAAATTGCGCATCGCGTGGTCGAGCGTTTCCAGCCAGTCGCGGCCGGCGATGTCGGGAAACCAGTAACGGTCTTCGTCGGTCGGCGCCTCGCAGATGCGCTTGATGTCGCTGTACATCGCGAACCCGAGCGCGTACGGGTTCATGCCGCTGTAGGCCGGGTGATCGACCGGCGGCTGGAACACCACATTGGTGTGCGACTTCAACCACTCGATCATGATGCCGTCTTCGAGATAGCCGTCGTCGTACATCGTGTTCAGCAGGTGGTGGTGCCAGAACGTGGCCCAACCCTCGTTCATCACCTGGGTCTGGCGTTGCGGATAGAAGTACTGCGCGATCTTGCGCACGATGCGCACGATTTCGCGCTGCCAGGGTTCGAGCAGCGGCGCATTCTTCTCGATGAAATACAGCAGGTTTTCCTGCGGATCAGCCGGAAAGCGCGCCTGCTCCTTCTCCGCGGCGTCCTTGCCCGACTTCGGCGGCAGGGTGCGCCAGATTTCATTCACCTGCTGCTGCGCATACGCCTCGCGGTCTTTCGCGCGTTCGAGTTCCTGCGTCAGGCTCAGCTTGCCCGGGCGGCGGTAGCGATCGACGCCGTAATTCATCAGCGCATGGCAGCTGTCGAGCAGCAGTTCCACGGCGTCGACGCCATGGCGCTCCTCGCAGGCCGCGACATAATTCTTCGCGTACACGAGGTAATCGACGATCGAACCTGCGTCGGTCCACATGCGGAACAGGTAGTTGCCCTTGAAGAAGCTGTTGTGCCCGTAAGCCGCGTGCGCGATCACGAGGGCCTGCATGGCCATCGTGTTCTCTTCCATCAGATAGCTGATGCACGGATTGCTGTTGATGACGATTTCGTACGCCAGCCCCATCTGACCGCGCCGGTAGTTCTTTTCGGTGCTGATGAATTCCTTGCCGTAGCTCCAGTGCCGGTAGTTGACCGGCATGCCGACCGACGCATAGGCGTCCATCATCTGTTCGGCAGTGATGATTTCCAGCTGGTTCGGGTAGGTGTCGAGACTGAAGCGCTGTGCCGTGGCGCGGATCACCGTGTGGTACTGATCGATCAGATCGAAGGTCCAGTCGCTCGGACCGGGCAGTGTCTGCGCCGGTCTGTCGGTCGGCGGCAGCGGCACGCGCAGCGGCGGACGCGGACGGCGACCACCGTATTCGTCGGGCGTGGCCGCCTGACCGACATGCCGGCGATTGAAGGTGTCGCTCATTTTGCCGCTCCTTCCTTCCTGAACAGGTCGCGGAACACCGGGTAGATCTGGTCGACCTCGCTCGCCTTGCGCATCGCGAAGGTGTCGGATTCTTCCGCCAGCGAGGCGTACTCATGCCACAGGTTCTGTTCCTGATCGACCACCTGTATGTAGGCGAAGTAACGGCACAGCGGCAGGATGCCGTGTTCCAGCAACTGGCGGCAGCGCGGACTGTCATCGTGCCAGTTGTCGCCGTCGCTGGCCTGCGCCCCGTAAACATTCCACTCGTTGCGCGGGTAGCGCGCGCGGATGATCTCTTCCATCAGCACCAGCGCGCTCGACACCACGGTGCCGCCGGTTTCGGTGGCATGGAAGAAGTCGTGCTCGTCCACCTCCTGCGCCTGCGTGTGGTGGCGGATGAACACGATGTCGATCTTTTCGTAGTGCCGCGTCAGGAACAGATAGAGCAGGATGAAGAAGCGCTTGGCCAGATCCTTGCGCGCCTCGTCCATCGAGCCGGACACGTCCATCACGCAGAACATGACCGCCTTGGCCGTCGGTACCGGCGTGCGTACCCGGCTGCGGTAGCGCAGGTCTATCGGATCGAGGTAGGGAATGCGGTCGATGCGCGCGCGCAATGCCGCGATGTCGGTTTCGAGCTGCTCGATTTCGTGCAGCCGTTCAGCGCTGGCGGGCTGGGCGCGCAACTCGGTCAGCAGGTCTTCGAGCCGGTGCAGTTCGCGCCGCGACTCGCTGCCGAGCGCGATGCGCCGGCCGATGGCGCCGCGCATCGAACGCACGACGTGCAGGTTGTTCGGCGTGCCGTCGCTGGAAAAGCCGGCGCGATGCGTCTTGTACTCCGGCGTGTCGGCCAGCGTGGTGCGGATCAGGTTCGGCAGCGCGAGGTCGTCGAAGAAGACCTGCATGAACTCTTCCTTCGAAAGGTGGAACACGAAGTCGTCCTCACCCCCGCCGGAATCGCTTGCCTGGCCGCCGCCACCGCCCTGCCCGCCCTTGGGCCGCTCGATCCGGTCGCCGCGCACGAAGTCCTTGTTGCCCGGGTGCACCATTTCGCGCTTGCCGCCCTGACCGTGACCGAACACCGGCTCGCTGATGTCGCGCCGCGGGATGTGGATGTCCTCGCCCTGCGCGATGTCGCGGATGCCGCGCCCTTCAACGGCCCGGCGCACCGCCTCGCGGATCTGTTCCTTGTGGCGGCGCAGGAAGCGTTCGCGGTTGCCGATGGACTTGTTCTTGCCGGCCAGCCGTCGATCAATGATCTGCTGCAAGATGTGTTCTCCGAGCCGTCAGTCGATCCGACATCTACGTCCCTGCCCTTTTTGCGCCGGCGCCCTCACGAGCTCTTGCGCACACGCAGGTACCACTCGCACAGCAGTCTGACCTGCTTCGCGGTGTAGCCCTTGTCCACCATGCGGGTGACGAAATCTTCGTGCTTCTTCGCATCGTCGGCGCTCGCCTTGGCATTGAAGCTGATCACCGGCAGCAGTTCTTCGGTGTTGGAGAACATCTTCTTCTCGATCACCGTGCGCAGCTTTTCATAGCTGCTCCACACCGGATTCTTGCCGCCGTTGTTGGCCCGCGCACGCAGCACGAAATTGACGATCTCGTTGCGGAAATCCTTCGGGTTGCTGATGCCGGCCGGCTTTTCGATCTTTTCCAGTTCGGCGTTCAGCGACGCGCGGTCGAACACCTCGCCGGTGTCGGTATCGCGGTACTCGCTGTCCTGGATCCAGTAGTCAGCGTAGGTGACGTAGCGGTCGAAAATGTTCTGCCCGTACTCGCTGTAGCTCTCCAGGTAGGCGGTCTGGATTTCCTTGCCGATGAATTCGGCGTAGCGCGGCGACAGGTGTTCCTTGATGAAGGATATGTACTTCTGCTCGACATCCTGCGGAAACTGCTCGCGCTCGATCTGCTGTTCCAGCACGTACATCAGATGCACCGGGTTCGCCGCGACTTCGGTCGAATCGAAGTTGAACACCTTGGAAATGATCTTGAACGCAAAGCGGGTGGACACGCCGCTCATGCCTTCGTCCACCCCGGCGTAGTCGCGGTACTCCTGATAGCTCTTGGCGCGCGGATCAGTGTCCTTCAGGTTTTCGCCGTCGTACACCTGCATCTTCGAATACAGGCTGGAATTTTCCGGTTCCTTCAGGCGGGTCAGCGTGGCGAACTGCGCCATCATCTTCAGCGTGCCCGGGGCGCAGATGGCTTCGGCCAGCGACGAGCCGCGCAGCAGCTTTTCGTAGATCTTCACTTCCTCGCTGACGCGCAGGCAGTACGGCACCTTGACGATGTAGATGCGGTCGAGGAAGGCTTCGTTGTTCTTGTTGTTGCGGAAGGCCTTCCATTCGCTCTCGTTCGAGTGCGCCAGCACCACGCCGTCGAACGGGATGGCGCCGAAACCTTCGGTGCCCTTGAAGTTGCCTTCCTGGGTCGCGGTCAGCAGCGGGTGCAGCACCTTGATCGGCGCCTTGAACATTTCGACGAATTCGAGCAGGCCCTGATTGGCCAGGCACAGGCCGCCGGAAAAGCTGTAGGCATCCGGATCGTCCTGCGCGAAGGTTTCCAGCTTGCGGATGTCCACCTTGCCGACCAGGCTCGAAATGTCCTGGTTGTTTTCGTCGCCCGGCTCGGTCTTGGCGATGCCGACCTGCTTCAGCACCGACGGGTAGCGCTTGACCACGCGGAACTTGCGGATGTCGCCGCCGAATTCCTCCAGTCGCTTGACCGCCCACGGCGACAGGATGCGGTTGAGGTAGCGGCGCGGGATGCCGTATTCCTTCTCCAGGATGGCGCCGTCCTCGATCGCATCGAACAGTCCGAGCGGTGAATCATTCACCGGCGAACCCTTGATCGCATAGAACGGCACTTCCTGCATCAGCGACTTCAGCCGCTCGGCGATCGACGACTTGCCGCCGCCGACCGGCCCGAGCAGGTAGAGGATCTGCTTCTTCTCTTCCAGCCCCTGGGCGGCGTGGCGGAAATAGCTCACGACCTGCTCGATTGCGTCTTCCATGCCGTAGAACTCGGCGAAGGCCGGATAGATCTTGATCACCTTGTTGGCAAACAGCCGCGACAGCCGCGGATCGTTGCGCGTATCCACCGTCTGCGGTTCGCCGATCGCCTTCAGCATGCGCTCGGCCGCGCTGGCGTAGCTCAGCGGGTCACGTTTGCACTCCGCCAGATACTCTTCCAGCGAAAGCTCTTCCTCACGCGTGCGTTCGTAGCGTGCGGCGAAATGACTGACGATGTCCATGTTGATCTCCACAATCCGTTGAGCTGCAAAACACCTGTTGCCCGGCATGCGCGACCCGCGGCGCACTATCGTTCGTACTGCTTTCAGCTTGGTCTACGGCAGCGCTTGTGCAAAGTTCGATAAACACTGCAATCACCATTCTGATCCGGTCGAACACCCGTGCCGCGCGATGTCGAAACATCTGTCGATGTCGATGTCGCGATGCCCCCTAAGTTCCCCGTTCCGGGTGGTCCGGTCAGCGCGCGACACACTTCCTCTTTCAAGCAGTTGACGCGCCGGCAATCCAGACCGTTGACCGGTGTTCAGCAAGTAGCGGTCCAGTTCACGTCGGGCATTCCGCAAGGTCATGCCCGACCGCACCGGATGGGTGGCAGACGAAGTCGGGTACAGCCTCGCCGCACGCGGCCTGCAGGCGGAAGCCGCCACGACCGGCCACCGCGGAGACGTATCCGGCGCGTGTTGCG
Source organism: Methyloversatilis sp. XJ19-13 (assembly GCF_024580155.1). NCBI lineage: Bacteria > Pseudomonadati > Pseudomonadota > Betaproteobacteria > Nitrosomonadales > Sterolibacteriaceae > Methyloversatilis > Methyloversatilis sp. XJ19-13. The sequence goes on along the minus strand of NZ_JANINH010000008.1, from coordinate 108,519 downwards.
GCATGCGCTGCACCTTGCGTCGCCATGCACTGGTAGCGCCCGGAAATGCACCATCAAGGTGCCTGACGCAACCCGACCGATGCCGCAACACGCGATTCACCACCCCGTATTACTGTATAAAATAACAGTACATTCGTATCACCCCATTCATTCGTGCCGATGCACCATGCCAGCCCCACTCGTCGAATACGCCGAACTGCATTGCCTGAGCCACTTCACCTTCCTGCGCGGCGCCTCCGCACCGGACGAACTGGTGACGCGCGCCGCGGAACTGGGCTATGCCGCCCTGGCCATCACCGACGAATGTTCGCTGGCTGGCGCCGCGCGCGCCCACCTGGCCTGGCGCAATCTGCCCGAACCGCGGATGAAGCTGATCATCGGCTGCGAAGTGCAGCTGGCCGACGGACCGAAGCTGGTCCTGCTCGCCTGCGACCGCGACGGTTACGGCAATCTGTCGGAACTGATCACGCTCGGCCGGATGCGGGCGGAGAAAGGCCGCTACCACCTGAGCTGCGCCGATCTGGACGACGGCCTGCCCGGCTGCGTCGCGCTGCTGGTACCCGGCGATCCCCGGCCCGACACGGATGCTGCACTGGCGGCGCACGCCGGCTGGCTGAAGCAGCGCTTTGCGGAACGTGCCTGGCTGGCCGTCGAACTGCACCATGGTCCGGACGACGCCACCCGGCTGCACCGGCTGCAGGCCACCGGTGCCGCCAGCGGACTGCCGCTGTGCGCCGCCGGCGACGTGCACATGCATGTGCGCAAGCGCCGCCGCCTGCAGGACACGATCACTGCGATACGGCTCGGGCGCACGCTGGCCGAGTGCGGCTACGCGCTGTACGCCAACGGCGAGCGCCACCTGCGCCTGCCGCACAAGCTGGCCGGCATATACCCCGCAGCACTGCGGGCCGAAACGCTGAAGGTGGCCGCATGCTGCCATTTCTCGCTCGCCGAACTGCGCTACGAATACCCGGAGGAAATCGCGCCGCCCGGCCATACCACCACCTCCTGGCTGCGCGAACTGACCGAGCGCGGCTACGTCGAGCGCTGTGCGCAGATCCGCCGCATCGTCACGCTGGACGACGTCACCTTCGCGCGCAAGGCGCGGGAGATGCGCGCACAGATCGAAATCGAACTCGCGCTGATCGCCGAGCTTGAATACGAGCCCTACTTCCTGACCGTGTACGACATCGTCGCCTGGGCGCGCACGCAGGGCATCCTGTGCCAGGGCCGCGGGTCGGCGGCGAATTCGGCCGTGTGCTACTGCATCGGCGTGACCGAAGTCGACCCGTGGCGCGCCAACATGCTGTTCGGCCGCTTCATTTCGCGCGAACGCAACGAGGCGCCGGACATCGACGTCGACTTCGAGCACGAACGGCGCGAAGAGGTCATCCAGTACATCTATGGCAAGTACGGCCGCGACCGTGCGGCCCTCGCCGCCAGCCTGACCACCTACCGGCCGCGCTCGGCACTGCGCGACGTCGGCCGCGCGCTCGGTTACACCGACGACGCGCTCGACCGCCTGACCCGGGGCCACATGTGGTGGGACGGCGGCCGGGTGCGCGAAGACCGCCTGCTCGAAGCCGGCTTCCGGCCCGAAGCACCGCGCGTGCAGCTGCTGCTCGAACTGTCGAACGAACTGATCGGCGCACCGCGCCACCTGTCGCAGCACGTCGGCGGCTTCGTCATCGCGCGCGGCCGGCTGTCCCGGCTGGTGCCGATCGAAAACGCCCGCATGGCCGGGCGCTGCGTCATCCAGTGGGACAAGGACGACCTCGAAGCGCTCGGCCTGATGAAGGTGGACGTGCTGGCGCTGGGCATGCTGACCGCCATCCGCAAGTCGCTGGACGCGCTGGCGGCGTTCGAAGACAGGTATCCGGCCGCGGCAAGAAAGGCCCCGCGCACGCTGGCCGACATTCCGCACGAAGATCCGGCGACCTACGACATGCTGTGCCGCGGCGAGTCGACCGGCGTGTTCCAGGTCGAGTCGCGCGCGCAGATGAACATGCTGCCGCGGCTGCGGCCGCGCCGCTACTACGATCTGGTGATCCAGGTCGCCATCGTGCGGCCGGGGCCGATACAGGGCGGCATGGTGCATCCCTATCTGGCGCGCCGCCACCTGCCGCCGGAGCGCATCGACTATCCGTCGGACGCACTGCGCCCGGTGCTCGAACGCACCTTGGGCGTACCCATCTTCCAGGAGCAGGTGATGCAGCTGGCCATGGTCGCGGCCGGTTTCACCGCCGGCGAAGCCGACCAGATGCGTCGTTCGATGGCCGCCTGGCGGCAGCGCGGCACGATGGAAAAATTCCAGCAGAAGCTGACCGACGGCCTGCTCGGGAACGGCTACACGCCGGCATTCGCAGAGCAGATCTACCGCCAGATCGAAGGCTTTTCCGGCTATGGATTTCCGGAATCGCACGCCGCGAGCTTTGCGCTGCTGGTGTACATCTCGTCCTGGCTCAAATGCCATCACCCGGCCACCTTCCTGTGCGGCCTGCTGAACAGCCAGCCCATGGGTTTCTACGCGCCGGCGCAGCTGATCGCCGACGCCCGCACGCACGGGGTCGACATCAGGCCGGCCGATGTGTCGGTCAGCGACTGGGACTGCGTGCTTGAAGCGGCACCGCACAACGCGGCACCGGGTGTCCGCCTCGGCCTGCGCATGGTCAAGGGGATGGAGCAGGACGCGGTGCGGCGCATCGTGGCGGCGCGTGCGCAGGCGCCGGTGTCGACTGTCGACGAACTGACCCGCCGCGCCCGGCTGGATCGCCGGCAACTTGGCTGCCTGGCCAGCGGCGGTGCCTTGCAGTCACTGGCCGGCCACCGCCATCAGGCGCACTGGCAGTCGGCCGCGCGCCGGCCCGACGCACTGCTGCGCGATGCACCGGTGCACGAAAAGATGCTGGCGCTGGCGGCGCCGCGCGAAGGCGAGAACATCGTGGCCGACTACGCCAGCCTGGGTTTCACGCTCGGCCGCCATCCGCTGGCGCTGCTGCGCAGCCAGCTCGCCGCGCAGCGCTTCATCACCGCGGCCGAACTGCGCCGCCTGCCCGACCGCGCGCTGGCGCGTGCCGCCGGCATCGTCACCTGCCGCCAGCGCCCCGGTACGGCCAGCGGCGTCATGTTCGTCACCGTCGAAGACGAAACCGGGCTGGCCAACATCATCGTGCACAAGGACCTGCAGGAGAGGCAGCGCAGCGAAGTGCTCGGCGCCACGCTGCTCGGCATCTACGGCCAGGTGTCGCGCGAAGGCGAGGTGATCCACCTGATCGCCCGCCGGCTGGTCGACCGCTCGCCACTGCTCGGTGCGCTGACGCCGCGCAGCCGTGACTTTCACTGACGTCAGCGGTCGTCGGCATGTGTATCGCAACAGCACGACATCCTGACGCGAAAGTGAAACAATCGGATGCGAAGGTGAGAGGTTGTTCACCCGAATCGCAGCCGAAGGCCTGAGCCCCTCGCTCAGGCGCATAACAACAAGACCTGCATCCTTCACATGAGTACGCCACCGCCATCGAGCGCAGTGCCAGAAGAATCAAAGTCGGTCGGAACCCGGCTCTGGCGAAAGGAGATCGGCGCAGGCGTGACCGTTGCGGCCGGATCCATCCCGAACGAACTCAGCTATGGCCTGCTCGCCATGGCGCCTCTGGGCCTGGCAATGGAAGGGCGCGGCATTCTCGCAGCCATGCTCGCGGGCATGCTGGGCACGCTGGTCGCCCTGTCGCTGGGCAGCCGGGTCGGACAGATACACGGTGCACGACCAGCGCTGGCGCTCATCGTGTCGGCCCTGATCGGACATACGCTGATCAAGGCCAACTGGCTGCCCGGCATACCGCATCAGGACGGCGCACTCATCCTGATGGGCCTGGCACTGACCGGCGCCGCCCTGCTGCAGCTGACGACCGCAGCCGCTGGCTGGGGCCGCTTCGTGCGTTACATCCCCTATCCGGTACAGGCCGGGTTCTTCAACGGCGTCGCGCTGCTGATGCTGCTCGGCGGGTTGAAGCTGGTTTTCATGCAGGGCGGCACCTGGCATCTGTCACCCGGCCCGGCGCTAGTGGCGGCAGTCATCGTGCTGCCTGGCGTCGTGCTGCAGCAACGCTGGCCGGAGCGGCCTTTTCTGCCCGTGCTGCTGTGTGTCGGCGCACTGCTGCATCACGCACTGGCTTCACGCGGCATGGCGATGGGCCTGACACTGGGCGCGCTGGCCGACACCCGGCTCAGTTTCGACCACCTGCTGCACCTGCCCGATGCAGTGGCGCTGCACGGCCCGGGAGACTGGCTGCGCGTGCTTGGCGGCTCATGCGTTGCCATCGCGCTGGTATCGGCACTGGAAACCCTGTTTGCTGCCAACCGGCTCGACACGTTGACCCACAGCCGGCACGACACGCGACGCGAACTGGCTGCAATCGGTGGCGCCAATCTCGCCCTCGCCGCGGCGGGCGCGCTGCCGGCCGCGGGTGCGGTATCGCGCGCCAATGCAGCCTATTCGGCGGGCGGCCGAACCCGTGTTCCGGCGCTGTGCTACGCCCTCTTGATCGCACTGCTGTGGCTGTTCGGCCTCGACATGCTGGCCATGCTTCCACACTCGACCATCGGCGCCGGTCTGGTGCTGCTGTCCGTCGGCGTGGCCGATCGCTGGAGCGTCGATGCGATACGTGACTGCCTGCGCGGCCGATCGCTCCCGGAACGGCGGCTGATGTCGAATCTGGCCGTCAGCGCCCTGGTCACGCTGGTGGCGGCGTTCGTCGGTCTGCTGGAGGCGGTGTCGGCCGGACTGGTGGGCGCCATGTTCCTTTTCGCACGCGATCACAGCAAAAGCATCGTACGACGCGTCGCCGACGGTTCGGTCGCGTCCAGCCTGCAGGTCAGGCCAGCCTGGCAGCAGATCAGGCTGGCGTCCCAATCGACACGCTATGCGCTGGTCGAGCTTGAGGGATTGCTGTTTTTCGGCACCGCCGAGGAACTCGAAGAAGTGATCGAAACACGCCTGGCTGAGGCACGCTTCATCGTGCTCGATTGTTCCCGCCTGATCGACATCGATCTCTCAGCCGCGCAGGTGCTGTCACGCATGGCGACGCGCCTGCGTATCCGTCACACGCGGCTCGCGCTGGCCGGCCTCGATCCGGCCGGTGCGCGGGCAACTTTTCTGGCCAGCAGCGGATTGGCACAGGTACTGCCGCGCAAGCGATGGTTCGCCAATGCCGATGCAGCGCTCGAATGGGCGGAAAACCAGGTGCTGGACTCGGGTATGGCAACACGCCGACTCGACTCGGCCACGAAGCTGCGTCATCTCGATGTATGCACGGGCATGAGCGAGGACCAGGCCGCCACGCTGGAAAGCCTGATGCGGCGGGGGCTTTATGTGCGCGGAGACGTGCTGTTCAACGCCGGCGACGCCAGCGATGCCATGTATGTGCTGCTGGCGGGCAGCGTCAGCATCCTGCGCGCGGGCGATGCCGGCACGCCGCGGATACGCATCGCCTGTCTGAGCGCCGGTCTGGTGGTCGGGGAAATGGGGTTGATCGAAAATCAGCCGCGCACCGCCGATGCGATCGCCGACACGACGGTTGAGTGTCTGGTGCTGGAACGCACCGGACTGGAGCTTCTGCAACGTGAGCATCCGCAGGTTGCCAATCTGCTGTATGCCAATCTGGCCTGTACGCTGGCGCAGCGTCTGCGCGACACGACAATCAGGCTGCACGGCTACATGAGACCGCACTGAGCTTGGCTGCATTGCGATGCCATCCCGGCGGCGTTCGCCGCTAGCGCGCCGGAAACACCAGCAGCGCGTCGCCGACATCGAAGATGAGGACGATGTCGGCCTCGGGACGGGCTGCCGCAGCCTGCACCGTATCGGACCAGTTTCGGAAAAAGACCGCCCGGTCAGGGCTGCCGGACCAGCTGCACAACGCCGCGTGCAGCCGATCGGGTGCCACGGACAGATAATCGCCAGTGCCGGTGTGGGTCAGCGCGAAGCCGAGGAAGCAGGCTTCGGCCGGCACGTCGAGCAGGTGCTTGAGCTGCGCGACCGGCGAACCGTCAGCCGGGGCGGCCGCTACATCCTCTACCAGCGGTCTGGTTGCATACCTTTTCATGTCGCGCCTCCATAAACCCGATTGTCATACTAGCAAGCGGAATCGGGGTACGGAAGATGCCTGCGCAATCAGAGGTCGCGCGTGACCGCCTGCCAGCGCAGGCGGCGGGCGTGCGCGTGGCGGGCGCGCAGACGCGGATCGGACGCCACGATGCTCAGCGTTTCGCCGACCACCATGATGACGCCGAGCACCGGCAGCACGAGCAGCAGGCCGGCCACACCTGCGACCGCACCGCCGACGAAAATCATCAGCACGGTAATCAGCGGATGCATGCGCAGGCTGCGACCGATGGTGAGCGGCATGAAGATGAAGTCGTCGAGCAGGCGCACCAGGATGAACAGGCCGATCGACGCGTAGGCAATCGACGGCGAACCGGGGAAATCGGTTGCGGCGACCATGACCACGAGCGCGCAGCCGATGACCGAGCCGACGAATGGAATCCACGCCAGCACCGCGGTGATGATGCCCAGCGTCAGCGGCGACGACAGTCCGATGACCCACAGGCCGGCCGCCAGACAGACCGCATCGAGCACGGTCAGCTTGACCAGACCCTGGAAATAGGCGCGCGTCGTGCGGTCGACCTCGTACAGCAGATGCAGCGTGCGCTCGAAGTAGGCGTTGGGCACGGCGCGCGCGAGGAAGCGCTGGAAGCGGCGGCCATCGCGCAGGAAGAAATAGGCGAGGAAAGGTGCGAGCAGCATGGACGGCAGCCAGGCGGCGACCGACATCATCAGCGACGGCAGGCGGTTCTGCGCAAAGCCCTCGCCGGCCGCCGCAATGTAGGACGACACGGCGTCGGCCACATGTGCATCGCGCATGAAACGGGATTGCTGCTCCAGCGCACGCAGGGTCTGGTCGAGCAGCAGCAGGCCGCCCTGCAGATAGCGCATGCCGGTTTCCTGCACACCGACCGCCTGCGCGGCAAAGCGTGGCAGCATGAAGGCGAAGGCGCCGACCAGCAGCAGCGCGAACACGCCCACCGTGATGTTGGCGGCCGATTCCTGCGACAGGCCGGCGAACATCAGGCGCTGCATCGGGTACGCAAGAAAGTAGTAGGCGATGAGCCCGAACAGGAAGGGCAGCACCAGCCACAGCACCTGCTGGAACAGGTAGAGCGCCAGGGTGGTGGCGAGCAGGATGCCGCACCAGGCCAGTGGCCCGGCACCGGACGGTCGCAGCCGTCTCATGCCGCGACGCTCACAGATGACCGTCCTGCGGTTGCCCCGCATTGGCCTGACGCAGCCGACCGCCCAGGTGGCGCGCCAGCGACAGTGCAATCTTCGACGCGATCTTCGGATGGGTTTCCAGCAGGTTCATGAAGTCGGCGCGAAAGAACACGACCAGCACACAGTCGGCCGTGGCACGGGCCTGCGCGGCGCGCGGCGCCTGATCGAGCAGCGCCAGTTCGCCGAACACCTCGCCGGCCGCCAGCACGGCCAGACGCTGCTGACGCCCGCCGTCATGGCGCAGGATTTCGACCTCGCCCGACACGATGGCGTAGATCGCCTCGCCGTCGTCGCCTTCGTCGAACACCACCTCGCCGGCGAGGTAGCTGCGCTCGTGGCGCAGTGCCTGCACCACCGGCATTTCACGCCGGCTCAGGGTCGAAAACAGCTTGATCTGGCGCAGCGGATGCGGCGCTTTGTGTGCATCATGGCGGCCAAACAAGCGCACGTCGGACTCCGTTGGGTGGGGCGTTGATATCAACGCTGCAGCATACCGAGTTTTGTGCGCGCGAAAGTATGCCGGGCGCGGAATTCCCCCTATCCTTGCCGGTCACAGGCACGGCCATAACGATAATTACAGACATGACATCCCGACTGCTGCACTGGATAGACCTGAACATCCTGTCGCTCGGGCGCGACATGCGCCTCTCCTACCTGCCGCCGCTGATGGTCTACATGGCGGCCGGCATCCAGGGCCTGACCGGCATCGTCGGCACCTTCTTCGTCAAGGACTACCTCGGTCTGTCGGCGGAGTTTCTCGCCGCACTGGGTTTCTGGGTCGGCATTCCATGGGCGCTGAAGATTCCGATGGGACATCTGGTCGATCTGGTGTGGCGCCACAAGAGCCTGCTGATCTACCTCGGGGCCAGCATCATCGCCGCCAGCCTGCTGATCATGGCCGGCCTGATTGCCGAACGCGATGCGATGGCGGCCATCCTGCCGATCAACACCTGGTTCGTGCTGAGCGCACTGTTGAGCCCGATCGGCTACGTGCTGCAGGACGCGGTGGCCGATGCGATGACGGTCGAGGCGGTGCCGCATGTCGAAGAGGACGGCACGCCGGTCACGCCCGAACGCCTCAAGCTGATGCACACCACGATGCAGACGCTCGGCCGGGTCGCCATCATCGGCGGCAGCGTGCTGGTGGCGCTGGTGAACCTGTATCTGTTTTCCGGCACCGAAGCGCTGCCGGAAGCGGAAAAGGTGCTGCTGTACCGCGACATATATCTGATGGCGCTGGTCATTCCGGCGGTGTCGGTGGCCGGTGTCGCCTTCGCGGCGCTGCTCAGGATGCGCCACATCCGGGCGCACATGGCGCGCGGCCTGTCGCGCGCCGAAGCGGCCGCGCTGCTGCGCGACGCGGACGGAAATACCCGACCCAACTGGTGGATCATCGGCGGGAGCGCAGCCTTCGTGGCGTTCACGCTGACGATGGGGCTGTCGGACCTGAAGTGGAGCCAGGAAATCATCTTCGTCGGGTCGTTCACCATCATCGCCTTCCTGATGGCGAAGCTCACACGCGAACTGGACGCGACAGCACGCAACACGCTGATCGGCACCGCGCTGGTCATCTTCATGTTCCGCGCGACACCCGGCACCGGGCCCGGCGTATCGTGGTGGTCAATCGATGTGCTCGGCTTCGATCAGGCCTTCTTTTCGGTGCTGTCGCTGATCGCCAGCACGCTGACGCTGATCGGCATGTTCCTGTTCCGCCGCTTCATGGCGGAGCGGTCCATCCTCTACGTCGTCGGATTCCTCACGGCAGCCAGCTTTGTGCTGTCGCTGCCCACGCTGGGCATGAGCATGGGCCTGCACGAATGGACGGCGAGCGTGACCGGCGGCGTCGTGGATGCACGCTTCATCGCCGTGATCGATACCGCGCTCGAGTCTCCGCTGGGCCAGATTTCGATGATTCCGATGCTGGCCTGGATCGCCAATTCGGCACCGGCCCATCTGAAGGCGACCTTCTTCGCGGTGATGGCGTCGTTCACCAATCTGGCGCTGTCGGCCAGCCAGCTCGGCACCAAGTATCTGAATCAGATCTTCACGCTGGCACGCGAAGTGAAGGACCCGGCAACCGGTGTCGTGGTGACCGCCGCCAACTACAGCGACCTCACATCACTGCTGCTGACCGTGGTCGCCATCGCCGTGCTGATGCCCGTCAGCGCCATTCTGATCGCCCGCGCCCTGCATCTGCGCAGCGCGTAGCGCGTTCAGGCGAGCCTGCTGTGGGAGCCTGCTGTGGGAGCGGCGCCACAGCTGCTGCAATACGGGTCAGATGCCGGCGGCCGGCGTGCCGCCGGCAAAATCCACCCGGTGCGGCGACGCGAGGTACTCGCGCGTGCGCATTTCGATCAGGCGACTGACCGTGCGGGTGAATTCGTTGGCATTCGGGCCTTCGACATAAAGCAGGTGCGCCTCGACTTCGGCCGACAGGATGAGCTTGACCCGGAAGTCATACAGTACATCGACAAGCCAGGTGAAGCGACGCGCCTCGTTCGACTTTTCGCGACTCATCTTCGGCACGTCGGACAGTACGAAAGAGTGGAAGCGCCGAGCCAGTTCGAGGTAGTCATTCTGCGAGCGCGGGCCGCCGCAGATCTCCTCGAAGTCGAACCAGACCGCGCCCAGCGAACAGGCGTGTGTCTTCAGCGTGCGACCGAGGATGTCAAGCGTGCCGTCGGACGATGGCTCGCCGCACAGCTCGCGGAAGTCCTCTTCCAGCCGGCGGTCGGCGTCGGTACCGTTGGGCACCATGTAGATGTCCATGCGTTCGAGCGAACGCAGCCGGTAATCGATGCCGGCATCGAGTTCGAACACTTCGAGCTTTTTCTTCAGCAGTTCGATGGTGGGCAGGAAGTTCTGCCGCTGCAGCCCGTTCGGATAAAGGCCGTCGGGCGGATAGTTGGAGGTGGCGACCAGCACCACGCCACGCTCGAACAGCGCCTCGACCAGCCGGCCGAGAATCATCGCGTCGGCGATGTCGGACACGTGGAATTCGTCGAAACACAGCAAGCGAGCGGACTGCGCAAGCTCTTCGGCCACCCGGGCCAGGGGATCGGCCTCCGACTTGTGCTGTTTGAGCGCCGCGTGCACCTGCTGCATGAAGGCGTGGAAATGCACACGACGCTTGCGCCGATAGGGAACGGCGTCAAAGAAGCAATCCATCAGGAAGCTCTTGCCGCGTCCGACGCCGCCCCAGAAATAGACGCCACGCGGCGGTTGGGCGCGCGACAGCAGCTTGCGCAGCTGGGTACGTCGCGCCGCCTTGAAGCCGAGCAGCTCGGTATAGAGCTGCTGCAGCCTGTCGGCGGCGGCGCGCTGCGACGCGTCAGCCTGGTAGCCGTGTGTTTTGAGTGCCGCCTCGAAGGCGTCCATCATGCCCCGTTCGGGCACCTGGAGGATTTCGTGCGGCATCGCCCGGTGTCAGAAGTGCAAAGGTCGCTTGTCGCAGGCCAGTGCGGCTTCGTGCATGACCTCCGACAGCGTGGGGTGGGCATGGCAGATGCGTGCGATGTCTTCCGAGCAGGCGCCGAATTCCATCGCCACGACCGCTTCAGCAATCAGCTCCGAGGCATTGTTGCCGATCACGTGCACGCCGAGGATGCGATCGGTCTCGGCGCAGGCGTACATGCGCACGAAGCCGGTGGTGTCACCCTGCCCCAGCGCGCGGCCATTCGCGGCGAACGGAATCTGGCCCGCCTTGAATTCGATGCCGGCCGCCTTGAGCTGCGCCTCGGTCTTGCCAACCCAGGCGATTTCCGGGTGGGTGTAGATGACCCAGGGCACGGTATCGTGATTGACGTGCCCCTTCTGGCCGGCGATGCATTCGGCCACCATGACGCCTTCTTCCATGCCCTTGTGTGCCAGCATCGGACCCGGCACGACGTCACCGACCGCCCACACGTTGGCGAGATTGGTACGGCACTGTTCATCGACCTCGATGAAACCGCGTTCGCTCACCTTCAGGCCGACCGCTTCGGCGTTGAGGCCATCGGTATTCGGGATGCGGCCGACCGACACGATCAGGCGGTCGCATTCGAGCACCTTCTGCTCGTCCTTCAGTTCGTACTCGACGCGCACGCCATCGGCCGTGCGTTCGACCTTGCCGATCTTCACGCCGAGCTTGATGCCGAGCTTCTGCTTGGCGGTGAAGGTCTTCCAGGCTTCCTTGGTGATGGCCGCATCGGCTGCCGAAAGGAAGTCCGGTGCGGCTTCGAGGATGGTCACCTCGGCGCCGAGGCGCTTCCATACGCTGCCCAGTTCGAGACCGATGACGCCGGCACCGATGACGCCCAGACGCTTCGGCGCACCGTCGAACGCCAGCGCGCCCTCGTTGTCGCAGATCACCTCGTTGTCGACCGGAATGTCCGGCAGATGGCGGGCACGCGAGCCGGTCGCCACGATGACGTGCTTCGCCATCACGTGTTCGGTCTCACCGTTGCGCGTCACGGCGATCTTCCATTTTTCATCCTCGCGGCCGGCGAAACTGCCCAGACCGCTCAGCAGCGTCACCTTGTTCTTCTTGAACAGGCCGCGGATGCCGCTGGTCAGCTGATCGACGATGTTGTTCTTGCGCTTCATCATCACGCCGACGTCCATGCGCGGCGAATCAACCGAAATGCCATGCATCACGAAGCTGTGATTGGCCTGCTCGAACAGCTCCGACGACTGCAGCAGCGCCTTGGACGGAATGCAGCCCACGTTCAGGCAGGTGCCGCCGAGGCGCACCTCGCCCTTGGGGTCGGCGTAACTGTTGTACTCGATGCAGGCGGCATTCAGGCCGAGCTGGGCGGCACGAATCGCTGCGACATATCCGCCAGGACCGGCACCGATCACGACGACATCAAATTCCTTGGACATCCAGATTTGCTCCACAAAAAACAGATTCAAGCATCAGGATGCAAGGGAGGGGTCTCCACTTGCATCCTGCATCTTTCGACCTGAATCCGGTTCAGACGTCAAACAGCAGGCGCGCCGGATCTTCCAGCGCTTCCTTCATAGTCACCAGACCGAGCACCGCCTCGCGACCGTCGATGATGCGGTGGTCGTAGGACATGGCGAGATAGTTGATCGGACGGATCACCACCTGGCCGTTTTCGGCAACCGGCCGGTCCTTGGTCGCATGCACGCCCAGAATGGCCGACTGCGGCGGGTTGATGATGGGCGTCGACAGCATCGAGCCGAACACGCCGCCGTTCGAGATCGAGAACGTGCCGCCGGTCAGCTCTTCCATCGACAGCTTGCCGTCCTTCGCCTTCTGGCCGAATTCGGCGATCTTCATTTCGATGTCGGCGAAGCTCATCTGGTCGGCGTCGCGCAGGATGGGCACGACCAGACCACGCGGGCTGCCGACGGCGATGCCGATGTCGAAGAAGCCGTGATAGACGATGTCGTTGCCGTCGATCGAGGCGTTCAGCAGCGGGAACTTGCGCAGCGCCTGCAGCGCCGCCTTCACGAAGAAGGACATGAAGCCGAGCTTGACGCCGTGCGTCTTCTCGAACTTCTCGGCGTACTTCTTGCGCAGGTCCATGACCGGCTGCATGTTCACTTCGTTGAACGTGGTCAGGATGGCGTTCTGCGCCTGCGACTGAAGCAGGCGCTCGGCGACGCGGGCACGCAGGCGCGACATCGGCACGCGCTGCTGCGGCCGGTCGGCCAGCAGCTCTTCGAGCCGGACCGGCACAGGCGGCTGCGGCAGTGACGCGACGGCCGGAGCCGGCGCTGCAGCGGCACGTGGCGCGGCGGGCGCGGCGGCCGGTGCGGGTACTGCGGCACCGACGGCATCCGGCTTGGTGATGCGGCCACCGCGACCGGTGCCCTGCACGTCACCACCCGCCAGACCGCGTTCGTCCATGATCTTGCGTGCGGCCGGGCTGGCGGGCGCCGACGAGGACGCGCTGGCGGTTGCCACCACAGCGGCGGCGGGTGCTGCAGCAGGCGCTGCAGCCGCAGCCGGTGCGGCCGCGGCTGCCTTGCCTTCGGTGTCGATCTGCGCGATCAGCTCGCCGCTGGTGACCAGGGCGCCGTTCTGCTTGATGATGGCGACCAGTACGCCGGCGTCCGGCGCGGGGGTTTCCAGCACCACCTTGTCGGTTTCGATGTCGATCAGGTTTTCATCACGGGCGACCGCGTCGCCCACCTGTTTGTGCCAGCTGACCAATGTGGCTTCGGCCACCGATTCGGACAGCTGCGGAACCTTCACTTCGATAAGCATTTGATCCTGTCTCCCTGTCGGGGGCGTCTCAGCGCCCCACTCCTGCGAACGCTGCTTCGATGACCGCCTTCTGCTGAGCCTGGTGCTTGGCGGCATAGCCGACCGCCGGCGAGGCTGCCGCAGGCCGTGATACCAGTTCCAGTTTCATGTCGCCCACTGCCTTGCCCAGGTGCTGACGCGAAATGAGCCAGTACCACATGCCCTGATTGCGCGGCTCTTCCTGGACCCAGGTGATGCCCTTCGCCTTCGGATAGCGAGCAACCTGCGCGGTCACCTCCGACGACGGGAAGGGATAGGGCTGTTCAAGCCGTACGATGGCGACGTTCTTGATGTCGTTCGCACGACGGTGCGCCAGAAGTTCGTAGTAGATCTTGCCGCTGCACATGATGATGCGCTCGACCTTCTTGTCGTCCAGCGCATCGACTTCCGGAATGACCGGCTGGAAGCGGCCGTTGGCCAGTTCATCGAGCGACGATACGGCGTCCTTGTGACGCAGCAGCGATTTTGGCGTGATGATGACCAGCGGCTTGCGCACCTTGCGCAGCATCTGGCGACGCAGCAGGTGGAAAATCTGCGCCGGCGTACTCGGAATCGTCACTTGCCAGTTGTTCTCGGCCGACAGCTGCATGTAGCGCTCGATGCGCGCCGACGAATGCTCGGGGCCCTGACCTTCGAAGCCGTGCGGCAGCATCATCGCGAGCCCGCACAGGCGACCCCACTTTGCTTCGCCCGATGCGATGAACTGGTCGAACACGACCTGCGCACCGTTGGCGAAGTCGCCGAACTGCGCTTCCCACACGACCAGTTCGTTCGGTTCGGTCGTTGCGTAGCCATAGTCGAAAGCCAGTACGGCCTCTTCCGACAGCACAGAATCGATCACCACGCACGGCGCCTGATCTTCCTGCAGGTGCTGCAGCGGCATGTAGTTGCCGCTGTCCCACTTTTCGCGCCTCTGGTCGTGCAGCACGGCATGGCGGTGGAAGAAGGTGCCGCGGCCGACATCTTCGCCGGACACGCGTACGCCGTAGCCCTCGACCAGCAGCGTCGCATAGGCGAGGTTCTCACCCATGCCCCAGTCGACCGGCAGGCTGCCCTGCGCCATGGCGGCGCGATCGTCGATGATCTTCTGCACCCGGGAATGCAACGCGAAACCGTCCGGTACCGTCGTCAGGCGCTTGCCCAGGCGCGCCAGTTCGTCCCTCGGTACGCGCGTGTCGCACTCGTCGGTGTAGGGCTGCTTCAGGAACGGCGTCCAGTCGACAGCAAAACGACGCTGGTGATTGGTCAGCACAGGGTCCTGCGCCAGCCGGCCTTCGTCGAGCGCGGCACGGTAGTCGGCAATCATCTGCTCCGGCTCCTGCTCGCCGATCACCGCCTGCGAAATGAGCCGGTCGGCGTAGATCTTGCGCGTACCCGGGTGCGCCGCGATCTTCTTGTACATCAGCGGCTGGGTCACCATCGGCTCGTCCTGCTCGTTGTGGCCGAGCTTGCGGTAGCAGATGATGTCGATCACGACATCCTTCTTGAATTCGGCGCGGAATTCCATCGCCATGCGCGTCACGTAGGCCACCGCCTCCGGATCGTCGCCATTGACGTGGAAGATCGGCGCTTCGACCATCTTGAAGATGTCGGTGCAGTACAGCGACGAGCGGTAGTCACGCGGATCGGAGGTAGTGAAACCGATCTGGTTGTTCACGATGATGTGCACCGTGCCGCCCACGCCGTAGCCGCGCGTCTGCGAGAAGTTCAGCATTTCCTGATTGACGCCCTGGCCGGCCACGGCCGCGTCGCCGTGCAGGATGACCGGAATGACCTGGGTGCCGCTCTTGTCGCCACGGCGGCGCTGGCGCGCATACACCGAACCGACCACCACCGGATTTACGATTTCCAGGTGCGAAGGGTTGAACGCCAGCGTCAGGTGCACCGGGCCGGACGGGGTATTCACGTCGGACGAGAAACCCATGTGGTACTTGACGTCGCCGGCCGACAGGTCGGACGCCGCCTTGCCCTCGAATTCCGAGAACAGCATCGACGGCGCCTTGCCCAGCGTATTCACCAGCACGTTCAGCCGGCCGCGGTGCGCCATGCCGATGACGATTTCCTGGGCGCCCTGCGCGGCTGCCACACGCACCAGTTCGTCCATGGCGACGATGGTCGATTCGCCGCCTTCGAGCGAGAAGCGCTTCTGGCCGACATACTTGGTATGCAGGTAGCGCTCCATCGTTTCGGCCGCCGTCACCCGTTCCAGGAAGCGCTTGCGGTCTTCGACCGAGTAACCGTAGTTGCCGCGCATCGGCTCCAGCCGCGCCTGTATCCAGCGCTTGTGGGCGATGTCGGTCATGTACATGTATTCGGCGCCGACGCTGCCGCAATACACCTGACGCACCGCTTCGAGGATTTCGCGCAAGCTGGCGCGGTCATCCGGCGGGAAGCGGAAGGAACCGGTGCTGAACACGTCGCCCAGATCGGCTTCGGTGAAGCCGTAGTGCGACGGCTCCAGTTCGGAAATGTCGGGCCGTTCGGCGCGCTTGAGCGGATCAAGCTGAGCCCAGCGATTGCCGAGGAAGCGGTAGGCGTTGATCATCTGCAGCACGCCGACCTGACGCTTGTCGTCGGCGGCCGGGCCGGCTGAACGGGTCGGACCGCGCTTGGCCAGTTCGGCAAACGACGCGACGACCGGTGCATGGGCCACATCGGCAGCAGCGCCAGGCAGATGTTGCAGGGATTCGAAGTAGCTGCGCCAGGCATCCGGTACTGAACCCGGATTGGCGAGATAGGACTCGTACAGTTCCTCGACAAAGGGCGCATTGCCCCCGAAGAGGTAGGAATGACTCAACATCTGCATCATGACTCGCTCCCCCGCCCGGGGTTGCCCGGGCTTGTTATGGCGATACCCACGCGGTCGGATCCCGGCGCACCTGTCGTGCTCC
Organism: Methyloversatilis sp. XJ19-13; assembly: GCF_024580155.1. Classification (NCBI taxonomy): domain Bacteria; kingdom Pseudomonadati; phylum Pseudomonadota; class Betaproteobacteria; order Nitrosomonadales; family Sterolibacteriaceae; genus Methyloversatilis; species Methyloversatilis sp. XJ19-13. The sequence goes on along the minus strand of NZ_JANINH010000008.1, from coordinate 92,045 downwards.
GGACCCTCGCGTCTCGTGGGCGTCGAGAAGGCCTGCTGCATGCGGTTGTTCGTATTCGCCCTGCGGTCTCCGCATGACCGCAGGGCGTGTTGCGCAAACTGCTCCGATCAGGGCTTGATGTCGCGTCGCGCCGGGCCGACATAGAGCTGGCGCGGACGACCGATCTTGTACTCCGGATCGGTGATCATTTCGTTCCACTGCGTGATCCAGCCAACCGTACGGGCCAGCGCGAAAATGCAGGTGAACATCGAGGTCGGAATGCCGAGCGCCTTCTGCACGATGCCCGAGTAGAAGTCGACGTTCGGGTACAGCTTCTTCTCGATGAAGTACTCGTCTTCCAGCGCGATGCGTTCCAGTTCCATCGCCAGCTTGAACAGGCGGTCGTTCTGCAGGCCCAGTTCGGTCAGCACTTCGTGGCAGGTCTGGCGCATCAGCTTGGCGCGCGGATCGAAGTTCTTGTAGACGCGGTGTCCGAAGCCCATGAGCTTGAAACTGTCGTTCTTGTCCTTGGCGCGCGCAATGAATTCGGGCACGCGCGACACGTCGCCGATCTCTTCCAGCATCTGCAGGCAGGCTTCGTTCGCACCGCCATGCGCCGGACCCCACAGGCAGGCGATGCCGGCGGCGATCACCGCATACGGGTTGGCGCCCGACGAGCCGGCCAGACGCACGGTCGAGGTCGAGGCGTTCTGCTCGTGGTCTGCGTGCAGCGTGAAGATGCGGTCCAGCGCCTTGACCAGCACCGGATTCGGCTTGTACTCCTCGCACGGCGTACCGAACATCATGTACATGAAGTTGCCGGCGTAGCACAGGTCGTTGCGCGGGTACATGAAGGGCTGGCCGACCGAATACTTGTAGGCCATGGCGGCGATCGTCGGCATCTTGGCGATCAGACGGTTGATCGAAATGTCGCGATGCGCCTGATCGGAAATGTCCATGCCGTCATGGTAGAAGGCAGACAGTGCGCCGACCACACCGGCCATGATGGCCATCGGGTGCGCGTCACGGCGGAAGCCGGCGTAGAAACGGGCCAACTGTTCGTGCAGCAGTGTGTGACGCTTGATCTGGCTGACGTACTCGGCCTTTTCTTCGACGCTGGGCAATTCACTGTTCTTCAGCAGGTAACACACGTCAAGGAAGTCGCAGTGCTCGGCCAGCTGTTCGATCGGGTAACCGCGGTACCACAGCTCGCCCTTGTCGCCGTCGATGTAGGTGATGGTCGACTTGCAGCTTGCGGTGGAGAGGTAACCGGTGTCGTAGGTGAACATGCCGGTCTTGGCATACATCGAACGGATATCCACCACATCAGCGCCAGCGACGCCGCTCATGATCGGGAACTCGGTGGTCTGACCTTCGATGGTCAGCGTAGCAGTGCGTTGATTTGTCATGTCTAACCTCTTCACTTCCTCAAAATGGCCCGGATCGACTCCGTTGCGCTCTTACGCTGCACGCAACAGGTCAACCATCCCCTTCAGACGCGTCTCCTCGCACTGCTCGCGTCCGCTGACAATCGCCAACAAGGTGATGTCGTCGTAATGGAGCAGTTCGAACAACTCTGCCCTCTGGTCTGTAGTCAAGCTTTCAAGATGATGCTCGATGAAGCGCTGCAGGATCAGGTCGAGCTCGAGCAAACCGCGTCGGCAATGCCAGAGCAGCCGACCGGGGCTGACCTGCTGATCGTTCGCGCTGTCCATGCTCAGACGGCCCGGCGAACCATCATGTCCTTGATCTTGCCGATGGCGCGCGTCGGGTTCAACCCCTTCGGGCATACATCGACGCAGTTCATGATGGTATGGCAACGGAACAGTCGGTACGGATCTTCAAGGTTGTCGAGCCGTTCGCTGGTCGCCTGGTCGCGCGTGTCGGCGATGAAGCGGTAGGCGGCAAGCAGACCGGCCGGGCCGACGAACTTGTCCGGATTCCACCAGAAGGACGGGCAGGATGTCGAGCAGCATGCGCAGAGGATGCACTCGTACAGGCCGTTCAGTTCCTCGCGATCTTCCGGCGACTGCAGGCGCTCGCGCTCGGGCGGGTGTTCCGGGTTGATCAGGTAGGGCTTGATCGAGTGGTACTGCTTGAAGAACTGGGTCATGTCGACGATCAGGTCGCGCACCACCGGCAGGCCCGGCAACGGGCGCAGCACGATGGGCGTGGCGATCGAATCCATGTCGGTCAGACAGGCCAGACCGTTCTTGCCGTTGATGTTCATCGCATCCGAGCCGCACACGCCTTCGCGGCACGAGCGGCGGAACGACAGCGTGTCATCCACATCCTTGAGTTTGGTCAGCGCATCGAGCAGCTTGCGTTCGGTGCCGTCGAGCTCAAGCGAGATCGACTGCATGTAGGGCTTCTCGTCGCGGTCCGGGTCGTAGCGGTAGATACTGAATTCGACAGTACGGGCGGTCATCCTGTGATCCTCAGTAAGCGCGCTTCTTCAGCGCGATGGTGTCAACGGTCAGCGGCGTCATGTTCACCGGCTTGTAGTCGAGCTTGTTGCCCTCGCGGTACCACAGCGTGTGCTTGAGCCAGTTGGCGTCGTCGCGGCCGTCCGGAAACTCCGGGCTGTCGATCGCGTCGTCACGCACGTGGGCACCGCGCGATTCGGTGCGCGCATTGGCCGACACCATGGTCGCCTTGGCGACCTCGATCAGGTTGTCCAGTTCGAGCGCTTCGAGACGCGCGGTATTGAATACCTTGGACTTGTCCTTGATTTCGGTGTTGGCCACCTGCTGTTCGATCTCGGTGATCTTGCTGACACCTTCTTCCAGCATGTGCTTGAAGCGGAACACGCCACAGTGGGCCTGCATCGTGCGCTGCATCGCCAGCCGGGTCGCGCCGACGGCAGTGCCACCTGTTTGCGTGTCGAGCCGGTTCAGGCGCGACAGCGAGTAGTCGGCCGCGTTGACGGGCAGCGGCTTGTGTGCCACCGGCTGCGCCTTGATGTACTCGACCATCGACTCGCCGGACGACTTGCCGAACACCAGCAGGTCGAGCAGCGAATTCGTGCCCAGTCGGTTGGCGCCATGCACCGATGCACAGGCACACTCACCGGCAGCGTAGAAGCCGGGTACCGGCTCGCTCGGGTTGCCGTTCTTCGGCATGACGACTTCGCCGTGGTAATTGGTCGGGATGCCGCCCATCTGGTAATGACAGGTCGGCACCACCGGCAGCGGTTCCTTGATCGCATCGACACCTGCAAACTGGATGCCGATTTCGCGGATGCCCGGCAGGCGCTTCATGATCGTGGCCGGATCAAGGTGGGTGATGTCCAGCATCACGTGATCCTTGTTCGGACCACAACCGCGACCTTCGTTGATTTCGGTCACCATGGCGCGCGACACCACGTCGCGCGAAGCAAGATCCTTGGCGTTCGGCGCGTAACGCTCCATGAAGCGCTCGCCATCGGCGTTGCGCAGGATGCCGCCTTCGCCGCGCACGCCTTCGGTGATCAGCACGCCCGCGCCGGCCACGCCGGTCGGGTGGAACTGCCAGAACTCCATGTCTTCCAGCGGAATGCCGGCGCGTGCCGCCATGCCCACGCCATCGCCGGTGTTGATGAAGGCGTTGGTCGAACTGTAGTAGATGCGGCCGGCGCCACCGGTGGCGAACAGCACCGCCTTTGCATGGAAGATGTAGACCTCGCCCGATTCCATTTCCATCGCCGTCACGCCAACCACATCACCCGCGTCGTCGCGGATCAGGTCGAGGGCCATCCATTCGATGAAGAACTGGGTGTTGGCCTTGACGTTGCGCTGGTACATCGCATGCAGCATCGCGTGACCGGTGCGGTCGGCGGCCGCACAGGAGCGGCGCACCGGCTTCTCGCCGAAGTTCGACATGTGACCGCCGAACGGGCGCTGATATATCTTGCCGCTGTCCAGGCGGTCGAACGGCATGCCGTAGTGTTCGAGCTCGATCACGACTTCGTTGGCCTTGCGGCACATGAATTCGATCGCGTCCTGGTCGCCGAGCCAGTCGGAACCCTTGACCGTGTCGTACATGTGCCAGTGCCAGTGGTCCTCCTCGGAATTCCCGAGCGACGCCGCCACACCGCCCTGAGCCGCCACGGTGTGGGAACGGGTCGGAAACACCTTCGACAGCACGGCCGTGCGCAGACCGGCTTCCGACAGCTGGATCGCGGCGCGCAGGCCGGCGCCACCGGCGCCGACGATCACTGCGTCAAACTTGCGTATGGGTGTGCTCACTTACAGTCTCCACAAAACTTGCGCTGCCCAGCCCAGATAGCCGATCAGCAACAGCAGGGTCACCGCATGCAGCACGAGGCGCACGCTGGTGGGCTTGATGTAGTCCATGTAGATGTCGCGCACGCCGACCCAGGCGTGATACATCAGTGACGCAAAGAACAGGAAGGTCGCGAAACGCATGAACCCACCGGCGAACAGACCACGCCAGTTGTCGTAGTTCAATTCGCCCATGAAAAGCACGCCAACTGCGAAGATCAACGTATATACGGCCATCACGACCGCAGTGATGCGCTGGCCCAGCCAGTCCTTCAGCCCGTAATGGGCACCGACAACAACGCGAGTCACCACAGTTTCACCCCCAGAATCACGGTAAGCGTCAAGCTCACGACCAGCACTGCAACAGAACTTTTGCGCGCGGCAGCCAGTTCCAGCCCCTGGTGCATGTCGAGCAACAGGAAACGGATACCGGCGCAGAAATGGTGCAGGTAGGCCCACATAAGGCCCAGCAGAAGGAGCTTCGCAAGCGGATGACCCACCACCGTGCTGAAGGTATCGAAGGTTTCCGGCGAGCCGAGGCTGGCGGCAAAAAGCCACAACAGCAGCGGCAGACAGAGAAACAGCCCGGCACCGCTGACCCGGTGCAGGATGGACACGATGCCCGGGATCGGCAGCCGTATTGCGGTCAGCTGCAGGTGTTTCGGTCGGGTCTTGCTGGCTGTATTGGCCATCTGGCTCGCTCTCCTAGAATGATCGTGTGGCAGGAAACGGGATTGCGCCGGCTCTGCTAACTCAGGGTGTTCAGGTAGTAGTGATCAGCGGTGGAGCACAGGCCACGCCGCCATTCGACCGGTTCGTCATCATAGGTATAGGCGACACGCTCGACCGACAGCAGCGGCGTGTTTTCCTGCACCTCGAGATATTCGGCGCTCTGGCGATCTGCCGGCACTGCGCGCAAGCGCTCTTCCGCGCGCACCATGCGCACGCCGAAGCGCGTTTCGAAAAAAGAGTACAGGGAGCCCTGGTGTTCCTTGAGCACATCGAGATTCAGCCCGGGGAACAGGTCTCCGCGCAGATAGATTTCGTCTATCACGACCGGCTTGCCGGCAAACTTGAGCAAACGGCGCACGATGATGATCTGCGAGCCCACCTCGACGTCGAGCGTGCGGGCCACTTCCTGGCCTGCGCGGGCCCGCCAGCATTCGAGCGGCACGCTCTGTGATGTTTCGATGCTGCCGTTGATCGGAGCGAGGCGGAGAAAACGGAAGAAGGCACGCGGATCGTGATGCGTCGCAACAAAGGTCCCCTTGCCTTGTTTGCGCACCAGCAGGTTGTCGGCCGCCATCTCGTCGATGGCCTTGCGCACCGTACCCTGACTCACGCTGAAGCGCTGGGCCAGTTCGGTTTCGCTCGGTATCGACTCACCCGGACGCCATTCGCCGCTCTGCAGCGCCTGGGTCAGCAGCACACGTATCTGGCGATACAGCGGACTGAACGTTGGGGATTCCTGTGCCATGCAACAATTTCAGCACAGAAATCCCATCACGTCTACAAGGTGTCTCATGTCTTATATATGATATAAATCGTTCCCGCGCTGACAGGCGCCCGGAAACCCGGCTTGTTCCGCTCCGGTACGTCTGTCTTGTGCTGTGTGTCAAAACACCGCAGGTCGGCCATAATCCTGCCGCGCACAACGCATTTTTACGCACCCGTCCCATCCTCATCCAGGAGACTCACATGTCAAAGACGCCCCTCCGCGTCGCGGTGACCGGCGCCGCCGGTCAAATCGGTTATGCCCTGCTGTTCCGTATTGCCAGCGGCGAAATGCTGGGCAAGGACCAGCCGGTCATCCTTCAACTGCTCGACCTGCCGCAGGCCCAGAAGGCGCTGACCGGCGTGATGATGGAACTGGACGACTGCGCGTTTCCGCTGCTCGCCGGCATGGTCGCCACCGATGACCCGAACGTCGCGTTCAAGGATGCCGACTTTGCCCTGCTCGTCGGCGCACGTCCGCGTGGCCCCGGCATGGAACGCAAGGACCTGCTGACCGAGAACGCCAAGATCTTCACCGTGCAAGGTGCCGCAATCGGCGCGCATGCCGCCCCGACCTGCAAGATCCTGGTGGTCGGCAATCCCTGCAACACCAACGCCTACATCGCGCTGAAGACCGCTGCCAAGGCGGGTGGCCGCGTGCCGGCGAAGAATTTCACCGCCATGCTGCGTCTGGACCACAACCGTGCGCTGTCGCAGCTGGCAACCAAGCTGAACCGTCCGGTGGCTTCGTTCAGGAAGATGGCCGTGTGGGGCAACCACAGCCCGACGATGTATGCCGACTACCGTTTCGCGACGTCGAATGGCGACAGCGTGGCCCAGCTGGTGAACGACCAGGAGTGGAACGCCAAGACCTTCCTGCCGACCGTCGGCAAGCGCGGCGCCGCCATCATCGAGGCGCGCGGCCTGTCGTCGGCCGCCTCGGCCGCCAATGCGGCCATCGACCACATGCGCAACTGGCATCTGGGTTCGGATGGCGACTGGGTAACGATGGGTGTACCGTCGGATGGTTCGTACGGCATTCCGGAAGGCCTGATCTTCGGCTTCCCGTGCATCTGCGCCAACGGCGAGTACAGCATCGTCAAGGGCCTGGAAATCGACGAGTTCTCGAAGCCCTATGTGGCCAAGACGCTGGCCGAACTGGAAGAGGAGCGCGCCGGCGTCGCCGACCTGCTCTGATCCGTCAGGCTTGAAACAGAAGAAGCGGCCCGGTAACGTGGCCGCTTTTTTGTTGCCCGGACATCCCGCATGACCTCAGCCGCGCCGGTTCATCCACGCGACGTCCTCTATCAGGGCGAGCGGGCCTTCCCCATCCTCCCGGCCGTCGATCACTACGCCGGCTCGGAAAAGCTGATGCGCAAGGCGCTCGCGCTGCAGGGCGAACGGGGCCCGGTGTTCGACCTCACCTGCGATTGCGAGGACGGTGCCGCGGCCGGCAACGAAGGCGCACACCGCCTGCTGTGCGCGTCCATCATCAATGATGCCGACAACCTTTTCGGGCGGATCGGCGTGCGCATCCACGATGTCACGCATGCGCAGTGGAAAGCCGACATGGATGTTCTGGTCGGCGAAGCCGGCGACCGGCTGGCCTTCATCACGCTGCCCAAGGCGCGCTCCGCCGACGATGTACGCACCCAGCTCGACTGGCTGCGCACCTGCGAAACGCTGGCCGGCGTGAAGCGCGCGATTCCGGTGCATGTGCTGATCGAAAGCCACGGCGCGCTGCGCGAGGTGTGGGACATCGCGCGCCTCGATCGCGTCGAATCGCTCGATCTCGGGCTGATGGATTTCGTCAGCGCCCACCATGGCGCGCTGCCGGGCGACGCGATGAAAAGCCCGAAGCAGTTCGAGCACCCGATCATCGTGCGCGCCAAGTGCGAAATCGCCGCCGCGGCGCATGGGTGCGGGGTGGTGCCTACGCACAACGTCACCACCGAAATCCGCGACATCGAGTACATCCGGCGCGACGCCGAACAGGCGCGCCACGATTTCGGCTTCATGCGCATGTGGAGCATCCATCCGAACCAGATCGAGCCTATCCTGAGCGCCATGCGACCGGATTTCAGCGAAGTCGAAGACGCGATCGCCATCCTGTGCGCGGCACAGGACGCGAGCTGGGGGCCGACGCGCCACCGCGACACGCTGCACGATCGTGCGTCCTACCGCTACTACTGGGAGTTGCTGGCACGTGCCCACGCCACCGGCATGGCCCTGCCGGATGCGATGCGACACCGTTTTTTCTGACCCCAGATGCCGACCAGCCCGCCCCGTACCCGTGAATGTGCCGTGCTGTTTGCCGATCTGGTCGGCAGCACCCAGCTTTACGAACGCATGGGCGACACGGCCGCGTTCGCGCTGATCGACCGCTGCCTGCGCACCATGTGCGATTCGGTGATCGGCAGTTCCGGCACCGTCATAAAGATGACCGGCGACGGTCTGCTGGCGATTTTCCGCGCCTGCGACCACGCTGCTGAAACGACGCTAGCCATTCACCGCGACATCGACGGTCTGCCGCTGGCCAAGCACTTTTCACTCGGCGTGCGCACCGGCTTCCACTTCGGTCCGGTGGTCGAATCGGGCAACGACATCTATGGCGAGTCGGTGAACATAGCGGCCCGACTTTCGGAACTGGCCAGCCATGGCCGCGCCATCGTATCGACCGAAGCCGCCGTGCGGCTGAGCGAACACTGGCAACCGAAAATCCGCCCGCTGCCGCCGCGCGTCGTGAAGGGCGTCGCGCGCTCGGTCGAACTGTGCGAGATGCGCTGCGAGCATTCCGACCACGTCACCCAGATCGGCGGCCTGACGATGAGCAGCGGCCGGGTCGAAATGCGCGTCTATCACGGCGGCCGCGTCTGGCTGCTCGGCGATGAACACCCGCGGCTGCGCATGGGGCGCGACATCGATGTCGACATCGGCATCAAGGACGCGCGCGCTTCGCGCCAGCACTGCGACCTCGAATTCAGGCGCGACCGCTTCGTGCTGACCGACCGCTCGAGCAACGGCACCTTCGTCACCATCGAAGGCCGGCAGGAATTCGCGCTGACCCGCGAAGAAGTGGTCATCGACGGCCACGGCTGGCTGGCTTTCGGCTCGCCACGCAGCGCGGCGAGCGACGTGGTCGAGTTCTTCTGCCTCGGCTGATCGCACCGAACCTGCGGCGTATCCTCAGCGACTTGTGCAGATTGGAAGTCTTTGATGGACCACGCCCGAAAGTATCTTCTCGCCACCCGTGCGATTCACGGCCACACCGCCGATGACGCCTACGGTAGTCCCTACCCGCCGATCTACAACACCACCACCTTCGGTTTCGGTTCGACGGCCGACCTGCTCGATGTGATCGACGGCCGCACGCGCGGCGGGCTGTACACGCGTTACGGGCTGAACCCGACGATCTACGCGCTGGAGGAGACGCTCGCCGGTCTCGAGTCGGCCGAGGCCGCGTGGGTGTTCTCTTCCGGCATGGCGGCGCTGAGCGCGCTGTTCCTGACGCACGGCCGCGCAGGCATCGTCTGCGTCGGTGACGCCTATGGCGGCACGCTGGAACTGCTGGGCCAGCAGTTGCCCGGTCTCGGGCTGCGCACGTACTGCATCCTGGGCAATGAGGGTGACAGGCTGGATGCCCTGCTCGCAGACGGCGTGAAGCTGGTGTTCTTCGAAACGCCGACCAATCCGACGCTGGACATCGTCGATATCCGCGCCATGGCCGGCAAGGCGCATGCGCACGGTGCGCTGGTCGCCATCGACAACACCTTCGCCTCGCCGGTGAACCAGCGTCCGCTGGAACTGGGCGCGGACCTCGTGATGCACAGCGCGACCAAATATCTGGGCGGTCACAGCGATCTCACCGCCGGCGTCCTGATGGGCAGCAAGGCGCTGCTCGAACCGGTGTGGGCCTGGCGCAAGAACCTCGGCACCGTGCCGTCACCGGAAACCGCCGCGCTGCTGTCGCGCAGCCTGCGCACGCTGGTCGTGCGCGTGCGTCAGCACAATGCCAGTGCGCTGGCGGTGGCCGAGGCCGTGGCGCGTCACCCGAAGATCGCTCGCGTGCATTACCCGGGCCTGCCGGAAGCGCCGGGCCACAGACTGGCGAAGGCGCAGATGGACGGCTTCGGCGGCATGTTGAGCATCGTCGTGCGCGGCGACGGCAGCGAAGCCACCCGCGTCGCCGACCGCCTGCGCCTGATCAGGCTGGCGCCCAGCCTGGGCGGCGTCGAAAGTCTGGTCACCCAGCCGTGCACCACCACCCATCACGGCCTCGCACCGGAAGAGCGCGCCCGACGCGGCATTCCGGACGCGATGCTGCGGCTGTCCATCGGCATCGAAGACGCCGATGACCTGATCGCGGATCTGCAGCAGGCACTGGGCGACGCCTGGTGCAGGTGCGTGACTTGCCCTAGAACCCGAAGCCCATCTGGCCGCCGTCATCGGCCTTCGCCTTGCGACGGCGACGCACGCCTTCGCGATCGGGGTTGCGGCTGCCGTGCTGCACGAATACGCGGCGCGCTTCGGCACCGGCCTCCGGCAGGCGGCGAACCGACCACACCGCATCGCGCGCCGCGCGGGCGGCAGCGAGGTGCTCGACCACCGGCGCCGGATAGTCGCGGCCGATCACGCAACCCGCCCGCATCTGCTCATCCGGCGTCATGCGCCACGGTTCGGCCAGCAATTCGATCGGTACGCGCGCCAGTTCCGGCAGCCAGCGGCGAACGAAAATGCCTTTCGGGTCCTGATCGATCTGCTGCTTGACCGGGTTGTAGATGCGCAGGGTGTTGATGCCGGTCACGCCGGACTGCATCTGCACCTGCGGGTAATGGATGCCCGGTTCGTAGTCGGTGAACAGGCGCGCCAGATGCAATGCAGGCTCGCGCCAGTGATTCCACAGCTGATAGGACGAAAACGCGATCAGCATGGCGCGCATGCGGAAATTGATCCAGCCGGTGGCAGCGAGCGAGCGCATGCAGGCATCGATGAACGGATAGCCGGTTTCGCCACGGCACCACGCGGCGTGGCGGGCAGCCGAAAAGTCCGCCTCGCGCAGCCCTTCGTACAGACGATTCACCGGGTGGAATTCGATCTCCGGTTCGGATTCCAGCTTCTGCATAAAGTGACAGTGCCAGTGCAGCCGGCTTTCGAACGACTTCAGGCCGGCCAGCGCCGCCGCAGCCTGCGGAACGTGGGCACGAGCCAGCCAGCTGGAACGCGCACGCCACACCGCATGCACCACCTCGCGCAACGACACGATACCCAGGGCCAGATGCGGCGACAGGCGCGAGCAATCGTCGCCGGCCGACAGCGGGCTGGACATGCCGCGCCGGTAGCGCAGCACGCGCTCATCGAGAAACTGATCGAGTTCATTCAGCGCCCGCGCCCTGCCCGCGCGCTGACGCCCGTCGATGTCGCGCGATGCCAGGCCGATCGCCGCGGCGTCCGGCGGCGCCACACACATCATGCCAGCCAGCCTCGCCGGTGTGATGCGCGGCGGCGGGCCGGCCGGCGCCGGGCGCATGACCGTCATCCAGTGCGCGGACCACTCGTCGCGATCGCGCAGACGCCGGACCACCGCACCATTGGGAAACTCGCGCCACGGAACCCCCTGGGCACGGCACCATGCAGCCACCGCGCGGTCCCTGGCAAAGCTCGACGCATTGCCGGTCTCTTCATGGCTCCACAGCCCTGCGATGCGTTGGCCGCGATGCAGCGCATCGAACACCCCGGGCAGCGCGCCGCGCAGGCGCAGCAGACGCAGGCCGATGTCCGCGAGCGCGGCGTCGAGCTCATCGAGTGCTTCGTTCAGGAAGCCAAGGTGACGGGCATCTGCATCGGGCGCGCCCAGCAGCGCGTCTTCGTAGACGTACAGGGCGAGCACCGGGCCAGCCAGCGCCGCCGCGCGCAGCGGCGCGTGATCCGTGATGCGCAGGTCGCGCTTGAACCAGACGACCTGCATCGCCGGTTCAGGGCAACGCCAGTGCCGACGCGGCGAGGCAGATCGTGACGATGACGCTGAGCAGCGTGCGCAGCTGCAGGTACCAGGGTTCGAGCGTCAGCGTGCGCGCGAGCCGCGCGTCCATCCACCAGCAGGCGGGCACGGCGGCACACAGCAGCCAGAAGCCGGTGCCGAGCGGCGCCAGCAGCGCCAGCCAGGCCAGCAGCGACGGCAGCACGCCCCAGCCGAGCGCCTGCCACAGCGCGGCGCGGTCGAGCGTGGCATCACGCATCGCCAGTCCCCAGTGCAGCGCACCGATGAAACTGACGATGGTGGCCGCATAGGCCAGCTGGGCCAGGGCAATCCAGCCGCGTGGCGCGGCGTCGACATACATCGCGACCGTCAGGCCGACGAACGGGATCAGCCCGGCCAGACCCAGCACCCGGGCCGGCGCGCGCGCCAGCGGATTCAGTACGGTATTCATGGGCATCAGCGGTGCCAGGGCCGGCCCACCACGGCTTTCGGCGCCACGTTTTGCCAGAAGCGCGTGAACGACGGCATGGCGCGCGGCGGGTCGTCGAACTGCCGCGCCACCGGTTCGGCCAGCATGCCTGCTTCGGCGATCGCCTCGCGATAGCCCGGGTTGTACGTCTGCATGGTCATCAGCCGCACACCGCCGAGCTGCCGATGCAGGGTCTTCGCATCGCCGACGACGATGCCGTCGCAGGCCTCGCGCATCCGGGCTAGCACGAACTGCCAGCGCGCCTCGTTCCACGCAAAGCGTTCGTGGAACGACGGTTCGATCCAGCCGATCACCCGTCCCTGCGGCGGACAGCCGAGCGACCAAGGGTGCATCAGCCACACCTCGTCATCCTGCGGCATCGACCAGTTGTCGGGATCCAGCACGGCACCCACCGGCGGCTCGTCGATCGCTCCGGTACGCAGGCTGTGCGGGCGGCAGTCGCCGCCGTGACGGGCAAGCTGGTCGAGCGCGTCGTATCCGGCATCGAGCACCGTATCGCGACTGGCCCACTGCGGTGCGTAGCGCTCCACGTTCTCCGCGTTGAACAGATAGGGCTTGCCGGTCAGCGTGCCGGCCACCCACTGCCAGGACAACGTATTGGACGCGAGATCGCCATCGAGCAGGTGGCGATACATCCACATCGCGCCGGCGCGCCAGTCGGTCTTGCGCAGATGCACGACATAGCTGGCCAGCCACATCCGGGCATGGTTGTGCAGATAACCGGTGCGGTACAGCGTGCGCACCGCCTGATCGATCACCGGCACACCGGTGCGTCCTTCGACGACATCCTGCGGCATGGCTGGCGCGTAGTGCGGGGCAGGTGGCGGGCGGCGCGACTCGAAGATGTCGTCGCCCCAGTGCCGCCATAGGTGATGGAAATACTCGCGCCACGCCAGTTCGAACACGATCTTGTCTTCCGGCGCCAGCGCGCAGCGCTGCGACAGGCGCTCGATCACCTGCGGCACGTCGACGAAGCCGTGCGTCAGGTACGGCGACACGCGGCTGACCGCGCCATCGATGTGGTTGCGCGTGCGGGCGTACGTCATCGGCTGGATGGCGTCGATGCGTGCCAGTGCCGCAGCGACGGACGCCGGAAAGTCGGCCACGCCGCCGGTGGCGTCGGCAAAGTGCGGGTCGGAAAAAAGGTCTGTCATGTCGGGGTGTTCACCTGTGTCATCTGAGGACACAGACCCGAAGAAGCGGTAAAAAATCCCGCTGTCGCAGGGCAGGACTCAGACAACCGGACCAAGCCGGCGCGGGGGCCTATCGGCTGACCAGCGCGAGCATCAGAGGCGTCGTCACGGCGGCCAGTGCGGTCGATATCAGAAGGCTGCCGGCCACCGGGCCCTGCATGACCTGGAACTGGCGCGACATCAGATAGACGTTGGCACCGACCGACAGCGAGGCGAGCAGCACGACGGTGCGCGTTTCAGTTTCGGGAAGGCCCAGCGCCACCGCCAGTCCCCAGACGATCAGCGGATGCAGACCCAGCTTGAGCACGCTGATCGACGCGCTCTGCCGCCAGTGCGAGCGCACACCGAATTCGGCCAGCCCCATGCCGAGCGCAATCAGCGACAGCGGCAGCGCGGCGTCGGCCAGCATTTTCAGCGGCTGATCGATCAGCCCGGGCAGCGTCAGTCCGCTCAGACCGAACAGCGTACCGGCGAGAATCGCGGCCACCAGCGGGTTCGTGAGCACGCCGCGCGCGGTCTTGCCGAATCCGGCCAGCGTCAGCGCACCGTGGCGCGCCCATTCCACCGAAACAGTGACCAGCGTCCACAGGATCAGGGCGTTGAACACAACCACCAGCGCCGCCGACGGCATGGCCGACTCGCCGAGCAGCGTATGCGTCAGCGGCAGTCCGAGCAGCACATTGTTGGAAAACACGCCCCCCAGCGCGAACAGCGACTGCGACACGCCGTCCAGACCGAACAACCGCGCCGACACGAGGCGGCCGATCACGAACACGATCAGGCAGGCACCGAAAAAGGCAATCAGCAGGCCCGCATCGACCGGCGGCAGACTGGCGAAGCCGCTCATCAGGCGGAACAGCATGGCCGGCAGTGCAATGGTGAACACGAATTTCGCCAGCGCATCGGCGCCGGCCTTGTTCCAGCCACCCCATTTCATGATGGCGTAGCCGACGAACACCAGGACGAACAGCGGCGCGGCCAGCAGGATCTGTTGCAGGGCCGGGTTCATGGATGCACCACGCGGCAGTCCGGGCAGCATGTGAAATGCGAACGACAAGGGAGTTCGAACACGGAAGCGGGCGGCAACTGCGAAGGATGAACGACGCGCAGGATAGCAGCGGGCGCTGATGCCATCACGGGGTCACGTATTCAAGAGTGCGCGGTGCACTGCCGTTAGCACCACTTAACTTCTCCATTCGAGCGTCCTTCATGGCCCAAGCAACGTTAGCAGTGGTAGCGGAGGCCGAAACGCCCTGCGGAGCCGACATCGTCCACAGCACCAGTGGCGTGTCGGCGCGATACAAGGGTTTGAAGCTGACCAGTCACTTCCAGCCCATCTTCAGCCTCTCGCACTGCCGCGCCATCGGCCACGAAGGCCTGCTGCGCGCAGCCGACGCCGACCTCAACCCGGTGGCACCGGGACGGGTCATCGCCAGCACGTCGGGCTACGAAGACCTGCGCTATCTCGATCAGCTGTGCCGCTATCTGCACGTAAACAACCATTCGGCCCACGATACTCACGGCGGCTGGCTGTTCCTGAACATCCATCCGGAAGTGTTCCGGCGCGGCCCGGACAGCGACCTGTCGGACTTCCTGCCCGAGTTGTGCGAACACCCGGACATCGATGCTCGCCGCATCGTCATCGAAGTGATGGAGCAAGCCGTATCCGAACACGCCGGCTTTGCCCGCACGGTCGACTACCTGCGCGAAATGGGCTGCATGATTGCGCTCGACGACTTCGGCGCCGGCCATTCAAATTTCGATCGCATCTGGTCGCTGCAGCCGGAAATCGTCAAGCTCGACCGTTCCTTCGCGATCAAGTCGGTGGATGATCCGTCGGCCCGTCGCCTGCTGCCGCAGATCGTCAGCCTTATCCACGAAGCCGGCTCGCTGGTGCTGCTCGAAGGTGTCGAAACCGAAGCGCAGGCCCTGGCCGCATTCGATTCGGACATCGATTTCGTGCAGGGCTTCTATTTCGCCATGCCGGCCGCCGCGCCAATCGATACGCGCGAAGTGAGCCCGGTGATCAATGCGCTGTGGGACCGCTTCAACACCACGCGCGGCACCGGCGCCCAGCGTTACCGCGAACTGATCGGCCCCTACATCCACGCCATGGGCGGCTGCGCCGTGCTGCTCGAGGAAGGTGTGCCGATGGCCGAGGCCTGCCAGGCCTTCCTGCAACTTGAACGCGCCGACTGCTGTTTCCTGCTCGATGAGCAGGGCCGTCAGGTCGGCCGCAATGTGCGTCCTGCCCATTCCGCCGGCCCTGAAGAAAGCCAGTACCGCGCGCTGTCGATCAACCGCCACGCCCGCTGGTCGCGCCGCCCTTACTTCCGGCGCGCGGTCGACAATCTGGGCAAGGTGCAGGTCACCCGTCCCTACCTGTCGATTTCATCCGGCGTGCTGTGCGTCACCGTATCGGTCGCCTATCGCGACTGGGATGACGAATTGCGCGTGCTGTGCGGCGACCTGCACTGGCCGCAGGTGGTCTGACGCACCGGGACGCCGCGACACGATTGAACCGTCGCACGCGCGACCTGTCTTCAACGTCGTTGCCGTGTTACCTTTTTCCGATGAATGCATTTTCCAACCTGATGCGCCCCTGGATGCGGACCCTGGTCCTGCTGATCCTGGTCGGCGCCGTGCCGCTGCAGGCGTTCGCGCTGCAGTGCCAGGTTCGTTGCGCACTCGCCGATCCGGCGATGCCCGGGCAGGTGCAGCTCGATGCCGCCATGGATGACGCCATGTCCGGCCATGATTGCCACAGTGCGGTCGACGTGTCCGACGACTGCCCGAATGATGGACAGTGCGGTGCGCAGTGCGCTGCTGCCCACGCGATCGCGCTGCCGATGACTGGCGCCACACATTGTCCGGCGGCAATTGACCGGGTCAGCGCACAGCCCGCGCCCGACCGGTCGTCGCATACGCCACTTCCTCCCGAACGTCCGCCCAGACACGGCTGAACACGCCGATCGCGACGCCTGCGCGTCGCAGCCGTTGTTCAACGTTCAGGAGTTCATCATGCTCGATCCATCGGGTTCGCCCGCGCGCGACTTCCGCTCGCGTACGCTGGCCGCCCTTGCGCTCACTGCGCTCGCCGGCCAGGCGCACGCTGGTTTCTTCATTCCGCGCGACATCACGATGTTCATGTTCACTGCGTCACCCGACGCCCAGATGGCCGAAGTGGCGCACGGCTTCCGCGCCGACCTGTCGGTGGCCGCCGGCCAGTCGCGCTACCTGTCGGACGACGAAAGCATCGAACGCCGTTACACCACGCTGCAGGCCAACTGGCTGGTGCATCGCCACTACGGCCGGGACGGCATCGCCAATGCATATATATATGGCGGACCACTCGCCGCACGCGGCAGCGCCTACGACGAAGGTGGCACCGACAGCGGCAGCCGCAGCGGTGTGCATGGCGGTTTCTGGATGGACTACGAAACCCGGCGCATCTACACCCGGCTGTCCACCCACCTGTACCACGCCGGCAGCCAGACCCAGGCGGTCACCACCGCCCAGGCGCTGTGGGCGCCCTACGCCGCCGACTACGAAGACATCGCGCTGTGGTTCGGCCTGCAGGCCGAACGGCGCAGCACCCTGTCGGACGCAACCCAGATCACCCCGCTGGTGCGGCTGTTCCAGCGCCGCTGGTGGGTGGACGTCGGTGTCAGCGTCAACAGCCAGCATCGCGGCGACGGCTTCGTAAACGTCATGCTTCTATTTTGAATTCAAGGAGATATCAAATGAATATTCGTACCTTCACTGCTGCCTTGTCGCTGTGCGCCCTGTCCGTCGGTCAGACCTGGGCGGCCCAGACCATCCGGATGCAGGTGGACGGTCTGGTCTGCGCCTTCTGCGGCTCGGCCATCGAAAAGAAGTTGCGCACCAACGCCGCGACCGCCGACGTGCTGGTCAGTCTGGAGCACAAGATCGTTGCGCTGAGTCTCAAGGACGGGCAGGACCTTGCCGACGACCTGCTGCGCAAGCAGATCACCGACGCCGGCTATCTGGTGAAAAGCATCGAGCGCGTGCCCGACACGCTGGACAGCCTGCGCGCCGGCCTGAAGGCGCGCTGACATGGAGCCGGCGGAAAGTCTGCGCGCCACACTGGGCGCGAGCTGGCTGTCGCTGCTGACCAGCAGCTCCACCCTGGTGTGTTGCGCGCTGCCGGCGCTGCTGGTGACGATCGGCGCCGGCGCCAGCCTGGTCACGCTGACCGGTCATGTGCCTCAGCTGATCTGGCTGTCGGAACACAAGGCGCTGGTATTCGGCGGGGCGGCATTGGCGCTGCTGCTGGCAGGCCTTGCGCAGTGGCGTGCCCGCTCGCTTCCCTGCCCGTCCGACCCGGCGGCCGCACGCACCTGTCAGCGGGCGCGCCGGCTGTCGGCCGGCGTGTACGCGGCATCGGTTGCGCTGTATGCGATCGGCGCGTTCTTCGCCTTCGTGGCGCCGCTGTGGCTTTGACCGGCCTCAGGCGGCGCGCAGGCTGGCCAGCGCCGGTGCGCGCAGCGCCGCACGCAGGCCGAGCATGCCGGCGCCGACCACCGCCAGCGTGCTGAACAGCATGCCGCCCAGCGGCTGGACGATGGATGGCACGTAGGGCAGCTGGAAGGCTTCGCGCGCCAGCACCATCGTCATCACGACCGCGCCCGCGGCGGCCAGCATGCCGGCCAGCGCGCCGAGCAGCGCGAATTCGGTCAGCAGCGATGCGCGAAGCTGACGGTTGCGCGCGCCCAGCGTGCGCAGCACCGCCAGTTCGAAGCGGCGTTCGTCATGCGTCGCCTCGATGGCCGCGAAGAGCACGACCACGCCGGCCAACAGCGCGAAGCCGAACACCACGCTGACGGCCGCCGACAACTGGTCCATCAGCGCGCGGAACTGGCGCACCACGGCATCGACGTCGATCGCCGTCAGGTTCGGGAAGCGCGCCACCAGCTCGTTGGTGAAGCCGGCCGAGGCCGCCGGCAGGTGGAAGGATGTGATGTAACTGGCCGGAAAGTCCTCCAGCACGCCGGGTGAGGCAACGACGAAGAAATTGACATTCATCGAGTCCCAGGCCAGCTCGCGCAGGCTGTGTATCGTCGATTCGACGCGCTGGCCCGCGATGTCGAAGGCCAGCCGGTCGCCCACGCGCAACCCCAGTTCCTTCGCCAGCCCGGCTTCGACAGAGAAACCCGGCTGGTCGGCCCGCCAGGTGCCGTCGACGATGCGGTTACCGACCTGGAAGCTGTCCGACCAGGACAGGTTGAATTCGCGCTCGACCAGGCGCTGCGCCCGCATCGAGTCGTAGTTGTCGGGCGACGCCGGCTTGCCGTTGATCGCGGCCAGCCGGGCACGCGCCATCGGCAGCAGTTCCGGCGGTGTCAGGCCGGCGCGGGCGAATTCCTCCCGCACCGCGGCCAGCTGATCGGTCTGGATGTTCAGGATGAAGCGGTTCGGCGCATCGGCCGGCAGCCGGTTGTGCCACGCATCGAGCAGGTCGCCGCGTACGATCACCAGCAGCAGGACGGCCGTCAGACCCAGTCCGAGCGCGGCGATCTGCATGACCGACGCAGCGCGGCGCCGGGTCAGGCTGGCCAGGCCGTAGCGCCAGCCGCCGGCCGTGCCGCCGCGCAGCCGCGCCACGGCGGCCAGCGCGAGCCAGGCCACGGCCGCATAGACCCCGCAGGCGATGACGAACCCGCCGACCACCACCAGACCGAGCGTCACATCACCCGCCATCAGCACGATCAACGCCGACAGGCAGGCCAGACCGAAGGCGTATGCACCCCATGAAATGCGGTCGGTTTCGTCCCATTCGCGGCGCAGCACGCGCAGCGTCGACACCCGGCGCAGGCGCAGCAGCTGCGGCCAGACGAAGCCCAGCATCAGCGTCATGCCGACTGCAAAGCCGTACACCAGCGGCAGCGGCCCCGGCTGTGGCAGCTTCGAGACGAACAGCCCGGCCAGCAGCGCTTCGACGCCGAACTGGGTCACGTAACCGACCGCACACCCGGCGGCACAGGCCACGATGCCGACCAGCACGAATTCGATCAGGAAAAGCCGCGTCAGCCGCGCCTGCGTGGCGCCCAGGCAGCGCATCACCGCACAGCCATCCAGATGCCGCTGCATGTATCGACGCGCCGACAGGCCGACCGCCACCGCGGCGAACACCACCGCCAGCATGGCCGCCAGACGCAGGAATTTCTGCGCCCGGTCGAGCGCTCCGCGCACCTCGGGCTGGGCCTCATCGACGGTTTCGATCTTTTCGCCCGCCGTCAACTTCGGCTTGAGCCATGACGCATAGCTGCGCACGACGGCATCTTCACCCGCCAGATGCAGCCGGTAACTGATGCGACTGCCCGGCTGGATCAGCCCGCTCGCCGGCAGGTCGGCCGCGTTGAGCATGAGTCGGGGCACGATGGCGAAGAAGCTGGCGCCGCGGTCGGACTCGAACGTGAGCACCGCAGCCACCTGCAGCGTGAGCTGGCCCAGCGTCAGGGTGTCGCCGGTGCGCACGCCCAGCGCGCTGGTCGCGCGTTCGTCCAGCCACACGGTGCCCGGTGCGGGCAGTGAACGGGTTTCCGCGTCCGGCGCATTGAGTGCCGGAGCAATGCGCAGCTTGCCGCGCAGCGGGTAACCGTCGGACACCACCTTGACCCCGACCAGCTGGGCGCCATCGGTGCTCGACGCCATGCTGGTGAAGCTCCAGGTATTGACGGCGCGCAGACCGCGCGAGCGCGCCTCGTCTGCATAGGCGTCGGGCACCGGGTCGCGCGAGGCGACCAGCAGATCGCCGCCGAGCAGCTGGTTGGCTTCGCTGACCACCGAACGCGACACGCGATCGGTGAAGAAGGACACCGAGGTCAGTGCGGCCACCGCGAGCAGCAGCGCCACCAGCAGGATGCGCAGCTCGCCGGCGCGGAAATCGCGCAGCGCCATGCGCGCGGCAAACATCAGGTCAGCTTTCATAGGGTGCTTTCTGCTTTCAATTTTCCGTGCGGGTGCTTGTCATGCACAATGCGCGCCTTTCGTGTCCGGCCGGTGAGACCTTCGATGTCCGCAAACGATCTCGACAATTTCGTGACCGCAGTCGTCGCCGGCGCGCTGATTCCCGACCCGCGCACGATGTTCAACCCGTGGGGCGACCACGACCCGGTACACGACTGCTCGCCGGACGCCCCGCAGATCCGTGCCGACCAACTGCATCGCTACCTGGCGGCCCGGCTCGGCCGCGCCCGCGTGTTGCTGATCGCCGAGGCCCCCAGTTACAGCGGCGCCAAATTCTCCGGCATGGCGATGACCAGCGAACGCGACGTGCTGGCGCGCTGTGCCGAAGGGCGTGGCGACGATTGTTTTGATGACTATTTCGACGGCGGTTTCCGGCGCACCAGCCGCGAGCTGCCGCAGCTGAAGAACCGCGACGGCATGCTGGAACGCACCGCCAGCATCGTGTGGGGCGCGATGCGCGACCAGCGCTGGCCGGCGCGCGACTTCGTGCTGTGGAATGCGGTCGCCTATCATCCTCACCTGCCCGACCAGCCGCTGACCAATCGCGCGCCCAGCGTGACCGAGCGGCGCGCGCTGCGGCCCCTGCTGGAACAGTTCCTCGCGCTTTTTCCTGGCGTGCCGCGACTGGCGATCGGCCGCATCTGCCAGGCCAGCCTGGCCGACATGGGCATCGACGCACTGCCGGCGCGTCACCCCAGTTACGGCGGTGCGCCCGAATTCCGCGCGGCGGTCAGCGCGCTGCGCGAACGGCTCACTGACGGGCAAGTTTGACGAAGCGCCCGTCCGGCTGTTCGAAATTGCTGCGCCAGGGGTTGATGTCCAGCCCGCCGCGCCGCGTGTAGAAGGCGTTGACCGTCAGACGCTCGGGCCGGCAGCGCTGCAACAGATCCATATAGATCCGCTCGACGCAGTGTTCGTGGAAATCGGCGTGGTTGCGGAAGGACACGACATAGCGCAGCAGGCCCTCGCGATCGATGCGCGGGCCCCGGTAACGCACCATCAGGGTCGCCCAGTCCGGCTGCAGCGTGACCGGACAGTTGGTTTTCAGCAGGTCGGAGCGCAGGCACTCCTCGACCGGATCACCGCCCGCCGACAGCCATGACGCGTCCGGCTGGTAGCAATCGAAACTCAGCTCCGGCCCATCGATCGAGTCACCCGGCAGTGCGCCACCCTGCTCCCCGACCAGCGCCGGCAAGGCGTCGAGCGCATACAGTTCGACCATCACACCCGACTGGCAGGCCGCCGACAGATCGGTTTCGATCAGCGCCCGCACCGCTTCGCGCGACACCATGCGCTCGTTGTTGTAGCTGTTCAGGTAGAGCTTCAGCGATTTGGATTCGACCATGCACAGGCTGTCTGCCGGAATGTCGAAGCGGCCGATCGCCACCTGCGGTTTGCCGTGCGGGTCCAGCCAGGATACTTCCCACGCGTGCCAGCGATCGATGCCGGAAAACGGCAGCGTGTGGGCCTGCAGCAGACCGAGCGACTGGCGCGAGGCGGTGCGCTGCATCGGAAACAGCAGCCCGGCGTCGTAGCGGTCCGGGTAGTCGGAGCTGCGCCCGAGCGGCGAATGCGATGGCAACTGGCGTTCGTCGTCCATCACGGCCCCATCGACTTGCGGATCAGCGCCGCCGCATCGGTATTGCCGACCTTCAGGGCCCAGTCGACCGCCGTTTCGCCGTCGCGCCCGCGCACCCGGGCATCGGCACGCGCCGCCAGCAGCACGCGCACGGTGTCGATGTTGTTGCTGCGCGCAGCCAGCATCAATGCGGTCGCGCCATTCGGCGCCAGTGCATCGACCGGTGCGCCGCGGGCGATCAGCGCCTTCAGCGGCGCGCTGTGACCCTGCATGGCGGCGTAATGCAGCGCCGACCAGCCCTGTGTATTGACCGGGTCGGCACCCTTCGCCAGCAGCAGGTCGACCACTTCGGCGTGACCGTTGTACGCCGCCACCGCAAGTGCGGTTTCGCCGACCGCATTGACGGCTTCGAGCCTGGCACGGCGGTCGAGCAGCGCCTTGACCAGATCAAGGTGACCGGCGCGCGAGGCGATGATCAGCAGCGTTTCGCCGCGCGGATCGACCGAATTCACATCCAGCCCGCGATCGACGAAGGCAGCCACGGTACGTGCGTCGCCCAGATTGGCGGCATTGATCAGGTCATCGTAGGCGGCGCCCAGCACGCCGCTGGTCGCTGCGAGGCAGGTGCTCAGCACCACGATGCGCAGTGTCTTCATGCCGCCACTCCGAGGCGACCGGCCAGCCGCGCAGCGTCGCTGAACACGCGGAAGAAGTTGTCGCTGGTGACGCGGGCGACGTCATCGAGCGACATGTCGCGCACGCGCGCCAGTTCGGCCGCCACGTGCGGCACGAAGGACGGCTCGTTCATCTTGCCGCGGTAGGGCACCGGCGCGAGGTAGGGCGAATCGGTTTCGATCAGCATGGCGCGCGCCGGAATGGCCCTGGCCACATCACGCAGCGACTGCGCGTTCTTGAACGTGACGATGCCGGAAAAGGAAATGCAGAAACCCATGTCGATCGCCGCTTCGGCCACCTCCAGCGATTCGGTGAAACAGTGCATGACGCCACCGACCTCGTGCGCCTTCTCATCGCGCATGATGGCCAGCGTGTCTTCGGCCGCCGATCGGGTGTGGATGATCAGCGGCTTGCCGCATTCGCGCGCAGCGCGGATGTGGGTGCGGAAGCGCGCGCGCTGCCACTCGAGGTCACCAGTCAGGCGGAAGTAATCCAGCCCGGTTTCGCCGATCGCCACGACGCGCGGGTGGTCGGACAGCTTCACCAGCTGCGCGACATCGGGCTCGGTCACGTCTTCATAGTCCGGATGCACGCCCAGCGAGGCGAACACATTGTCGTGCCGGCCCGCCATCGCGGTGACGCGCGGCCACTGTTCGATATTGACCGACACGCACAGCGCATGACTGACCTGCTGCGTACGCATGTTGGCGATCAGTTCGTCCTCGCGGACGGCCAGGTCGGGAAAGTCGATGTGGCAATGGGAATCGATGAACATTGAAGAACCGGAAAAAAACGTATTCGTTGGGGTCGCCCGGGCCGCGCACGGGCGACCCGGTCAAAGCGTGTGTGTCTGCCGCGTGGACGCCAGATGGCTGCCGATGACGGATTCGATCTTGGCGCGCGCAGCCTTGCTGCTGTCGTCGTCGCCGAAGCGCAGGCCGATGCCCTGCTGCTTGCCGCCCTGCGCATCCGGCGGCGTCACCCACGCAACGGTGCCCTGGATCGGCAGCTTGGCCGGATCGTCCATCAACTGGAGCAGCAGGAACACCTCGTCTCCGATCTTGTAGACGCGGTTGGTCGGCAGGAATATCCCGCCGCCCTTCAGGAAGGGCATGTAGGCGGCGTACAGCACCGATTTCGAACTGACGGCGAGTGACAGTACGCTGCGGCGGTTGCCCGACGTGACCTGCGGTTCGCTCATTCCTGTTGTCCCGGGGTCTGCTGACATCAAGTACATCAAGTTTCGCTCAGCGTGGCGCCCGGAACAATCTGGCGTAACGCAGCAGCATGTCTTCCACGAACAGCCGGGCATTCAGCGGGTGATGCGCCAGCGCCCGGACTTTCAGCAATTCATTGTACCCACGCAGCACGGTCGCGACATCGCTGCGTTGTGCAAGCGCTTGCAACGCCGCCTGACGCGCCACGAACACGCGCGGTGCGCCAGCGGTCGACTGCATGACCAGATCGGCCATCCAGCGCTGCAGCCAGGTCACCAGCGTCGGCAGGTCGGTCAGCCCGGGCTCGCCCTTCTTGCGGCCCTGCAGCCAGCCGGCCCAGCGCGCCGCCACGTCCAGCGGTGCGTCGATGGCGAGCCTCGATACATCATCGACAAACTGGCCTTGAATTTGAGCGTCTTTTGAGGTGGCGAGATCGCGTGCATGCAGTGGCGCGCCGGCACACAGCGCCAGCGCATCGGCCGCCTGCGCAATGCCCTGAGCCTTGAGCCAGGCCATCGACTGGTCGATCGGCGGCAAGTGAAAGGGCAGCAGACGGGTACGGCTGCGTATCGTCGGCAGCAAATTTCTAGGCCGGTCTGAAATCAATAAAAACAATGTATTTACGGGCGGCTCTTCAAGTACCTTGAGAAGTGAATTGGCGGATTCGGACAGCATGGCTTCGGCCGGATACAGCAGCACCACGCGGTAGCCCCCCTGGTGCGATCCCACGCCGAGCCGTTCGATGACGGCGCGTACCTGCGCGATGCGGATCAGTTTCGACTTCGCCTTGCCGCCTTCGCCGTCCTCTGCGTCATCGCCCTCGCCCGCTTCGTCGTCGAGCGCTTCCGGGCGTACCGTCAGCAGATCAGGATGATTGTCGGTCGTGATCAGCACGCAGGACGCACACGCACCACAGGCGGTTTCAGCGCCTCTGGCGCGCTCGCACAACATGCGTGCCGCCAGCGCCTCGGCGAATTCGCGCTTGCCGACACCGGACGGGCCGGCCAGCAACAGCGCGTGCGGCATGCGGTCCGCGCCGGCGAGCACCTGATTCCACTGTGGCTTCAACCAATCATGAATCATTTAATTACAATACTTTGAAAGTATTTCTTCGAGTTGAATCGAGACCATGTCCGGGCTCGCTGAAGCATCGATGACGCGAATGCGCACGGCCTCGGCGGTGGCCCGTTCAAGATAGGCCGCCCGTACGCGGTTGAAGAAGTCGGCCTGCTCGCTCTCGAATCGATCCGGGTCGCCGCCACTCGCCGCCAGACGCTGCGCCGCGACTTCGCACGGCAGATCGAACAGCAGCGTCAGGCCCGGCTGCAGACCGCGCTGGACCCACTGCTCCAGCACGCCGAGACGGGCCGCCTCGATGCCCCGGCCGCCGCCCTGATAGGCGAAGCTGGCGTCGGTGTAACGGTCACACAACACCCACTCGCCACGCGCCAGCGCCGGCTCGATCACCTGTGCCAGATGTTCGCGACGGGCGGCGAACATCAGCAGGGCCTCGGTATCGGCATGCATGGCTTCGTGCAGCAGCAATGCGCGCAGCGACTCACCCAGTGGCGTGCCGCCCGGCTCGCGGGTCAGCAGCACGGACTCGCCGCGCGTGCGCAACCAGTCCGCCGCGTGGGCGATCTGGGTGCTCTTGCCGGCGCCATCCATGCCTTCGAAAGTGATGAAACGGTGTGTCTGCATCTGTAGGGCGGCCTCGTCTGCGTTCATCCGGGTTGCGTTCATTTGCGTTCGCTCCTCGCCGGACGACGCTGATAGCGGTCGACGGCGCGATTGTGTTCGGCCAGCGTGCGCGAAAACTCGCTGCTGCCGTCGCCGCGTGCGACGAAGTAATAGTAGGGGCTGGGCGCCGGATTGAGGGCGGCATCGATCGCCGCCCGGCCGGGCAACGCGATCGGGGTTGGCGGCAAGCCGCCCCGGGTATAGGTGTTGTACGGCGTGTCTGCACGCAGATGGGCGCGTGTGAGATTGCCGTCGAAGCGCTCGCCCAGACCATAGATCACGGTCGGATCGGTCTGCAGCGGCATGCCGACGCGCAGGCGATTGACGAACACCGAGGCGATCATCGGCCGGTCGGTGGCGGTACCGGTTTCCTTTTCGATGATGGACGCCATGATCAGCGCGTCCTGCGGCGAGTGATAAGGCAGATCGGCCGGGCGGTTCTGCCACGCCTGCGCGAGCTGTGCCTGCATCGCGTGATGTGCACGTCTGAGCACCGAAAGATCACTGTCGCCGCTGGCAAACAGATAGGTGTCGGGGAAAAACCAGCCTTCGGCGAATGGCGCATCGCTGCCGATGCGCGCGAGCAGCTGCGCGTCATCCAGCGCCGCCCCCTCTTGCAGCAGATCCGGGTGCGCCGCCAGTGCCGCGCGTGCCTGACGCCAGGTCCAGCCTTCGATCAGACGCACTTCGCGCAACGTCACGTCGCCGCGCGTCATCATTTCGAGCAGTTCGACCGGCGTCAGCCCGCTGCGGAAGGCATAGCTGCCTGCCTGAAGCTTCGTGCCGTCAACGGCCACCCGCCCGATCAGCCCCAGCAGGGCCGGCTCGACCGGCACACCGGCTGCGGCAATCTGACGCGTCGCCTGACGCAGGGCCGTTCCGGGGCGCAGCGTGAATTCGACCGCCTCGCCGTCCCAGACCAGCGGACGCTGGGCATACCACGCCAGCGCAGCGACGGCAGCGAGCGCTGCGACCAGCGCAAGCAGGGCGAGACGGACGAGAACACGGATCATGCGGAAAAGGCGTTTGGCGGGCGGCGCAGCACGCCGGGTCGCATATGTTAACCTCTCCTACGTGGTCGCCGACCTTCAGCATCAACCGCCTGACTTCCGTTTCCGCCTACCATGACCTTCACCGATCTTCTCCCGGCCGGCACTGTGGCCAACGATGGCCAGTTTCCGGCCATGCAGGATGCCGCCGCCGAAATGCGCGCGGCGCATGACGCCACCGTGCTCGTGCCGCTGAGCCACCTGTCGCGCCTGCACGCCGACGGCGAGGACGCCTCGGCCTTCCTGCACAACCTGCTGACGCAGGACGTCAAGGGCCTGCCGGCCGACACCGCGCGGCTCGCCGGCTTCTGCAGCGCGAAGGGACGTCTGCTGGCCGCATTCACGATCTGGCGCGAGGGCAGCGCCGTGGTCGTGCAGTTGCCGACAGCGCTGGCCGAACCGATGCGCAAGAAGCTGTCGATGTATGTGCTGCGCTCGAAGGTGACGCTTTCGGACAGCAGCGCCGCGCGCCCCGCACTCGGACTGGCCGGCGGCAACGCCGTCGCCGCCCTGGTTGCAGCCGGGCTGACGGTGCCTGCGGATGTCATGACCACAGCCGGCACCGACGACGTGACGGTACTCAAACTGGCCGGGGACAGATTCGAAATCGTGCTGCCGACGGAACGTCTCGCACCGTTGTGGAGCGCGCTGTCGGCGCACGCAACACCCGCCGGCACCCCGGTCTGGCGGCGTTTCGACATCCGCGACGGTCTGGTCAGCGTGTGGCCGGAAACGCAGGAGTCCTTCGTGCCGCAAATGGTCAACTTCGAACTGACCGGCGGCGTCAATTTCAAGAAGGGCTGCTATCCGGGGCAGGAAATCGTCGCCCGTACTCAGTATCTCGGCAAGCTCAAGCGACGCATGTACCGCGCGCAGGCCGACTGCCCGCCGCCGCCGGCCGGAACACCGGTGTATGGCGCCGACACGAACGATCAGGCCTGCGGCGAAGTGGTCGATGCGGTCGCCCATCCGGATGGCGGCTGTGAACTGCTGGCCGTGATCCAGATGTCGAGCACGACCGCCGGCGCGGTGAAGCTGGCCAGCCCGGATGGCACGGCGCTGACGCTGCTGCCGATGCCCTACTCGCTGGGCGAGTGATGGCCGTGCGCATCGACTACTTCGTCTATTACCGCATTGAAGCCGGGCGCGAAGCCGAACTGCTGGCGGCGCTCGCCACCATGCAGGCCTCGCTGCACGCAGCGACCGGCATCGCCGGCCGGGTGCGGCGCCGGCTCGATGACCCGTCGACCTGGATGGAAAGCTACGAAGGCGTCAGCGACCAGTACGAATTCGAGATCGAACTGGGCAGTCACGCGTTCCGCCACGGTCTGTTCGAACTGCTGGCCGAAGGCAGCCGGCGCCACATGGAACGTTTCCGCGCGCCCGGATGAGCGGCCGGACAATCCCGTCATGTGCCTGATCGCGCTCGGCTGGCGGGTGCGGCCCGACATGCCGCTCCTGGTCATCGCCAATCGCGACGAATTTCATCGCCGCCCGACGGCACCGCTGGCCTTCTGGCCGGACGCGCCGGACGTGCTGGCCGGCCGCGATCTGCAATCCGGCGGCACCTGGATGGGTGTCACCCGCAATGGCCGCTTTGCCGCGCTGACCAATTTCCGCGATCCGTCCGCGCAGCGCGCGGACGCCCGCTCGCGCGGCCTGCTGGTATCGGATTTCCTGACCGGGCAGGCGAGCGGACCGGAATACGCGGACACGCTGCGTCACACCGGTGGTGACTACAACGGCTTCAATCTGCTGCTGTGCGACGGCAACTCGCTGCTATGGATCGGTCACCCGGGCGACGGCAAGGTCAGCCTGCGCACGCTTGAACCGGGCCTGCACGCCGTGTCCAATCACCTGCCGGGCACGCCGTGGCCCAAACTGGTCCGGGCGCGCGACGGCCTTTCACGGATGCCGGGCACGCCGGAAGCTGATGAGGCGCCGACGTTCGCTTCGCTCACTGACAAGGCTTTCGCCCTGCTCGCCGACGATACACCGGCCGACGACGCCGACCTGCCTGACACCGGCGTCGGCATCGAATGGGAACGGCGGCTGTCACCGGTTTTCATCAGCGGCGACGAGTACGGCACACGATCAGGCACTCTGCTGCAACTGACCGATCGACACCTGTGTGTCGAAGAGCGACGCTACGGCTGCCGCGGCAGGTATCAGGGTGCATCGCGCTTCAATCTGCACCGTTGAAGGCCCGTAACGCCTCAATTCATGCGCGTGCAATCAAGTTTTGTCTTCACAATGTCGAAAATGCACATTGTCGTGATCGTGTCCCCGCTTCAAGACCTTGCCCAATGATTGCCGCACCCCTGCCCCCAGGAGAAGCTGAACGACTGGCCGCGCTGAACGCTACAGCGCTGCTCGATACGCCTGCCGAACCTTCGTTCGATGACCTGACGCGTCTGGCTTCGCAGATCTGCGGCACGCCGATGGCCATAATCAGTCTGGTCGACAAGGACCGGCAATGGTTCAAGTCGCGCATGGGTGTCACCGCTTCCGAGACACCGCGCGACATGGCGTTCTGCGCCCATGCCATACTCGGTTCCGACGTATTCGTGGTCGGAGACGCCCGGGACGACGAGCGCTTCCACGACAATCCCCTGGTGACCGGAGCACCGGGCTTGCGCTTCTATGCCGGCGCTCCGCTCGACATCGGCGCCGGACAACGGATCGGCACCCTTTGCGTGCTGGACGTGGTACCGCGCTCGCTCGATGCTGCACAGCGCGACGCGCTCAACGTGCTGGCGCGCCAGGTCGTCGCGCAGATCCGTTTGCGCGAAAAGGTGATTGCGCTGCAGGAAGCTACCGCACGCCAATCGCTGTTCGAGCAGCAGTTGCAGCGCTTCAACGAGGAAATGCTGACGCTGGTTGCCCTGCGCACGCGCGAACTGCAGCAGGCACGCGACCGGGCGGAATTGTATTTCGACGTCGCCGGCAACATGATGGTGGTCACCGACGCGGCAGGCCGGATCGAGCGCTCCAACTGCCGCACCGGCGAGGTTTTGCGCCGGCCGAGCAGTTCGTTGCGCGGCGAGGACTGGTTCGACCTGTGCTTCCCGGCGCAGGAACGTGCCGCCGCCCGTGAGTTCTTCAGCGGCCTGATTGAGGCCGGAAGCGACAGATCGCGTCGTTTCCACGGCCGGGTGATGACGTCGGACGGGCAATTCCGTACGGTGGCATGGCACACCACGCGGCTGGTCGATGAACGCGGCATCGGCATCGGCCTGCTCGGCATGGGTGAAGACATCACGGCCCGGCTCGAAGCGGAAGAACACCTGCGCCGGACGCTGGACGAACTCGAGCGCAGCAACATGGGGCTGCAGCAGTTCGTGCATGTCGCCTCACACGACCTGCGCGAGCCGATCAACTCCATCCTCAACTTTGCCAAGCTGCTGGCGCGCGACCGGCATGAGGCGGACAGCGAGCGCATCGACCGCTACATCGATTTCATCCTGCGCGGCGGAGAGCGCCTGCGCACGCTGGTCAATGACCTGCTTTCCTTCGTGCGCATCGACAACAGCGAAGCGCGGCTTGACCGCGTGGACCTGAATGAAAGCCTCGAAGACACCCGGCAGGTACTGTCCGATGCGATCGAAAAGGCTGGCGCCACGCTGCACGTGGCCCCGCTGCCGGCGGTGCGCGGCGACCGGACCCTGCTGGGCCTGCTGCTGCAGAACCTGGTGAGCAATGCGCTGAAGTTCCACCGGCCGGGCGAAGCCCCGGTCATCAGCATCCGGGCCGAATCGGATGAGCACGAGCTGCGCATCCAGGTGATCGACAACGGCATCGGCATTGCGGACGGCTTTCACGAAAAGATTTTCGGCGTGTTCCAGCGTCTGCACGCGCGTTCGGAGTTCGAAGGCACCGGTCTTGGCCTTGCGTTGAGCCGGCGCATTGCCGACATGCACGGTGCGCGGCTTTATGTGGAGTCGGAAGAAGGCCGCGGCAGCTGTTTCGTACTTGCGCTGCCGCTGTCGGCCTGTCTGCCGGCCATGCCGCCCCGGATGGCCGCCGCATGAACCCGCCGCAGCTGCGCACCATCATGCTGATTGACGACAGCGAAGCCGACAATTACTTTCACGGCCTGCTGCTGGAACGTTCCGGTCTGGCTTTGCGCGTGAAGGTATTCGAATGGGCGGAACAGGCGCTTGCGTGGTTCGCCGACCACCCGTTCCACGATGTCGATCTCGTTCTGCTCGACATCAACATGCCGCGCATGGACGGTTTCGAATTTCTCGACCGCTTTCATCAGCTGCCCGACGATCAGCAGGGCGATGCGCGCATCTGCATGCTCAGTTCGTCGCCACTCGATCACGAGCGCGAACGCGCGATGGGTTACGCGCGGGTCACCGATTTCATCGTGAAGCCGCTGGAGGACGAAACGCTGCCTCAGCTGACCAGGGTGCGCACCATCCTCTGATGCTCGATGCCGATCTCGTCGAACGGTGGCCCCTCGGCGGCGAAGCCTGCCTTTTCGTAGAAGCCGGTTGCGTGCATCTGCGCGTGCAGTTGCAGCAAGGGCATGCCGACCTGCTGCGCCGAATCGATGAGCGCATCGAGAATGGCCCGACCGATCCCCTGGCCGCGCCAGGCCGCCCGCACGGCCATGCGCCCGATGTGTCCGTCCGGCAGCAGGCGTCCGCAGGCCACCGGCGCGCCATCGATGCAGGCCAGTGCATGCCGGCTGGTTGCGTCATCGGCGTCCCACTCCAGCTCGGCCGGAATCCCCTGTTCAAGGATGAACACCGCCTCGCGCACCGTCCGGAGCGCCGGCTCGAGTGACGTCCAGTCGCCGACGACGACGGTGAGCGCGCTCAATCGCGGATATCCACCGGGGTGCCGGCCGGCACCAGATCGAACAGTTCGATGATGTCGCGATTGCGCATGCGCACGCAGCCGATCGACCCGGGCACCCCCATCTCCGCCGTGTCCGGACTGCCGTGCAGGTAGATGAAGCGGCGCATCGTATCGACCTCGCCCAGACGGTTGAAGCCCGGCTCGCAACCGGACAGCCAGAGGATGCGGGTCAGTATCCAGTCGCGGCCGGGGTGACTGGCCGCGAGCTCGGGCGACCAGCATTCGCCGGTCGGGCGGCGCCGCACGAAAACGGTATTGGACGGCGAACCACCACCTATGCGCGCGCGGATGATGTGGCGTCCGCGCGGTGTGCAGTAACTGCCTCGCTGCTCACCACTGCCATTGCGCGCCGTAGACACCCGGTAGCGACGGATCAGCACGTCACGATCGTCGTACAGTTGCATCCACTGCGTGGGAATGTCGAGCGACAGGCGCATCAGGCGGTGTCGGTGCGACGCCGCCGGGCGGCGAAGAAATCGCTGAGCAGACGGCCGCATTCCGCTTCGAGCAGACCGGATTCGACCGTCGCGTGGTGATTCAGGCGCGCTTCTGCAAACAGGTCGGTCACGCTGCCGCAGGCACCGGTCTTGAGATCGCGCGCACCGAACACAACGCGCGCGATGCGCGCATGCTGGATCGCGCCGCTGCACATGGCACAGGGTTCGAGCGTCACGTACAGCGTGCAGCCCGGCATGCGGTAGTTGTCGAGCGCCTGACCTGCGGCGCGCAGCGCCATTACCTCGGCATGTGCCGTCGGATCGTTCGCCATGATGGGGCGGTTGTAGCCACGACCGACGATTTCACCGTCGCACACGACAACGGCGCCGACCGGTACCTCACCGAGTGCACCAGCTTCGCGCGCGAGCGCGAGCGCTTCGTTCATGAACGCGAGATCGGATTCGATGCTGCTCATTGGTGCCGCCCGCCCGGGCTCAACTGGCGCGTGGCTCGGCCACCCGTACGCCGAAGCGCAGCATTGAATCGACGCCGATGATCAGGATGAGCGCGCTGATGAACAGCACCATGCCGGCAAAGCCGTGCAGGAAGCCCTGCCCCGCCTCATCGCCGAAGTGGTAGGTGATCAGCGTCAGCACGATGACCCGGATGACGTTGGCGCAGAACGAGATCGGGACGATCAGGATGGCCAGCGTGATGTTGCGGCTCAGCGAATCGTGCTTCACCAGGTTGAGGTAGAGCAGGCCGAGCGCTTCCAGCGTGAACAGCGAATGCAGACCGGCACAGGCGTCAGCCACCAGCAACTGGTACTGGCCGATGACGAGGATGACGCCGGTGCGTGCGATCGGGTAACCGAGGGCGTACAGCAGATGTTCAGCCGCCCACGACACCGCCATCTTCATCGGCTGCGTGATGGTGTCGACCAGCACACCGGGCAGCGGAATCATGAACAGCATGAAGAACAGCGGAAACCACAGCCTGAGCAGCGTCGATTTGCCGAAGAACACCAGCAGCAGACCCGCCAGCAGCGGAATCAGCGAGCCGATTTCGAAGATCAGGATGTCCTGCGAACGACCGAGCGCGTAGAGCAGCAGCGCAAATACGAGTACCGGCCAGCCCAGCGCAGGCGCCGGGGCGTACTCGATGCTGTCGGCGATTTCGTTCCACTTCGTGTAGAGCAGCCACAGCGAAACAGCAAGCACGATCGGGCCATGCGCGTTTTCATCTGTGGCCCAGATACCGTTGAACAGGTCGTGGAAGCTCGGCCCGTACATGGCCGCCATGCCTGCGATGACGATCCAGAATGGCGCCCAGCCCGCAGAGAGGGCATGCAGGCCGAGCCGCATCGAAGACTGGGAGGACATGGACGGTAGATTCACGGACGGTAAAGCCTTTCGACCGGGTACATCAGGGCTCGTTCATCACCGAGCCCACGAGGGTGGCACTCGCGGTGACCAGCTCGTCAGCCAGACGGTGCAGGCGCGAAGCGCGGCTCACGTTCTTGCGCGCCACCATCAGCGCGCCACTGGCACGCACGGCGATGGTCTGTGCGTCAGCATACTCGGCCCCCGCCGGCGTATCGATCAGGATCACGTCGAAATCCTTCGCCAGCTGGCCAAGCAGCTGGCTGAACATCGGTCGCGAAAGCAGTTCCTGCGGATTCGGCGGCACCGCACCCGCCGGCATGACGCACAGGTCGAGCAGCGCCGGCACGCGTTGCACGGCTTCCGGACCACCGCGTCCGGCCAACGTTTCCGACAGGCCGAGCCGGTTGCTGACGGAAAACATCGTGTGCTGGCGCGGATTGCGCATGTCGGCGTCGATCAGCAGCGTACGCTCGCCGAGCTGCGAAAAAACCACCGCCAGATTGGCGGCGATGAAGCTGCGCCCTTCGCCGCGTTCCGGGCTGACGATGGCCAGCGTCTTGCGCTCGGCTTCGGCATCGAACCAGCGCAGCATCAGCTGGCTGCGCAGCGCGCGCAACTCTTCGACCTGGTGCGTGAAGGGACGGTAGGCCGCGACGACCTCGTCGCTGACACTGCTTTCGCCAGGTTGCAGGAAGGGGTAGTCGAACTGGCGCGACAGCGCGAACTGGATGTCGGATTCCTTCAGCAGACCGAGCGAGATGGCCGCGTCGCCAAAGCGCAGGCCGCCATCGCGCTGCGCGCGCAGGATGCGTTCCGCACCATCCGGGCTGAGCCGGCCAGCGTCGATCAGGATGGCGCCGATGGCCCGGCCGGAGCCGGTGTCGAGCGAAGTGGATGCATTCATTCCGGAGTGTCCTTCAGGCAGCGGCTGCGCGGGCGCGCTTGGCGCCCTTGCCGAATTTGGCGGTCGAGATCAGACCCAGTACGGGCACCCCGAGAAGCTGCTGCAGGTCATCGTCACCGCGGATGCGCTGGTCGAGCAGTTCGAGCAGCAGCACGGTGCCGACAGCCAGCAGTACGCCGAGGAACACGGCGACCAGCGTATTCAGCAGCAGGTTCGGGCTGGAATGTTCCAACGGCGGCGTGGCCGGCGTCAGCACGACGATATTGGTCTGGGTGGTCTGACTTTCCAGGCTGGTCTGCGTGAAGCGCTGCGCCACCGCATCGTAGGCACGCTGCGCACTTTCGACCTCGCGCTGGAGCACCGCCAGATCGTCACGCTGCTTCTTCAGCTCCAGAACCTTGTCCTTCTGTGCCGCCAGAGATGCCTTGACCTCTGCTTCCCGCTGCACGTTCACCCGGTTGCTGGTTCCCAGGGTGCTGGCGACCTTCTTCATTTCAGCTTCGAGCTTGGCACGAAGCGAATCCACTTCGCCCTGCGCGCGCTGGTACTCCGGATGATTGCGTCCGAAGCGCTGGCTGGCGTCGGTCATGCGCGCCTCGCCGCGTGCAAGCTCGGACTTGAGCCCGATGATGAGCGAGTTCTGCTGCACTTCCGGCAGTGTTTCGATCTGCGACTGGCTGACCTGTGCCTGGCGTGACGCGCTGTCGCTGCGCTGCGCCTGGATCGCGGTGTACTGGCTCGACAGCTCGGCCAGACGGGCACTTTCGATGTCCAGGCGCTCGTCGGTGTTCACGATGCCGGTTTCCTGCTGGAATTCGGACAACTTGGTCTGCGCCTGTTCAAGCGCTTCGCGCAGCGACTTTGACTGAGTCGAGAACCACGCGGCGTATTGCTTGGCCGGCTCGATCTTCAGTTCGAGATTGGTGTCGATGTAGGCTTGGGCAAAGGCATTCGCCACGGCTGCCGAAAACGCCGGATCCTGGCCGGAAAAGGCGATCGACAGCACGTTCGATTCACGCGACGGGCGCACGTCGAGCTTTTTCTTCAACAACTCGGCGAAGTAGGCATCGATCGAGCCCTTGCCTTCGGTCGCCTCGCGCCACTGTTCTACCGCCTGCGCACTTTTTTCGAAGCCGAGCACGCGCACGACGCGCTGTGCAACGCGGTCCGAGGTCACGATGTCGATCTGCGTCGCCATGTAACCCGGCGACACCAGCCCCGGCAGGGTGACACCGAGAATGGGGTCCGGCGACTTTACGTCGATCAGCACCGACGCCGCCGACTCGTACTGCTTGGGCAGAACGAGACTTACCGCCACGGTCGTTGCAATGACCACGAATAGCACGGCCAGCCCGACCAGCCAGCGTGCGCGAAGAATCAGAAGAAACTGCTGAAAAGTCATGAATTCGTCCGATCAGAAAAGGCTTTCGCGCACATACACAACATCATCACTCTGCAGTGGCAACGCCATTTCGGGTTCCATCGTATCAACCTGGCCCGATGCGTTGCGGCGATGCAGCCGGATGCGCTTGTCGGTGCCGCGCAGCGTGATGCCGCCACCCTGGGCAAGCGCCTGCATGACCGACATGCCGCGCTCCAGGCGATAGGCCCCCGGGCGATTGACCTCGCCATAGATGTAAAACACCGGGGCGCGATGGACGTAAACCATGTCGCCGCCCTGCACTGCGATGTCCGATTTCATGCCGTCCGGCTGGAACAGCGAAGGCACGTCGATTTCCTTGCGGAACGGCTCGCCGTTGCGCGTACCGACCAGCGTCACCACGTCAGCACCATTGACTGACGCACCACCGGCGATCGCAAGGATGTCGGTTACGGTCGTACCTGCAATCTCGATCGGGTAGCGCCCCGGACGATTGACCTGCCCGAGCACCGAAACCTGGTTACCGCGGATCTGCAGCACCAGCACGTTGACCTGAGGCTTCAGCACGAAGCCGCCTTCGCGCAGCTTGTCTGCGATCAACTTCTCGGTTGCCGGTAGCGTGAGGCCGCCCACGTTGACCGCCCCGATCAGCGGATAGGTGATGCTGCCGTTCTCGGTCACCCGCGTTTCAACGGTGAGATCGGGATTCTGGAACACGGTCACCCTGACCACGTCGCCGGAACCCAGCGCATATTCACGGGCATCGACCGCATGGGCCATCGGCAGCAGGAGTGCGCTGAACCAGAATGCACACAGCAGGCGCAAAAACTTCGTCATGGTGGACCTATCCAGGTGATGAAGGTGACTGAAGCCCTCCGCAGGAGGGCCGGAAAGCGCGGCCGGACGTCGTCCTACTTGAGACCCGACAAGCCCTTGTCCACCGCGGTGCCTGCCTCCGGCGACACTGCCGAAGGCGTTTCCGTCGCAGATGCCGGCGCAGCGGGCGCCGCCGGCACATCGGCTGGCGCACTGAATTCACCGAGGTACTCGATCTTGCCCGAGTCACGCAGCTTCTTGACCTCGGCCTTCGCCAGTTCGGTCTTGCGCTGATTGAGCAGGAACTGTTCGATCACCGGCTGCGCCGCCTTCTCGTCGACAGGCACGCTGCGCGACGCCGCCACTTCAAGCAGCAGTATCGTGTTTCCGGTCCGCACCATGCCAACCTGACCATCGTTGAGCTTGTGAATGTTCTTGACCATTTCCAGCGGCAGCTGCTCGGCCGGCTTGGTCACCGCGTTGGCCGTGAAGCGTACATTCTCGGAACGCAGCCACTCGGCAACCTGCTGCATGTTGCGCGGTTCCGCCATGTATTGCTGCAGCTTCGGCATGAATTCCGGGCCCGCCTGGATCGCAAGCTCGCGCAGGCTGAAGATGCGCCGTTCGGAAAACAGTTCGGGATGTTCGGCATAGTAGGTACTGATGTCGGACTCGGTCGGCTTGGGCGCGGCCGCTGAAACCTGTTCGAGGTAGGCGCGGGAGAGCACTTCGCGCTTGGCGGCTTCGATCGCCTGCAGGGTTTTCGGATCGCGGTCGAGCTTCTTGTCGATCGCCTGCTGGACAAGCAATTCCTGATCGATCAGCCGTTCCAGCACCTGTCGGCTCGCTGCCTTGGCCTGTTCGGGACTGCTCACATTGGTGCGTTGCATGACCTGATTGATCTGATGCACCGACACTTCGCCGCCGTTGACCTTCGCTGCGACCTGTGTGGCGACCTTCTTGTCACCGCTCTCTCCGCCGCACGCCGCCAGCATTGCCGTCGCCAGAATGGAAAGAACGAGTGCTCGACCTGCGTGGTGTGACATGTTGTCCCCGAAAAATTTGTTGCGGATTTGTGACACTTAGGTCGATTGCCAAGATAGCCCAAGTCCTCAAGCATTAACAGTACCCGCGCTGTGTTACGGCGCCATTGCGTGAAATGTTTCCGTAATGGAGCGGACTCCGGATGCGTGTTTGCACAATGTTTCAAGTTCAGCCGCGCACGCGCCTGCCGCCATACGGTCCCGGGCGTGAGCGATCAGGCAGGTGTGGCGGGCATGGCGGCACAGGCTAGAATCGGCGCTGATATCGCATCCGCTTTCACCATGTCCATTCCAGCCGATTCCTTTCTCAGCGCCCTGCAGGTTTTCGCGGCCCATGAACGCATGGATCCGCTGATGCTGCTGTGCAAACTTACCGAAGAATGCGGCGAACTGGCCGAAGCAGTGCTGGTCGAGCGCGGTTTCAAGCCGCACAAGACGCTGGAACCGGAAGCCGCCATCGCCGAAGCTGCCGACGTGCTGTTGTGCATGTTGCTGGTTCTGAGCCGGCTTTACCCGGGACTGACACCCGAACAGCTGGCCGCCCGGCTGTCGCAGCAGGCCGACCACAAACTCGCGCGTTACGTCGCGCGCCAGCCCGCACTGCGGGCCTGACCGACCATGCCGGTTTTTGAACTCAGTGCCTTGCTGGTCATCGGAGGCTTGATATGGTTGTGGCTGGACAGCCTCAGCGCCCGCGAAATCGGCATGGAGGCGAGCCGCGCCGCCTGCCAGGCCGACGGCGTGCAGCTGCTTGACGACACGGTGGCCATCCGCAAGGCCTGGCTGGCACGCGACGACAACGGACAGATGCGCATCCAGCGCACCTACGGCTTCGAATACAGCGATGACGGTACCCGGCGCCGGCAGGGGTCCGTCACCCTGATCGGCAAGCGTGTCGTGGCGCTGTACATCGCACCTCACATCATTTGACACGTCAGCCCTCAAATCGCCCGAGCACACCCGCCTGCCCATGACATTCATACTGGATTTCGCCTCGCCCAGCCGGCTGCCCCGACGTCTGGTGTTCGGCCCGCCGGTGGAGATCGTGCGTGCCGAAACGCCGGCTGCGGTCAGGCCGGCCCTGCAGCGGGTTGCGCAGGCTGCACGCGACGGTCTGCATGCGACGGGTTTCGTGGCCTACGAGGCCGCCCCGGCGTTCGACCGCGCCGCCCGCGTATTGCCGGGCAATACCTTGCCGCTGGTGTGGTTCGGCCTGCACGAGGCACCGCTCGATGCGCCGCCCCATGCGCCAGGCGCCTTCTCGGTTTCCGAGTGGACGCTGGACACCCCGCGCGAGCGCTACGAACTGTGCATCGAGGCCATCCATGCCGCGATCCGGCGCGGCGACGCCTACCAGATGAACTACACCATCCGCGCGCTGGCCTCGTTCGAGGGCGATGCGCGGGCTTTTTACGAGCGGCTGCGCGTCGCCCAGCAGGCTGACTTCTGCGCCTTTGCCGACATCGGCAGCCACCGCATCCTGTCCGCCTCGCCCGAACTGTTCTTTTCCTGGCAGGACGGCGTGCTCACCACACGACCGATGAAAGGCACGGTACGGCGCGGCCAGTTGCCGCGCGAGGACGCTGAACTGGCGCGCTGGCTGCGTGACTCGGAAAAGAACCGCGCCGAAAACCTGATGATCGTGGACCTGCTGCGCAACGACCTGTCGCGGCTGTCGATGCCCGGCGGCGTTCAGGTGCCGCATCTGTTCTCGATCGAGAACTACCCGACCGTGCTGCAGATGACATCCACCATCACCGCGCGCACGCGCCCTGAAGTGACGCTCGAGGATGTATTCGCCGCGCTGTTTCCGTGCGGTTCGATCACCGGCGCGCCCAAGCTCAAGGCGATGGACATCATTTCGGATCTGGAAACCACACCGCGCGAGGTCTATTGCGGCGCGATCGGCCATATCGCACCGGGCGGTGCCGCCCGGTTCAACGTCGCGATCCGCACCGTCACGCTCGATGTGGCCAGCGGCCGCATGTGCTGCGGTCTGGGCGGCGGCATCACATGGGATTCGGTGGCGGCCGACGAGTACGAGGAAGTGCGCACCAAGAGCCGTTTCCTGTCCCGGGCCGCGCGGGATTTCGAGCTGCTCGAAACCTTGCTGCTTGAAGATGGCCAGTACGCGCTGCTGGAACGACACCTGTCGCGGCTTGCCTCGTCGGCGCGCTTCTTCGGCTTCGACGCCCCCGATGCGGCCCGCGCGGCACTCGAAGCCCATGCGCTGCGCCACCCGACAGGCCGCTTCCGCGTGCGCCTGCTGTATGGCGCCGATGGCGCCGTGCGGCTCGACAGCACGGCCGCCGGCAGCGCCGACACGCGTGCCTGCAGCGTGCGTCTGGCGGTCGAACCCGTGTCGCGCGCCGAACCTTTTCTGTATCACAAGACAACCCGGCGCTCGGTCTATGACGCCCACTTCTCGCACTGTGCCGGCTCCGCGTTCGATGTACTGCTGTGGAACGACGCCGGCGAACTGACCGAGTTCACACGCGGCAATCTGGTGCTCGATATCAATGGCGAACAACTGACGCCCCCCGTCTCCAGCGGCCTGCTCGATGGCACCTTGCGGCGCGATCTGGTCGACAGCGGCGTGCTGCGCGAACAGGTGCTGACGCGCGACGATATCGCCCGTGCGCAACAGATGTGGTTCATCAACAGCGTACGCGGCTGGATACCCGTCAATCTCGACGAGAGCCCGGCCGACACCACACCGGTACCGGTGCCCGCCTACGCAGACCCGTTCGCCGGTGACCGTGACGCGGGCTGAGTCAGCGTTGCGACGCCTGTTCCTGCTGGCCCTGACGCCGCTGTTCGTCGGCTGCAACGGCAGTTTCTCGCCGCACTACTACTGGCAGGCAGCCAGCGGACAGTTCGAACTGTGGCGACTGGCCAGACCGGTCGGACAGATCGGTGCCGACCCTGCCACACCGCAGACCTTGCGCGAAAGGCTTGCGCTGGCGGTCGAGATCCGCGACTGGGCCAGCCGCGAAATGGCGCTGCCGGACAATGGCAGCTACCGTCGTTACGCCGATCTGGGTCGGCCCTACGTCGTGTGGAACGTGTTTGCCGCCGATCCGCTGTCGGTGCAGCCGGCCCAGTCCTGCTTCCCCATCGCGGGCTGCGTCAGCTACCGCGGCTTCTTCGGCGAAGCCGACGCGCGGGCCTACGCCGATGCACGCCGCGCTGAAGGGCTTGACGTGCATGTCGGCGGCGTACCTGCCTACTCCACCCTCGGCTGGTTCGACGATCCGCTGCTGAACACCTTCGTGCACTACCCGGAAACCGAACTGGTGCGGCTCATCGTGCATGAGCTGTCGCATCAGATCGTCTATGTGCGCGACGATACCGAGTTCAACGAATCCTTTGCCAGTGCGGTGGAAGAGGAAGGTGTCCGGCGCTGGCTGATGCGCCCGGGCAAGGACGCACTGCGCGCAGGTTTCGAGCGCAACCAGCGCATCCGTGCCGATTTCGCCGCACTGGTATTGAAGTACCGGGAAGCGCTGGATGAGGTCTATCGGTCGTCGTCGAGCGACGCCGAAAAACGCCGTGAAAAGGCGCGCCTGATCGGGGCGCTCGGCGATGAATACGCCCGCGTGCGCGAACGCGACTGGGGTGGCTTTCGCGGCTACGACCGCTGGTTCGCGCAGGACATCAACAATGCCACCCTCGCGTCGATCGGCCTGTACAGCGCAGCCAAGCCTGCCTTCACGCGGCTGATCGATGCGTCTCCCGACCTGCCTACCGTCTGGGCGAGCTTGCGCGCGCTGGCCGCATTGCCGCGCGACGAACGGCGCGCCCGCCTCGATCTGCCCCCGGCAAAGGAACCGGCCCGATGAACATCGATGACGCACGCCACCTGCAGGCGCTGATCCGCACCATTCCCGACTTCCCGTCGCCCGGCATACAGTTCCGCGACGTGATGCCGCTGCTGGCCGATGCGCACGGTTTCTCGCTGGCACTCGAGGCCCTGGCCGAAGGCGTCGCGCCGCACAGCATCGATCTGGTCGCCGCCATCGAAGCAAGAGGATTCCTGCTCGGCGGCGCCGTCGCGCAGCGGCTCGGCTGCGGTCTGCTGCCGGTACGCAAGCCGGGGAAACTTCCCGGTCCGAACCACGGCATCGACTACGCGCTGGAATACGGCAGCGACCGGCTGGAAATGCAGGTCGGCGCGGTGAAGCCGGGTGCCCGGGTACTGGTGATCGACGACCTGATCGCCACCGGCGGCACCGCACTGGCCTGCGGAGAATTGATCGCCCGGGCCGGCGGCGACGTTGCCGGCTTCCGCTTCCTGATCGATCTGCCCGCCCTCGGCGGCACGGCCCGGCTCGCCGCGCAGGGCTGGGACGCGCGGGCGCTGCTGCGCTACTGAAGGGCGTTCAGAAAACGTACTGCAGCGACGCGGACACGCTGCGCACGCGGTACTGGAAGAACTGGTTGTTCGATTCGCGCTCATCACGGCGCACTTCGACATTGGCCGACAGGTTGCGCTCGATCGCCCACGTTGCACCGAGACTGTAGGTGGTCAGATCTTCCTGACGCGGCGTGCCGTCAAACCCGAGTGCGGTGAAGAACGTATCGCCCTCGCCGTCGCGTGCCACCCATTGCGCCCGCCCATCTACCCGGAGCTTGCCGGTGGCCTGCCAGATCGGCGCGATGGAATAGGTGGTGGTGCGGAAATAGCTGGAAAAGTTGTCATCGAGCGCCGAAATCTGCCGCTCGGCCTGGAAATTCACGGCCGTATGCCCGGTCGGCTGCCATTCCCAGCCGACCCGGCCGTAGACATCGTCGTAATCCCGCTGTGGCACATTTTCGTGCTCCCGCTTCGACTGGCCGATGGCGCCCGACAGTCGGGAGTGGCCGACCGGCTGCCAGCGCACACGCAATTCGATGTCCTTCTGCTTGTAGGAATTGGTCTGGTTCAGGATCGGCAGGCGCTGCGGATAGTCGCCGTCGCTGCGCCGCCCGAGCAGTTCGAACTGCGTGCCGCCGCGCGTCGTGTAGCGCACGCCGGCTTCCAGCCGTTCGATGTCGAAATCGTTGCGGCGGCGTATTTCCGTGCTGTTGCGCTGGTTATCCTTGCCCACGCCGCCGAACAGCGACCAGTAGGCATCGATCTTGTATGCACCGTCGAAACGCAGCGTTTCCGCATCGATAATGTTCTTGGTGAGCACGGCTGAACGGAAGTCACCGAAGCCGCCCAGGTATTTGCGGTTGGTGTAGCGGAGATTGCCCGAAAAGTCGCTGCCGACCTGCATCTGCCAACCGGCGACGATATTCTGGCCGTCGTAGTCGAGCACGGACAGATCGTTGTAGCGCACCGCCGATTGCGAGGCGCTTGCAGTCAGGCGCTGGCGGCCGATCGTCTTGTCGGCCGTCACGCCGAGCGTGGCGGTCCAGCTGTGGTCGCCGCGCGGCGTGTTCGGACCGAAAGACGTCGGCTCCTGGCCGTCAGGCAGATAGAACACATTGTCCTGATACTGCCAGGCACCGGACGTCACGAGACTGAATACATCGCCTTCCCCGGCAAGCGCGGAAAACGGGGCAATCAGCATCAGCAGGCACTGCAGCGAGCGCGGAAGAAGCGATAAGTTATTGTTCATTGCACTAAAATAGTATGGCCGCAGACTGTGACGCTTTCCTTGCCAGCGCGTAAATCGTAAAAATCGTATAACCGCAGTCCGCTATTCTACGGCGACGCGTCTCCCCAAGATCTCCCCAAGTTTGAATACATCGGTTTCTATCTCAATGCTCGCCAAGTTTGAGCGTAACACTTCCGTATTGCGGGCACCGCTAAGTCTTCCCGGAATGGTCGAGATGTTCCTCGACCCGCTCTCGCTCATCCTTTCGCTGATCGCATGCGCCCTTTATTTCGGCGATATCGTCGACGCGCGCTACGTCGTGCTGTCGCTGGTGGTGTTCTCGCTGTCCTTCCCGGGCTCGTCGCTGCTCAGCATGCGGCCGCGTCGCGTCGTCCGGCAGTGCGTCATCAACTGGATGCTCATCTCGTTCATCCTGCTGTTCTTTGGTTACGCGAGCCAGTACATCGAAAACTTTCCGATCGATGTCGTGCTGGCGTGGCTCGTGGCCGCGCCGGCGACCCAGCTGGTGGCCCACTTCACCGCACGGGCCTACCTGAAACGGTCTGCCGCGCAAGTGGAGAACCAGACCCGGGTCATCATCGTCGGCTGCAACGACATCGGCGTTCAGCTGGCCGAACAGTTTTCCTTCAACCCCTTCCTCGGCATTCATTGTCTTGGCTATTTCGATGACCGGTCGCCGGAGCGCATCACGCAACTCAACGGGCATCCGCTGCTCGGGCGCCTGAGCGAACTCGCCGCCTATGTGAAGGCGCATCGCATCGACCAGATCTATCTGGCGCTGCCGATGGCCAGCCAGCCGCGCATCCTCGCTTTGCTCGACGATCTGAAGGACACCACGGCCAGCGTGTTCTTCGCACCGGACATTTTCCTGACCGACCTGATCCAGGGCCGCATGGACTACGTGGCCGGCGTGCCGGTCGTGGCGGTGTGCGACACGCCGTTCACCGGCATCAACGGCCTGGTGAAGCGCAGCAGCGATGTGGTGCTGTCGTGTCTGATCCTGCTGCTCATTTCGCCGCTGCTGCTGGCGATCGCCATCGGTGTGAAGATGACTTCACCCGGACCGGTGCTGTTCCGGCAGCGCCGCTACGGCCTCGACGGCCGTGAGATCGTGGTCTACAAATTCCGCTCGATGACAGTGCAGGACGATGGTGCGGTGGTGAAGCAGGCGACGCGAAATGATCAGCGCATCACGCCGTTCGGCGGCTTCCTGCGCCGCACCTCGCTCGACGAACTGCCGCAGTTCTTAAATGTGCTGCAGGGGCGGATGAGCATCGTCGGTCCGCGACCGCACGCCGTGGCGCACAACGAAACCTACCGCAAGCTGATCAAGGGCTACATGGTCCGCCACAAGGTCAAGCCGGGCATCACCGGCTGGGCGCAGGTCAATGGCTATCGCGGCGAAACCGAAACGGTGGACAAGATGCAGAAGCGCATCGAGTTCGACCTGGAATACCTGCGCAACTGGTCGATCGGCCTTGACCTGTGGATCATCGTAAAAACCGTTGCGGTGGTGTTCAAGGACCGCAATGCGTACTGAGGCCGTGAAGCGCCCGCCGGTCGTCCAGTGGCTTGCAATGGGGGTCGCCACGGTGATGATCGCCAGTCTGGTCAAACTGGGCGAAACCGAGCTGGCGGTCGGC
Organism: Methyloversatilis sp. XJ19-13; assembly: GCF_024580155.1. NCBI lineage: Bacteria > Pseudomonadati > Pseudomonadota > Betaproteobacteria > Nitrosomonadales > Sterolibacteriaceae > Methyloversatilis > Methyloversatilis sp. XJ19-13. Next base: position 47,315 of record NZ_JANINH010000008.1, on the reverse strand, counting down.
CTGATTCCCAGCCCATGGGACAAGCTCGCGCACATGGCCACCTTCGGCACCATCGCCTTTTCACTCTGGCTTGCACTCGGTCAACGCTGGCTCTACAGCTGCGCCGTCTTCGCATTCGCGATCGCGTTGTACGACGAATGGCGCCAACTGACGCTGCCCGGCCGAGAAGCCGATCTGGCCGACCTGCTTGCGAACGGCGTCGGCATCGTTCTTGCCGTGCTGCTTGCCCGGTACATCGTGGCCCGAGGCATCCGTTCATGACGCGCGGATGGTTCGTTCTTCTGCTTGCCGGCCTGCCGCTGCTGGCGCAGGCCAACGGCTCGGAATACCGGCTCAGGCTGGGCGACGGCACGACCTATCGCCTGCTCCAGCCGGAACTGTTGCGGCTCAGCGAAGTGGAACAGCGGGAAGCCAGGCGGCAGGCACTGAGCGGGCTGCCATTCGCCGCGCAGATCGAACAGGCGGCCGTGGCAGGCGGCATCGATCCCGAACTGCTGCATGCCGTCGTACAGGCGGAGTCCGCCTACAACCCGCACGCAGTGTCTCCCAAGGGCGCACTCGGTCTGGCGCAGATGATGCCGGCGACCGCGCGGGCCTATGGCGTGACCGACGCCCTGAAGCCGGTCGACAACCTGCGCGCCAGCGCACGTCACCTTCGCGATCTGCTTGATCACTTCGGCGACGTCGAACTGGCACTTTCTGCCTACAACGCCGGCGCCGGCGCGGTCCGCCGGTTCGGTGGCATGCCGCCCTACGCGGAAACGCGCGCCTACGTGCCGCGCGTGAGCGACCGCTACGAAGCGCTGAAGCGCCTCGCTGCACCGCCCGAGCCGGTCGTGCCACCCAGTCCCTACAAGCTGCGCGCCGACAGCAGCGAGATGCGCCTGATCCAGTCAGCCAACTGATGCACGCCAGTCTGCCGCCGGCGCTGGATGTCGCCATCGTCGGCGGGGGTCCGGCCGGTCTGATGGCCGCCGAAGTGCTGTCGTCCGCCGGCATCCGGGTCGACCTGTTCGACGGCAAGGCTTCGGTCGGTCGCAAGTTCCTGCTCGCCGGCAAGGGCGGGCTCAACCTCACGCACAGCGAAGCCCTGCCGCAGTTCATCGAACGCTTCCGCGAGCGCAGCGACGACATCGCGCGCTGGCTGGCCGGCTTTGACGCAGACGCCCTGCGCGCGTGGTCGCACGGGCTGGGCGTCGACACCTTCATCGGTTCTTCCGGCCGCGTCTTTCCACGCGACCTGAAGGCCGCGCCGCTGCTGCGCGCTTGGCTGACACGTCTGCGTGCGGCCGGCGTGCACTTCCACATGCATCACCGCTGGACAGGCTGGGACGACGAGGGTCGTCTGTGCTTTCACTCGCCGGACGGCGATGTCGCCAGACCGGCAGCAGCCACCCTGCTCGCGCTGGGCGGCGCGAGCTGGCCGCAACTGGGTTCGGATGGCAGCTGGTCGACGCTGCTCGAAAGCCGTGGCGTCGCGGTGTCGCCACTGCGTGCGGCGAACTGCGGCTTCGACCTTGCGTGGAGCGCCCATTTCGCGCAGCGGCATGCGGGGGCACCACTGAAGAATGTGCGTATCGGCTTCACCGACGCGACAGGCCGGTCGATATCGCGCAGCGGTGAATGCCTGATCAGCGCGAGCGGACTGGAGGGCAGCCTGATCTATGCGCTGTCTGCCGCGCTGCGCGAACGGCTCGACGTCGACGGCTTTGTCGATATCGCACTCGATCTGCTGCCGGCGCACGAGCCGGCGCGCGTGCTGGCCGAAGCCGCCCACCCGCGCGGCGCGCGCTCGCTGTCGTCGCATCTGGCCGGACGACTGGGCATCAACGGGGCGAAAGCCGGGCTGTTGTTCGAGGTACTCGACAAAGCGGCACTGAGCGATCCGGCGCGCATCGCGGCAACCCTCAAAGCCCTTCCGCTGCGCCTGACCGCCACCCGGCCGGTGGCCGAAGCCATCAGCACCGCGGGCGGCGTGACGCTGGAGTCGCTCGACGCCGACCTGATGCTCAAGGCACGGCCCGGCGTGTTCTGTGCCGGTGAAATGCTCGATTGGGAAGCGCCGACCGGCGGCTATCTGCTGACTGCCAGCATGGCCAGCGGTCGCGTCGCGGCGGCCGGCATGCTCAGGCGGCTTGCCGCCGCGCCGCGTCAGGCCGCACTTCAGGCCGAGTGATAGCCGAGCACACGCTCGACTTCGTTCTTCGACCCCAGGATGACCGGCACCCGCTGATGCAGCTTTTCCGGCTGCACGTCGAGGATGCGCTGATAGCCGGTCGTCGCTGCCCCGCCGGCCTGTTCGATCAGCATCGCCATCGGGTTGGCTTCATACATCAGGCGCAGCTTGCCAGGCTTGGTCGAGTCTTTCGTATCCTTCGGATACAGGAAAATGCCACCGCGCGTCAGGATGCGATGCACGTCGGCCACCATCGAGCCGACCCATCGCATGTTGTAGTCCTTGCCGCGCGGGCCGGTCTTGCCGGCGATCAGTTCGTCGATGTAGCGTTTCACCGGCGCTTCCCACGAACGCGCGTTCGACGCATTGATCGCATATTCCTTCGTATCGTCCGGAATGCGCATGTTGGCGGTGGTCATGACGAAACTGCCGGTTTCGCGATCCAGCGTGAAGGCATGCACGCCCTCGCCCAGCGTCAGCACGAGCTGGGTCGCCGAACCATACACCGCATAGCCGGCAACCAACTGGCGCGTACCCGGCTGCAGAAACGCGCTTTCATCCACTGCTGCGGCACCGCCATTGGCAAAATCCGGGCAGCGCAGCACCGAAAAGATGGTGCCGGTCGAAATGTTCACATCGATGTTCGACGAGCCATCGAGCGGATCGAACAGCAGCAGGTACTCGCCCTTGGGGTAGCGGTTCGGAATCTGGTGTGGCGCGTCCATCTCCTCCGACGCCATCGCGGCAAGATGACCGCCCCACTCGTTCGCCTCGAGCAGGATTTCATTGGCGATCACGTCCAGTTTCTTCTGCACCTCGCCCTGCACGTTCTCGCCCCCGGCCTCCCCGAGCGAATTGGTCAGTCCGCCCTTGCCCACCGCGTTGCCGATTGCCTTGACTGCACGTGCCACCACCTCGACCAGAAAGCGCAACTCGGCGCTGATGCGCTCACCGTCGCGCTGTTGCTGGATCAGGAACTGGCTGAGGGTGATGCGGGACATGGGGTACGGCTCCGTGGGGTCAGAAAATCGATTATCGTGCACAGCACCATGAAACACCTCGCAGGATTTCACGCCGACTGCCGTTTCGACCTTGTTTTTGGTTGCAGGTCGGTGCTCACACAAGGAACCTGCAGACTGCCAGAACAGTCCTGAGGGTGTCCTTCAGAATCAGATCCGCATGCACATACTCGTTCTAGGTGCCGGCGTCGTCGGCATCACCACCGCCTGGTATCTGCGCCAGGCGGGACATTCCGTCACTGTGGTCGACCGTCAGAAGCAGCCGGCCATGGAAACCAGCTTCGCCAATGGCGGCCAGATTTCGGTCAGCCACGCCGGCCCCTGGGCCACGCCGCAGGCGCCGGGCATCGGTCTGCGCGGCATGGGTCGCTCGACCGCGCCGGTGCGCTTTTCGCCGACCGTGAACCATCGCCAGTGGCGCTGGATGGCCGCTTTCCTGCTGCAATGCCGTCCCGGACGCGTGCGGGCCAACACCGATGCGCTGGCGCGGCTGGCCATCCGCAGCCAGGTCGAACTCGGCCTGCTGCGGCGTACACAGCAGCTGGACTACGCGCACGCCGAAAGCGGCATCCTTCATGTGTTCTTCAACCGCAAGGAGCTGGCCCACGCACAGCAGCGCGCGCGCATCCTGCACAAGCACGGCATCCGGATCGACGTCTGCGACGCCGCGCGCTGCATCGACATCGAGCCGGCACTCGCGTCGAGCACGCGCAACCTGATCGGCGGGCTGTTCGCGCCGAACGACGAATCGGGTGACGCCTGCGCGTTCACCCGCCAGCTGGCGCAGCGCTGTGCCGACGCCGGTGTTGTTTTCCACTACGAAACCACGGCGGACAGCCTCGATATGCACGAAGGCAGGGTGCGCGGCGTGGCTGTCCGCGATGCACGCGGCGTGCGCGGTTTGTTGTGCGCGGACCAGATCGTGTGTTCGCTGGGTACCCACACGCGCGCACTGGTCGAACAGCATGGCCCGCGCCCGGCGCTTTATCCGATCAAGGGCTACTCGATCACCTTTCCGGCCGGTCCGAATGCGCCGCGCGTCAGCATCACCGATGAAGAGCACCGTATCGTGATGTCCCGTCTTGGCGACACCATCCGCGTGGCGGGTCTGGCCGAGCTGGGAGGTCACACCGTCACCGTGGAGGACGAACGTGTGCGGCTGCTGACCGGACTGACCCGCACGCTGTGTCCGGATGCCGGCGATATCGATGCCGCGCAGGCGTGGGCCGGACTGCGCCCGTGCACGCCGGGCAATGTGCCGCTGATCGGCCGCAGCCGCATACCGGGGCTCTGGTACAACACCGGCCACGGCTCGCTCGGCTGGACGCTGGCCTGCGGCTCGGCCCGCCTGCTCGCCGATCTCGTCGACGGCGGCAGCTCGGACATCGAATTCCCCCACCTGACCGGCAAGCGTCACTGACGCGCCGGCGCCCGACCGGACACTCCCATGCGCGCAGCCTTCTACGACCAGACCGGCCCGGCCCACCAGGTACTGCAGGTGGCAGAGTTGCCCGATCCGGTCCCGGCGGCGGGCGAGCTGCGGGTCAGGCTGCAGTGGTCCGGCGTCAACCCGTCCGACGTCAAGGCGCGCGCCGGCCTGCGGGCGGGCGGCATGCCCTTTCCGCGCATCGTTCCGCACAGCGACGGCATGGGCATCGTCGACGCGGTCGGGTCGGACGTCAGTACGTCGCGGATCGGCGAGCGGGTCTGGCTGTGGAACGCTGCATGGGGACGCGCCTGCGGCACTGCGGCGCAGTTCATCACGCTGCCGCAGGCGCAGGCGGTTGCCCTGGCTGACCCGATCAGCGGCGAAGCCGGCGCCTGCCTGGGCATTCCGGCGACCACTGCGTTGCACGCACTGCTTGCGCTCGGCGGCGTGGCCGGCAAATCTGTACTGGTGGCGGGCGGTGCCGGCGCGGTCGGTCATTACGCCGTGCAGTTTGCAAAACTGCTCGGCGCACGGCAGGTCATCGCGACCGTCAGCAGCGCGGCCAAGGCGGGACTTGCCCGCGATGCCGGTGCCGACCGGGTCATCGACTACCGCACCGAGGATGTCGCCGCGCAGGTGGCCGACGCGACCGGCGGCCGGGGCGTCGACCGCATCGTCGAAGTCGATGTGGCCGCCAATGCCGTCATGGACATCGGACTGGTGCGTCCGGGCGGCGAATGGCTCGTCTATGGCAGTGGAACGCCGCAGTTTTCGCTGCCCTTTTTCGCCCTGGCGGCCCGCAACATCACGCTGCGCGTCATCCTCGTCTACACGCTGGACGAAGCCGAGCGCCGCGCGGTGATCGACACCCTGACCCGGCTGCTGGCGACCGGCCGCGTGATCCACCGCATCGCGGAACGCCTGCCCCTGTCGCAGATCGCCGACGCACATGCCCGGATCGAACAGGGCCAGGTGGTCGGCAACATCGTGCTGGCGCTCGACTGAGCTTCAGGTACCCGGGCGCGCAGCCCCGCGCGCAATGGATGTACGATGATGTGGCGTTGCCGTGCGCTTTCGTGGGCACGCGACGGCAGCGCGACCCGGCATGCAAGCGGACATCTGCGCCGCCCCTCTCTGGTGCCCCTGGAGGACGGAACATGACTTCGAATACGACGTCAATACGCCGATACGGCTTCGCGATGATGGTGGCCGCGTGCTGCCAGAGCGCATCGGCCGGCGAAGCCGGCCAGACACCCTGTGACCTCGTCGATACTGCAGATCTGGCTGAAATGGGCTTCGGCATCGTGCGCCTTCCGGCGACGGACGTGCTGAACCTCTACAAGGGCCAGGCCGATGCGCCGGTCGATACCCATACTGAAATCTGCACCTTCCTCGCCGGACGCAGCGGTGACCGCATGGGTCTGCAGCTGACGATAGAAACCTTCGGCGAGCGGGTCACACCCGCGCAACTCAGCGCCTGGACGGCCCTGATCATGAAGGACGACCCGGCCTACTTCTCGTCCATCCGCGTCGGCGACGCCAACTGCGAAACCGGCGAATTCGACCTCATCGACGAACGCACCGACGCGCGCGAGGGCACTCAGCACTATGTGTCGTGCGATGCACTTGAGCCGTTCGGCAACCATCGCGTCAATCTGTACTTCCAGGCACCGGAGTTCAAGGCGCTGCTACCAACCCCGGAAGAAGTGAAGGCGCTGCTCGACAAGGCGACCGGCAAGGTCAGGACGCGTGGCGCGATCAGCATCTGACGTTTCGTGCCGCGCACGTGACGAAGCCCTTGCGCACGATGTGCGCAAGGGCTTCGAGTGCTGCGGACGACTGCGCCTTACTTCAGGCGCATGTCGTTCTTGACCGACTTGACGCCACCCACGGCGCGCGTCACTTCGATCGCTTTCGTGATGTCGGCGGCGGAATTGACGAACCCGCTGAGCTGAACGACGCCCTTGAAGGTTTCGACGTTGATCTCGGCGACCTTCAAGGTCGCTTCGTTCAGGATGGCGGCCTTCACCTTCGTGGTGATGACGCTGTCGTCAACATACTCGCCGGTACCTTCCTGCTTGGAAGTGGCAGCGCAGCCTACGGCGCCGGCAAGGGCTACGGCCAGAAAGGCGGCCGACAGATATCGTTTGATGTCATGCATGGGAAACTCCTTTGAAAACGGCTGTTCGAGCGCCTGACGTCGCTCGGCAGGACATCGCACGCACGCGTTCGATGAACGGGACGAGCGCTTGGCGACCCTGTCTGTCAGGAAACGTCCGGCCATGCACCATCGCGCTGGCCGGAGCGTTCGCAGCATGCGCTCGCCATAGTTGAGCGTCGGTGCGCTGGCGTACAGAAATCACGGTATCAGCGCCATTCCGGCGGGCAGGCGTTCCAGTTGCTCCGCCTCGATGCACCGGCAGAACGTATCCGGCAGCGCCGATGCAGCGTCGACGCCGGCCCGGCACATCAGCCACACCCGGACATCCGGCCTCGCCTGGCGGACAAGGTCCAGCGTATCGGCGCCGTCGCCGTCACACAGACGTCCGCCGAGCAATACCGCCTCGATCTCCGCCCGGCCAAGACGTTGCAGCGCATCGGGCAATGTGGCCGCCCATTCGACGCGCAGGCGTGATGTGGCCAGCGCCATCAGTGCAAGCCGGATCCGACCCGCTCGCGCAAGGTCGGGTTCGAGCAGCAGTATCGTGCGCGGCAGCCGATGTCCGATGGGTTCGCCTGGCAGACGCAGACCACCGTCAGGCACCTGGGCTGCAAGGTCCGGAATCACTTGCCCGGCGTCGCGGAGTGGTCGGTGCCCGACCGTTCAACCGCTGCGGTCCGCAGATTGCCCTCCCACACGCAGTGAATCGACTCGCAGCGAAAGCGCTGTATCGATACGAAGCGACTGATCAGGCGGTCGACGAACCGTCGACGGATGCGGCAGACCACTGACGCGCAGCGAGGGCAAACACGCTTCAAGGCAGCCTGTCGGGCGTTCGCGTGCTGTCTTCGTTCAGCTTTTCGAACTGTTCGATCTGCTGTTCCGCTTCGTCCTTCGTGATGCCGTACGCTTCCTGGATCCGGCCGGCCAGTTCGATGCGCTTGCCGGCGATCACGTCGAGCTGATCATCGGTCAGCTTGCCCCATTGTGACTTGACCTTGCCCTTGAATTGCTTCCAGTTGCCTTCGGCGATATCCCAGTTCATTTCATGTCCTTTCGATTTACAGTTGAAGATTGAGCGCTGCATGCAGGTCGCCTGCAGCCGTTCCGTGTGACGGCGATGTTCAGCGGCGACGCATCAGCAGCGCCACCAGCAGTCCGGCGGCGGCGGCCACGCCGATCGCCTTCCACGGGTTTTCGCTGACATAGACGCGCGTGTTGTCCGCCGCGCGGTGCACCTTGTCCGACACCGCATGTGCCGCGCGGTCCAGGCCGGCACGGGCATCGGTCAGGCGCGTCTCGATCTTCGTGCGCGCCGCGGAAATTTCACCCGCCGTGCTGTCGATCACCTGCTTGACCAAGGCATCGGCATCGCTCACCACCGCTTTCACATCACTCACCAGTACATCCTTCTTGCCCTGGATGCCTGCGTCACCACCATTGAAATCCGTATTCATCGTGCCTCCTTGATTAAGGCGCAGCCGGCGGGCGGGCACAGCCCTGAAACTCGCCACTGCATTGAAGGTCCGGCGGACCCGCCGGGCGTTGACGACCCTGAAGCCAGGGTTCGCCCCGCGATGACAAGTGTGTGTCGCACGGCAAACAGCGTCTGTTCGGCAGCGAACGCAGCGCCCGCGGTGCGACCTTACTTCCCGTCGCTGCGTGTCGCATCCTTGATGCTGTCACCGGCATCTTCGAGCTTGTCTCCCGCCTTCTCGGTCGCATCACCGATCGCGTCCGAGGTGTTGCCCACCGCGGCATCCAGCTTCTTGCCGGCGGTTTCGGCCGGGCCTTCCTTCTGGCAACCCGACAACACAGCGAGAAACAGTCCGGCAACCATCACGGCACCCAGCTTTTGCGCATTCTTCTTCATGGAGAAACTCCGTCGTTCAACCGCATACCTGACACGGGTCATGGGGCGACACCGCTTCCGGTCGCGCCCCATCACCCCCCACACCGAGCCAGAGCTCGAAGGCTTGCTTACTTCTTGATTTCGCGTCCGATCAGACCACCGACGGCGGCGCCGCCAACGGTGCCCACCGCACTGCCGCCGGTCAGCACTGCACCGCCGACCGCACCCGCACCCGCGCCGATGGCGGTGTTGCGATCACGGTCCGACATGCCCGAGCAGGCGCTGAGCCCGATGAGCAATGCAGCACTGATGGCGATCGTTGCAATATTTGATTTCGTGTTCATGGTGTGACCTCGTATCCGGGTATCGCGGCCGGGTGGCCGCGAGGTGCTGCATGGGCGACCGACCTACTTGCCGGCGCGGATCTTTGCCGCGTCGATGCAACGATCCTTCGCGTCGCCCGCCAGGCTGTCGCATTTCTCCTGCTCGACGTCATAGCGCGCGTCGACCTTTTCTTCCTTCGCTTCCTTGCGCGTCTCGGCGTTCTGTTCGGCCGCCTTCATGCGCGCGTCACTCGATGCTTCGCCCGCAGCGGCGTTGCTGACCGACATCTTCATCTTTGCCGTTGCATCCGCCTTGGCCGTCGTTCGCGCGGCCTTGGCTTCCTCGACGCAGACATCCTTCGCATTGCCGGCGCGATCGTCGCACCGCTCGTTGGCAACGGCGTAGGCCGCATCGGCGCGCGCAATGCGGACGTTGTAGTCAGCCTTGTCGGACGGCTTGCGCTGCGCTTCCAGATTGGCACGGGCAATCTTTTCGGTGCCTTGCGCTTCGGCGACGCAGATGTCTTCGGTATTGCCCGACAGCGAATCGCAGGCCTTCCTGGCTACCTTGTAGTCCGACGAGATCTGCGCCTTGGCCGCCTTGTGCTCGGCCTTGGTCAGCGATTCGGCGATGGCGCCGGTGCTGAAGGCAAGGCCGATGGCAAGCGCCAGCGCATGGGTGCGGAGTGTGTTCATGGGGGTTCCCTTATCGTGATCTGCCGTCACGTCCCGGGCGGGGCCGGAGCGGCCACTGCATGGACGGACCCGGACCTGTGCAGTCCGGCACCATCACGGTATGCAGTCACACCGACGCTGTCTGTCTGCTGACACACAAAGGGTCTGTGCGTCAGCGAGCAGACGTCGGTCCCCTCCAGGCCTTGAAATGAAGCCTGCATCTCCGGACCCGGCCGCGGCACACCATGGCGTCGGGCGCACGTCCTGCCCACCCCACCCTGAATACGGAAAGCCATGATCCCCGACAGCCGGGCCCTGATCTTCACGCTGGCAGTCGTCAGCTTCCTTCTCGTGTCCCTGGAACTGCCCGCCGACAGCCGGCTGACACTCGGCGCATTCAGCCTCGGCGCCGGTGTCGCAGCACTCGCGCTGATGTCCGCTGCAGCGCTACTGGGCGCACGCTGGCAATGGGTCGAATCCGCCTTCGGCGGCCTTGACCGCGTGTACCGCACCCACAAATGGCTCGGCGTCTGGGCGCTGGTGTTTGCGTCCGCTCATCTCATGTTCAAGGCCGACAGCGACAGCTGGACGAAGGCGGCCGTTCTCGCGCTCGACCCGGCCGTCGCGCGATTGGCCCGACAGTCCGGTTTCGTTGCACTGATGCTGCTGGTCCTGCTGGCACTGAACCGGAACATTCCTTACAGCGTCTGGCGGTGGTGGCACAAACTGTCCGGGCTGGCACTGCTGGTCGTCGTGTTCCATGCCGTCAGCATCAAGTCGCCGATCGCCCTGGTCAGCCCGGCAGGTGTCTGGCTGGCGGCGCTGTGCGGCCTCGGCCTGGCCGCTGCGGTCTACAAACTTCTGCTGTATCCGCTGATGTCGCGTCACGCGGCATATGAGATCGTGGCCGTCGAGCACGGCCTCTCGGCGGTGCACCTCGATCTGCGACCGCTGGGGCAACCGATCCGCTTCGAGGCCGGGCAGTTCGCATTCCTGTCGCTCAGCGAGGACGGGCTGCGCGAACCGCATCCATTCACCATCGCCGGCGGCAGCCGGCCGGATGGGCGTATCCAGTTCATCATCCGGGCTCTGGGTGATTACACGCAGCGACTGGTGTCGAGTGCAAGGACCGGCATGCATGCCGACCTCTATGCGCCATTCGGGCGTTTCGAGCGCCTGCCCGACGCACGCTGCGAAATATGGATCGGCGGCGGCGTCGGCATATCACCCTTCATCGCGTGGCTGACCGATGCCGACGGCAAGCACTTCGATCGGGTGAGCCTGTTCTACTTCTGCAGCCCGGGCCGCGATTTTCCCGAGATCGACAGCTTGCGTATGCAGGCGGAGGCACGCGGAGCGGCCTTCTTTCCGGTCAAGGGGGGTGGCGCCGACCCGGCGTTCGGTCATGCCCTCGACGCCCTGGTCTTCGCGCACCCGCCGGCGACGACAGACATCAGCTTCTGCGGTCCGAAAGGCTTGCTGCAGGCAGTCCGCACGCGGATGCATGAACGTGGCATCCCGGCCGGCAACATCCGCTACGAAATCTTCGGGTTCAGATGATGCTGCAGGAAGAAACGCATCATCTGTCTCGATGCGTCAGGTCCGGAGGCGTCGGTATGGGGCTGCGAGCCGTCGCCGCCGGTCCATGCATGGCCGGCGCCGTGAATGATCCAGCGCTCGCTCCGACTCACGCCCGACGCGCCGAACGTGGCGGAACGGGTGTAGCCACGCTGCCCTTCGCCAGCAGGCGTGGATTCGGACGATGCATGTCCGCTCGCCGCATTCTCGCCATCCGGACCCGAAGCGGCGTACAGCGCATCGGCGTTCGACGGATGCACGGTGGTGTCGGCGTCGCCGTGGAAGACGATGCACGGCAGCCGGAGCACACTGTGTTCGGTCGGCGACAGCACGGCCTGCGGCAGCTTGTCCGGCCCGGACTCCATGATGCGCATGGCCGACAGCGCATCGTGTGCGCGCCCGGCCGCGATGCCGGAATGCACGCCCAGCGCGGCGAACAGCCCCGGATAATCGCGCGCCAGCACCGCTGCCATCGCGCCGCCGGCCGACATGCCGGCGATATAGACGCGCGCCGGATCGATGTCCTGGTCCTGCATCACCCGGCGCGTCAGGCGGGCGATCAGGGCCGCGTCTCCGGCGCTGTTCGACACGTCCTGCAAGGCGTACCAGTTCCAGCAGCGCAGCGCATGGGCACCCATTGACTGTTCCGGATACAGCACGACAACGCCCGAATCTTCCGCCACCTCGTTCATGCGCGTGCCGGCCGCGAACTCGGCGCCCCCCTGATTGCAGCCATGCAGCATCACCAGCAGTGGCGAGGGGCCGGCGGTACGGAATGCGGGTTCGTACAGCAAGTAATGGCAGTCGGCGCCCTCGACCTGTGGTCCGGCGCCGAAACGGCCGATCAGCCGACCGACCCGCCGGCCGTCCGGCGCGGTCGGATGACCCGACCCTTCGGCCGCGGGCGGATCCGGTCGCAAGCGCGAAGGACTTCGCGGACTGTCCGCTGCGCGAATGGTGGATGCCGCCCTGATCAGATTCATCATTGCGCCGCCCAGCCCTGCCAGCCGCGCTTGCTGCCGTCGCCAGAAGGCTTGCCAACCAGAGGCGGCCTGAGGCGACCGTCGACCGGCCACGCGCGGACGCGCGGCGGTCGCGTGGCCGGGCAGCCACCCGGCCATCGGCGGAACGCGGCGCGCGATGCGCCGGCCGAGCAGGTCGAGCTTGCGCTCGTAGGCGTCGTCATCCGGATCGCATGACGCGAGTTCGTCCAGCAGACGCCGGATCACCCGTCGTCGCCGGGTCTGTTCGATCTGCGGGCTTGTTTGCATGACGTTCCCTGGGGCGGGGCGGCTGCGGCCCCGCTCCGACGGACGGCCGGAACGCAGGCGAGCGGCGCCAGTTCAACCTGAATGTGCGCGACAGGCCTCATCCGGTCTGTGCGCTGCCGCACTCCGACCGCCCGGGACCACGGAGCGCGCCGGCACGGATGTGCGCAAACAGACAGACAGCAGATCTGCCGGCGCTCAGGCTGCAGTCGAAGCTTCACCACCACGGTCCGCCACCCGGCCGCAGTCGATGGACACATTGCCCAGGGAAACACCATGACCATGCACACCGCGCACACCCGCCTCGCACCTTCACTGCCGGCCACAGCCCGGACGACCTGGCCCTTGCTGGCACTGGCACTTGCCGCCATGTTGCTCGGCGCCTGCGCCTCCACGCCGCCGCCGGTTGAAAAGATGGCCGTCGCTGAAGCCGCAGTCGAACGGGCCAGCAGCGCCGGCACCCGGGAGAACGCGCCGGCGGAATTGCAGATCGCCATCGGCAAGCTCACCCGTGCCCGTCAGGCGGTGGCGAACAAGGACTACGAACACGCCGGCCATCTGGCCGAGCAGGCCGAACTCGATGCTCATGTTGCCGAAGCGCATGCCCAGTCGGTTCGCTCGCAGCGCAGCGCCACCGAGTCGCAGAACGCCGCCCGCGTGCTGCAGGAAGAAATCAACCGCAAGATCGTTCGCTGACCTGAACGGTCAGCGCATCAGGAGCCCCCAGATGACACCCCAAGCCAAGATCCGCACACTGTGCATCGCCCTCTTCGGCGCCTCGCTGGCCGCCTGCAGCAGCGTGCCGGAGCGCAACAGTGCACTCGACCAGTCACGCGAACGCGTCGCCGCGGCGCGCAGCGACCCGCAAGTCAGCGCGCTGGCTGCCGACGAACTGCGCGACGCGGAAGCGTCCGTCAGCAAGGCCGAACAGGCCTGGACGGCGGGCACGCGCAAGGACACCGTCGACCACCTCGCCTATCTGGCCGACCAGCGCATCCTGATCGCCCGTGAAACCGCGACCGGTCGCGCGGCACAGGCCGTGACCGCGGGAGCGGCCGCCGAGCGCGACCGCATGCGGCTCGCCGAACGGACTGCCGAGGCCGACAACACACGCCGCCAGCTGATCGCCTCCGAGCAACGCAGCCAGGTCAAGAGCACGCAGCTTGCCGCGGCCGAATCGTCCGCGCTGCGCGATCAGGCCAGCATGGAACAGAGCCGGTCGCGCGTCGAAACGCTGGAAGCGGAACTGACGGCCCTGAATGCGAAGAAGACCGACCGCGGCATGGTCGTCACGCTGGGCGGCGTGTTGTTCTACAGCGGCAAGGCGGATCTGCTGTCCAGCGGATCGGCCGACATGATCCGTCTGGCCGATTTCTTCAAGCGCAACCCGCAACGCAGCGCAACAATCGAGGGCTATACCGACAGCGTAGGCTCCTCCGCGAGCAACCTCGCGCTATCCGGGCGCCGGGCGAATGCGGTCATGGCCGAACTGGTCACGCTCGGTGTGGCGTCCGACCGCTTGAGCACGCGCGCATTCGGCGAAGATCAGCCGGTGGCCGGCAACGACACGGCCGCCGGTCGGCAGATGAACCGGCGCGTGGACATCGTTTTCGGGCCGCCGCCGAGCGGCGTATCAAGCAGTCAATAAGCAGGCGAGGGTGCGCCCGGGGGCCCGTCTGCTGCCGCAAGGTATCCAGTTCGCAGGCGCCGCCAGTGCGAAAAGCCGGACGGAAGAATGTTCCCGGGGCGTAACATCGGCAGGCAGCGGCCAGCCAACCAACACCGGACCATTGATGCAAAGCGACTCACGAGACGTCCGGGAAGCGGGATTTCACCAGGCGGATGCCGCCACCCCGCCACTTCCGGCTTCATCCAGGCTCGATGCGACCGTTGCCGCATGGCAGACGCTGCACGCAAGTCTTTCACCCCTCATCGGCCAGCGCGGCATGACTGCGCTCCTCAAACGCAGCCTTTACCTGACGCGTGACACCCATCCTTGGCTCGCTCCGGTGTGTGACGCTGCGGCCGGGCAGGATGTACTGGTGTCGCTGCGCAGTGCATTGCAGCTGCAGTCCGAAGCCGAAGCCGCCGTCGCCCATGGCGCGCTGCTCGAAAACTTCCGTGCTCTGCTGTCGACACTCATCGGTGCATCACTGACCGAGAGGTTGCTGCGGCCGGTACTCGACAACAATTCAAGCGGCTCGGCCGCGCAGGACACCTCGCAATGACCACCGGCAAAGCAAGCATCAATCGTCTGAAGACGGGTGTTCCAGGGCTCGACGAAGTGCTCGGCGGCGGGCTGCCGGAGTTTTCCTGCAATCTGATCGCAGGCCCACCGGGCTGCGGCAAGACCACGCTGGCGCACCAGATCATGTTCGCACTGGCCACGCCTGAGCGGCCGGCGATCTATTTCACCGTGCTGGGCGAACCGCCGCTGAAAATGCTGCGCTATCAGCAGCAGTTCGATTTCTTCGAACTGGACAAGCTGAACCGCTCGATCCGCTTCGTGAATCTGGCCGACGATGTCGCCTGCGGCAATCTGGACAAGGTACTCGAACACATCGTGGCCGAGGTGGAAGCGCGCGGACCGGGGCTGGTATTCGTCGATTCCTTCCGGTCGGTCATTCTGGCGAGCCAGAACGAAGGCACGTCCTTCATCACGCTGCAGCACTTCATCCAGAATCTCGGCGTGCTGATGACGAGCTGGCAGGCGACCACCTTCCTGATCGGCGAATACTTCAGCGATTGCGACCCAAACCCGATCTTCACCGTCGCCGACGGCCTGATCTGGCTGCGCCAGAGCGTTGAACGCAACTCGATGGTGCGCAAGATGGAAATCATGAAGATGCGCGGCCAGCCTTCGCTGCCCGGTCTGCACACCTTCCGCATCAGAAGTTCGGGTATCCAGGTGTTCGCGCCGCCGCAGGTGTCCGGCGCACTGCGCGTCGACCGCGCGGCGGCCGGTGCTGCCCGCGTAGGCATGGGCGTGCCCGGTCTGGACGACATGATGGGTGGTGGCCTGCCGCGCGGCTTTTCGCTGCTGGTCGCCGGCCCGTCAGGCTCAGGCAAGAGCACCCTGGCCACCGCCTTTCTGACCGAAGGTGCGCGCCAGGGCGAGACGTCGGTCATCGCCGCCTTCGAACAGCGGCCGCGGCTGGCCCAGGGCGCAGCGCTTGCTCCGCTGATCCGGGCCGACCGCATCGGCGTGGTCGACAGTAGCGCACCCGGTGTATCGGTCGACGAAATCGCCCGTCTGCTGATCACCGAAGTCGACCGCATCAAGGCGAGCCGGGTCGTCATCGATTCGCTGTCCGGCTTTGAGCTGGCGCTGGCGCCGACTTTCCGCGCCGACTTCCGCGAATCGCTGTCCCGCCTGGTATCGGCGCTGGCGAGCACCGGTGTCACCGTACTGATGACCTCGGAGCTGGAAGACCGCTACAACGACCTGCGCTTCAGCCCCTATGGCACCGCCTTCATGACCGACGCCATCATCGTGCAGCGCTATGTCGAGGTCGACAGCCGGCTCAAGCGCGTGATGGCCGTGGTGAAGGTGCGCGGCAGCGCGCACTCGAACGAGCTGCGCCAGTTCACCATCGCCGATGAAGGTATCCGCATCGGCGAACGGATCACGGGCCACGAAGGGCTGCTCGGCGGGCAGCCGGCACGGCGCGACCCGGAAGATGCGAACGGCGCGGGTCTGCAGGGTTCGGCAACCTGACTCGCCACGGCGAGTTCAGGTCATCATGAACACTCGGTCGCCGGACGACGAACTGCCCGCCGCAGCAAGCAAGACCGTCGCGCAGTTCGAAGCGCAGACCCAGGCGCTGAAAGACGAACTGACGCGGCTGCAGTGCGAGCTCGAAGACCTGAAGCATGCTTTCGGTGCGACACAGGCCGCCGACCTGCTCGAAGCGAATGAAAACCTCGTGCTCGCTGCACTGCAGGCCGAAGCGATAGCGGAAAGCGCCACGCTGACGCTGGACGAACTGGCACGCAACGGCCAGCGCGATCCGTTGACCGGTACGCCCAACCGCGCCCTGATGAATGACCGGCTCGACAGCGCCATCACGCTGGCCCGGCGGCGCAGCACGCACATCGCGGTGCTGTTCGTCGATCTCGACTACTTCAAGCCGATCAACGACACGCTCGGTCATCCGGTCGGCGATGCCGTGCTGTGCCAGGTCGCACGTCGACTCGAAAGCGTGGTGCGTGACTCCGACACCGTCAGCCGCTACGGCGGCGACGAATTCCTGGTGCTGCTGGCTGAAGTCAACCAGGCATCGGATGCGGCCCAGATTGCCGCCAAGATGCTGGCATCGCTGGGCGAGCCCTGCCATGTCGGAGACATCGCGCTGCGCCTGTCGGCCAGCATAGGCATCGCCCTGTTTCCGGAAGATGGCGACGACGCCGGCACATTGATCGACCGCGCCGACGTTGCCATGTATCGCGCCAAACGCGAAGGCGGCGGCTGCTTCGACTTTCACCGCGAAGACATCGCGCGCGCCGTCGGCCTGACACCGCGCGTCGGTCCGGTCCGGCCGCTGCCCGCATCGCATCGCGAATTCGTTCTGGCCGAACGTGAAATGCATGTGCGCAACCTGCGTGAGGCGAACGAAAACCTGACGCTGGCGCTGATGTCTGCGCAGGAACTCGACGAACAGGCCAATCAGCTGCGCTGGCAGCAGATCCGCTTCCTGTCGATGGTGGCCCGGAACCTGCGCAAGCCGCTGCGCCCGATCCGCACGGCAGCCGGGCTGTTCAGCCGCGCCCGGCAGGACGAGGCGTTGCGCGCACGGCTGCCGGCCATCATCAAGCGCCAGGTGCGCCGCATGTCGAGGCTGGTCGATGATCTGGTCGAGTCGGCCCAGCCCGGTGGCGCCGACGTCATGTTCGAACGGCGGCCGATCGATCTGATGACGGTGCTGGGTCAAGCGGCCGATCAGGCGCACCGCGCGCTCGAATGCAGGCGTCAGCGTCTGGTTACCTCCTGGCCGGGCGGATTGCCGGCTGCGCGGGGCCATGCAGTGCGCCTGATCGGCATCATCGCCCGGCTGCTCGAAAACGCATCCAGCCATTCAGCCGACGGTAGCGAAATACGCCTTTCGGTCGACACGGTCGATGGATGGGTGCGGATCACCGTATCGGACGACGGCGCAGGCGTTGCAGCCGACGCGCTGCCCACGATCTTTGCGCCCGCCGAGTCGACCGTACCTTCTCCGCGCCGCCGCGGCATGCCGCTGCACATGCTGCGCGATCTGGTCGAAGCACAGGGCGGCACACTGCTGGCCACCAGTGGCGGACCCGGGCTCGGCAGCCAGTTCTCGATCAACCTGCCGCAGGACGAGCCTGCGGTCGCCATGCTGCAGGGTTGAAGGCGCTCAGTGCGTGCTGGCTGCGGCGGATTGCACGGCACGCGCAGGCGCAGCCGGTATGACTTCCACCGCCAGCGCAGCACCCAGCAGGAAGATCTGGCTCGATCCGTAGAACCAGATCAGCAGCGCAGCAAAGGAGCCGGCCGCACCCAGCGCCGATTCGGTGGCGGTGGTCGCGATGTACAGCCCGATGCCGTAGCGCCCCAGCATGAACAGCATGGCAGCGAAGCAGGCGCCGACCGCGGCGTGCAGCCAGGGCATGCGATGGTCGGGCAGCCAGCGCAACAGGGTGGCGAACAGCAGCGCGATCACGCCGAATGAAAACACCGCTTCGACCAGCACCACCACCGGCAGCAGCACCGGCCAGTGGCTGGTCACCTTGTGCATCGCCAGCAGCACCGCGGTCTGCGCGACCAGCGCCACCGCGAGCAGAAAGCCGCCGCCGAGCACGATGCCCAGCGCGAGCAGCCTGACCTGCAGCAGCCGGAGCCAGGAAAATGGCACGGCCTTCTCGCCCAGCATGGCCTGCAGTGCGGCGCGCAATTCGATGAACACGCCGGTTGCACCGATCAGCGTGCCACCCAGCGCCAGCCAGGGGCCCAGCGTGCCGTTGCCGTCACCACTAGAACGTTCGCTCGCACGCTGCAGCAGATCAGACACGGTACCGGCTTCGCGCGGACCGATCAGACCGGACAGCGCATCGATCAGCGCCACCTGCGCACTTTCGTCGCCGAGCACCCAGAACATGACGCGGGTCACGACGACGATCAGCGGCGCAATCGCAAACGCCGCGTAGAACGCCACTGCCGCGCCGTACGTCACGCCGCGCGCGTCGTCGTAGCGGCGCAGGGTCGCCAGCGCGATCCGCCACACTACGGCCAGCGCGTGCGGCAGCTTCATGCCGTGACCGCCTGTACCGGCGAGCGGGCGGCCGAGGTCACATTCGCCGCAGCGATCACCAGATGGCGGCTGTGATCGCCGGCAGACGCCAGATCCAGCCACTCACCGACCGCCAGCGGCAGCAGGCCGGCCGCTCGCGCGCGGGCGATATCGACCAGCGCACCCGCCGCACACACGGTAACTTCGTGCCGGCGACCGGCACGCAGCACGGTCAGCGTCACCTCGGGCCAGTGGCTGGGCAGACGAGGCACCACACACAGGCGGCCCTGACGCACCCGCAGGCCGCATATCGATTCGATGGCCGCGTGGTGCATCCAGGCGGCCGAACCGGTGTACCAGCTCCAGCCGCCGCGTCCGGCATAGGGGGGCTGGGTATAGATGTCGCCCGCCATCACATAAGGTTCAATCCCATAGGCGACGCCCCGCACCGCGTTGTCCGAGCGGTGGGCCGGACTGAGTCCGGTGAAGGTGCGCCAGGCCGCGTCGACGTCACCCAGTTCGGCCTGCGCCATCAGTGCCCAGACCGCAGCGTGCGCGTACTGGCCGCCGTTCTCGCGCACGCCGGGCGGATAGGCCTGGATGTAGCCGGCATCGGGCCGGGCGTGCTGCAGCGGCGGATCGAGCAGTCGCACGAGGCCATTCGTCTCGTCGGTCAGCAGGCGGTCGACCGATGCCATCGACGCCTGCTGCTGCGCCGGTGTGGCCACGCCGGACAGCACGCCCCAGGCCTGCGCAATGAGGTCGATGCGGCATTCTTCGTTGCGGCGCGAGCCGAGCGGCGTGCCGTCGTCGAAGAAGGCACGCACGAACCATTCGCCGTCCCATGCCTCGCCGTGCAGGGCATCGCGCCAGCCGGCAGCGGCCAGCTGCCAGCGTTCGGCGCGGCCTGTTTCGCCCTCGGCGTGCGCAAGCACGGAAAAGCGGGCCACCACCTGACACAGGAACCAGCCCAGCCAGACCGACTCGCCGCGTCCTTCATGACCGACCCGGTTCATGCCGTCATTCCAGTCGCAGGTGCCGATCAGCGGCAGCCCGTGCGTGCCGACCGCGAGACTGCAGTCGATGGCCCGTGCGCAGTGTTCGTACAGCGACACCGGCTGCGTGCCGACCCGCGGCACGTAGTAGGCGTCTTCCGCACCTTCGGGTATCGGGTCGCCCTCGAGGAACGGCACCAGCTCGTCGAACACCTCGACGTCGCCCGTGACCTCGATGTAGCGGGCCGCGGCAAACGGCAGCCACAGGCGGTCATCGGAACATCGCGTGCGCACGCCGGCGCCGGTCGGCGCATGCCACCAGTGCTGAACATCGCCTTCGGGAAACTGGCGCGACGCCGACAGCAGCAGCTGGGCACGCAGCAGCGCAGGCGCGGCGACGCACAGCGCCATCGCATCCTGCAGCTGGTCGCGAAAGCCGAAGGCGCCGCCCGACTGGTAGAAGCCGGCACGCGCCCACAGGCGGCAGGCCACCGTCTGGTAGGGCAGCCAGCGATTCACCAGCACATCGAACAGCGGGTCGGGGCTGCTCACCGTGACGGCATCGAGCAGCCCGGCCCATCTTGCGCGCACGGCCTGCTCGCGCTGCACGGCGCCCTGCTCCGCGGCGGTGCGCGCCAGCGTGCCGGCGGCACGCGGAGAGTCCGCGTGACCGAGCAGGAACACGTGGGTGGACGCCTCACCCGGCGCCAGACTGACCGTCGCCGACAGCGCGGCGCACGGATCAACGCCGAGGGCGTCCTGCGCGCCGAGCCGGTCCGGCATGACTTGCCGGCCGTCCGGGCCGAACATTTCGCGCCGGTCGCAGGTCCAGTCGGCCAGCGTGGCGACACCCGGTCTGCCGTCGGCGCCCTCGCGCTGCAGCACAACAAAGGCGGTACTGTTGCCGAAGCCGGCATGGCCATCGCACTGGGTGGCCAGCAGCGCCTCGATCGGCCGCGCCGAGGCATCGGCCGGCGCCAGCCGCGCGAACATCGTGCGGACCGACTGGCGATCGGTGCGCAGCGCGCCGATCACCCACTCGAACAGACCGATCACCCGCAATGACTGGGCGCGGGTACCGCAATTGGTCAGCACGATTCGCACCTGTTTGATCGACTGCTCCGGGTCGACGCACCAGATCGCCTTCACCTCGATGTCGCCGCGCCGGTGACGCAGCGTCGTCAGGCCCTGCCCGTGTTCGATGCGGTAGGGCACATCGGCTGCAGCAGCGCCAGCGCCGATGCTCCAGATGTCGCCGCTGCGCAGGTCCTGCAGATGAAAGGCTTCGCCGCCCGCATCGCCGACCGGATCGTTGGACCAACCGGTGATCTGATTCAGCCGGCTGTTGCCGGCCCAGGAGTAGCCGGTGCCGGCTTCCGACACCTGGCTGCCGAAATCCGGATTGGCGAGCACATTGATCCACGGCCGCAGCGTGCGGTGCGCATCGGTGACCGTGAAGCGGAAATCGCCGCTTGCACCGTCGAATGCACCCTTCGGCGGCAGGCCGATGGCGCCGTGTCGCGCGACGGGCAGTGCCGTCGCCGGCTGGTCGGCACGCGCATCGAGGGCGTTGTCATGCCAGTCGACCAGATCCTGCACGTGATGCGACAGCGGCCGGCCGTCGGCGTGCAGGCTGGCGCGCGCCAGCGCATTCAAAGCTGCGCGCTCGGCCGGCGACAGATCGTCGGCGTGCACCAGATACAGGCCGCAGGCACGTGCCGACGCCGTCGCGACCACCTCGGCCGCGTAGCGCTCGCGCAGGGCGGCCAGTTCGGCCTGCAAGGGCATCAGATAGGAGCGCGCCTCGCTGTTCATCACCACCAGATCGCAGGTCAGTCCGCCCCACGACCACCAGCGCAGCGCCTGGAACAGCGACCTCAGCATGCGGATGCCCTGTTCGGCGCTGGCACACACCACGATGATCGGCCGGTCGCCCGACATGCCCAACCGCCACAGCGCGCGCCGGTCGTGCAGCGCGCCGCCGGCCGGCGCTTCAAGCGGTACCGGACGCGACATCAGCAGTGCGAGTGTCGTCGTCAGCAACTGGATGGCGGCGCGATCGTCGGCATTGACCCGCATTTCGCGCAGCCGGATGCTCGCAAACGTGCCGGACATCAACGATGAACGTTCGACCATGGCGTCCTGCCGGTAGCGCTCGACCAGCGCCTGCAGCGTGTCGCGCGCATCCGCGGCCGCGGTGCCGATGGTGAGCGAAGCCATGCCGTGCGCCGGCAGGCTCAGGCGCATCGACAGCGAAGCCAGCGGGTCGAGCCCGGTCACGCAGTCCTGTTCCGGTGCATGCGGGGCGATCGACGGCTCCGCCGCCTTGCTGTAATCCGCCCGCGGATGCGCGGCGTCGCAATGGCGCCCGAGCCAGCGCGCGCGGTCGGTCTGCACCGCGACCGACGTCAGGTGCAGGTCGGCGTGCGCGATGAAATGCACGGCGTGCAGCCCGCTTTCGGTCGACAGCCGCGGCTTGCGCGAAAAGTAGGCGGCACGGCTGGCTTCATCCCAGGTCGCCTGGACGAACAGCTTGGCGAAGGCCGGATGCATTTCGTCGGCGCGCGCGTCGGACAACGACACTTCGAACATCGACATCAGTTCGACTTCGATCGGCTCCGACGAGGTGTTCCACAGCTCGATGAGGCGCAACTCGACGTCGTCTTCCGGGCTGACCCATACGGTGCAGCGCGTGCGCAGGTCGGCCCACTGCGCGTCGAGACAGACGCGGTCACTGTGGAAGGTGGCACTGTAGTCGGCCCGCGGGTCGGCCGCAGGATGCTGGGTGATCGACACCGGTGCGGCGTCCGGCGTGCGCCGGAGATAGAAGAAGGTGCCATAGACATCGCGCAGCGCGTCGTCGCGCCAGCGCGACACGTCGGCCGTGCCGAAGCGGCTCCAGCCGGCACCGTTGGCGCGCAGCGCGACCGAATAGCGACCATTCGACAGCAGGTGCGTCGGCTGCAGCGCCGACGCCCCCGGACTGACCAGACGGGTGACGCCGGGCAAGGCATCGCGCCGGTCGTTGCGGGTCGGCGCCGGCGGCGGCGCGAGCAGTCGCGAAACCTCGCGCGGCACGCGCTCCTGCAGCAGCGACGCGACGGCGTCGATGCGCGGCTCGGCCATGCACCAGCGCCGTGGCGCACCATCGAGCAGCAGGTTGGCCAGGGCAACGATGGTCATGCCCTGATGGTGAGCCATGAAGGTACTGACCACCGTGAACGCGCTGCCGTCGGTCTGGCGGTCGGCCACGAAGTCCAGCGCCTCGGCGAACCCCAGGTCGCGGCGGGCGTTCATGCCTTCCATCCGGCGCAGGTTTTCCAGCGCGGCGGCCGGTTCGACCATGGCCGCCAGCGCCGGGGCATAGGGCGCGACGACGATTTCGTCGGCTGGCGTGCGGCGCAGCGCCAGTCGCGGCACGCCCTGTGGCGAATACTGGTAGGCCAGCGTGTGGTCGCTCGCGGCATAGGCCGATTCCGACAGGCCCCACGGCACGCCGTGGGTGCGCCCGAAGGCCCGGTGCTCGCGCACGGCGGCCTGCGCGGCGCTGGCCAGTGCG
The DNA here is from genome assembly GCF_024580155.1 of Methyloversatilis sp. XJ19-13. NCBI lineage: Bacteria > Pseudomonadati > Pseudomonadota > Betaproteobacteria > Nitrosomonadales > Sterolibacteriaceae > Methyloversatilis > Methyloversatilis sp. XJ19-13. The sequence goes on along the minus strand of NZ_JANINH010000008.1, from coordinate 24,029 downwards.
CTGCCCGGCAACTCTTCGAGCACCAGCGACGGCATCAGGTATTCGAACATCGAACCCGACCAGGAGCGCAGCCCCGCTTCGCTGCCGGTCGCGAAGAACGGCCGCCCGAGCGCGGCCCAGTGCTTGACCGGCACGTCGCCCTTGGCGATCGCCCACAGGCTGGCCAGCCGCGCCTCGGAGGCGAGCAGGTCGTAGTAGCTTTTGTCGAGCGTCTGCTCCTCGACCAGATAGCCGATGTGGAACAGGCGCCGGCGCTCGTCGTACATGAAGGCGAATTCCGCTTCGAGCGCCAGCCGACGGCACTGTGCCGCCAGTGCGATCAGGCGCAGCGGTGCGTTGCATGCGTGGTCGGCGCCGTCTGCCGGTCGCGCCGCCAGCGCGTCGCAGGCACCGGCCAGCGCGATCAGGTGACCGCACAGATTGCCGCTGTCGACCACCGACACATAGGCCGGCGCCAGCGGCGCGAGCGTCTGCGTGTCGTACCAGTTAAGGAAGTGGCCGCGATGTCGCGGCAGCACGGCCAGCGTGGCCAGCGTCCGTTCGCAGCGGGTCAGCAGTTCGAGCGTGCTGATCCAGCCGAAACGCCGCGCGCAGGCGGTCGACAGCAGATAGAGGCCGATATTCGTCGGCGAGGTGCGCTGCGCGACCATCATGTACGGCACGGTCTGCACATTGTCAGGCGGCAGCCAATTGCTGGCCGGTCCGACATGGCGCTCGAACAGCCGCCAGGTGTGGCGCGCCACATCGAGCAGGTAGGCGCGATCGCCGGCGGCCAGCCTGTAGCGATGCCGGTGCGCCGATGCGCGGCTGGCCAGCGCGACCCACAGCGGTGTGGCCGCCCACAGTGCGCACACCGAAAGGGCAAGCCAGGGTGACGCCGTCCCGCGCCACCAGAGCAGCGCAAGAACACCCGCCGCCAGTGCACTGACCGGCCAATGCACGCGCCACAGACCGGCCAGGCTGTGCCGTGCCGCCGACTGCGCATCGGCTGCAGTGGTCCATTGCAGCAGGCGTCTGCGGCTGATTGCCGTGCGCCACAGCGCGCGCACGATGGCGTCGCCCAGATGCAGCGCGTTGCGCAGCAGCAGCGCCAGATTCCACAGCATGCCGCCAAGCGCGCGACCGATATCGACCAGCCCCTGCTGATAGAAGTGACGCAGCGCGAGGTCGTCACGCGCCGGTGCCATGCCGGCCAGTGCGCCGAGCAGCGGGCCGCCGCCGAAGGCAGCGCCCATCAGTGCGAGCACGCCCCATGGCGACAACACATCGCTGCCGAACGCGACCAGCAGCAGCACGACCGAAAACGGTGCCACCAGCGAACGGCGCAGGTTGTCGATCATTTTCCAGCGGTTGATGGCATTCAGATCGAAGCGGCGGGCGCGCCACAGCAGCGGCCACAGCTGCCAGTCGCCGCGCGTCCACCGGTGCACGCGCGAGGCGGCGACGTCGGCGTGCATCGGCGCGTCCTCGATCAGCGTGATGTCGCTGACACCGCCGCAGCGCGCAATCGACCCTTCGAGGAGGTCGTGACTGAGCACCTGGCCTTCGGGCAGCCGCCCTGACAGCACGGCCTGCATCGCCTTGACGTGAAACAAGCCCTTGCCGGTGAACGTGCCTTCGTCGAACAGATCCTGATACAGCTCGGAGGTTTCAGCGCTGTACGGGTCGACACCGCAGCGGCCGGCGAACAGGCTGTGGAAGGGTGTGGCGTGCAGCGGCGACGGCAGCGGCGTGACGATGCGCGGCTGCAGCACCGCATAACCGGACACCACGCGGCCGCGCGCGACATCGACCCGCGGACGATTCAGCGGATGCGCCGCCACACCGACCAGCTCGCGCAAGGCCCCTGGCGGCAGCAGCGTGTCGCTGTCCAGCGTGACGACAAAGGGGGTATCGGGCGCCGGTTTCGAACGCGGCCCCAGATCGACGAACCCCGACAGCCCGCCTGCCAGCAGGTCGATCAGTTGTTCGAGCTTGCCGCGCTTGCGTTCCCAGCCCATCCAGCACTGTTCGCTGTCCGACCAGAGCCGGTCGCGATGCAGCAGCAGGAAGCGGCGATGGCGCGGGCCCTCACCGATCGCGTCGGGCGGATACAGCGCTTCGAGCCGGTCGATTTCGGTGACGGCGGTGGCCAGCAGTGCGGCGTCCGGCCCGTCATGCGCGACCTTCGAATCGTTGAAGTCGGTGAGCAGCGCAAACTGCGCGTACGGCTCGCAGTTCGCCAGATGATGGCGTTCAAGCTGGCGCGCCAGCGCGCGGATGGCGGTGGCCGACGACAGCATGGCCGGGACCACGACCAGCACGCGCAGCGTGGGTGGAATGCCGGCGAGCAGCGCCAGCCGCGGCAGGCGGCGTGGCGGTACCCATTCGCTGATGAGCCGGTTGAGCACGGCGATCACCGCTTCGCTCGCCGGCAGCAGCGCCAGCACGGCCAGCATTGCCCATATCGGAGCGGTGACGGACGGTGCCACGGCATGCTGCATGAACCCCAGCGCAAACAGCACGGTGCCAAAGCCCAGCAAGGCGAGATAGACCGGAACAGCGTATCGGTTGCGCAGTTCGCCGAAGCCGGACAGAACGGCCGGACGCAGGCCCAGCGTCCGGCGCATCGCTGCGCTTCCCCCGCCGCGCAGCCAGAAGCTTGGCGACTCGATCGGCGACGACGGGTCGAGCTCCGGATCACTGACCGGAACACGCATATGCTCAAGCAGCCGCTCCGCCACCGCCAGTTCGCTGTGGCCGCTCGTGCGCGCCAGCCGCTCGATGGCATGCAGCGTGGCGTCCTGCGTGTCGTCGCGTTCGGCGCGGAAGGTCGCTGAAGCCAGCATCAGCTGCATCAGCATGCTGGTCTGCGCGATCAGCGCGCGCCAGTCGGCGTCGCCCAGCATGCGCAGCGAACCGATGGCGTTGCTGACGCTCAGATTGTCGGCCGCTTCGTCGGCCTGCTGCCTGGCCTGCGCGCTGGCCGGGTCCGGCAGTGCGCGCGCCAGCGCTTCACGCACCGACTCGCGACCGCGCAGGCCGGCTGCCGAGCGCGATCCGGAATCGGAATGCAGCCGCTGCATCACCTGCAGTGCAAATACGGTACCGACACGACGCGCCTGCATCAGGCCGAACATCGCGTCGGCGTCGATCATGCGTGCGTGGCCGCTCGCCTCGCGTTCCAGCCCGTCGCACCACAGATTGGCGAGTTCGCGTGCCGCCTTGTCGGCCGCCACGCGCTCGGACAGGCGGCGCAGGTTTTCGATCAGCACGACGCGCAGCGTGGTCGGCAGGGCCCACAGTTCGCCGAGGTTCAGTTCGCTGGTCTGCTGGTAGGCATTCAGGAATTCGATCAGCAGATCATCGTTGAAGGCGCTGTCGGTGTGCGCGACGAAGGCCCAGGCGACGCCGTAGACACGCGGCAGGCCGGCCAGATGATCGCCGACCAGCACCGGCAGGTCGCGGAAGTACCGCCGCGGCAAACCGTCATGCACGGCCTTGATCTGGGCGGCCACCAGATGGAAGTTGTCCAGCAGCCATTCACCGGCCGGACTGACGTGATGGCCGATGCGTTCCTGCAGCCCGATGTAGTGCTGCGCCTCGCGCAGCACCTTCATGTTGTCGTGCAGGCGCGGGAAGAAGGCGGTCGAGCGCGGTGCCTTGAGCCGCGCGGTCTGCGCCTCGCCCAGACTGCGGCCGTGTTGCCGGAAACGTTCGGCGCTGAACAGCTCGCCGCGGATCGGTGACTCGATCACGCCGCGTGACGGATCGATCAGTGCGAGCGCCTCGGCGCCTGCGTCGGGTATCTGCCGGCGCAGTCGCGCCCGGGTCATGTAGACATCGTCATTGGAGCCCTGGGCCGTTCTTACAGCGACAGGCCGGCGAGCAGCAGGGCCGACATCACCAGCAGCAGACTGACGAAACGCGGCGCCAGGAAGGCATCGACGGCCTCGGCTGCACAACGCATGCGATGCATCGGCCCGAGTGCCACGACGCACTGGCTGAGATGATCGTTCAGGCAGGTCGGGTCCGGGCTGGCGGAAGAGAATGTATTGGCAGGCATGCGATCTCCCGGGACGTGAAGCGATGTGAAGATTCGACCGGGCGCAGCGCTGACGGCTGCGCGGTCACTGTTGCCGGACGCGGCGATCGACGTTTCAGTCGCGCGGCCTTCCGGCGCGTCCGACGATTGACAGCAGCAGCGTTGCCGCGGCGCCCAGCGCGGCGGCAAACAGCAGGGACCTGACCGGCTTTTGGCGGACGTAACCCAGCGTCGAGTCGGTGGCGCGCACTGCCTGGTAACGCAGTCGCTGCGAACCGTCGCGTACCGCCGCCACACCGCGGTACTTCATCTCGTCGGCGCGGTGCGCCAGCCGGTCGAACACCGGCGCAACCTGCAGGCGGGCGCTGTCCACGCAGTCGGCCAGTTGGTCCAGCGTCTGATGGGCGATCTGGTTCGACGAGCGAATCACCTCCCCGGCGGTGTGCGCCATGGCCTCCGCAAAGTTGTCGGGCGCAGCGCCGAAACCGTCTTGACGGTCATTCTTGTTGCGATCATTCATGGTGTGCCTGCTTTCTCTGATCAGGGGTGGCCAGCGGCCCGCAAACGCCTCATCCACGACGGACAAGACCGAACACGAAACTTGCAACGGCAAGCACGATGAAGACGAAGAACAGTATTTTCGCGATGCCGGCGGCACTGGCGGCGATGCCGCCGAAGCCGAACAGCGCGGCGATCAGGGCGATGACGAAGAACACGATGGCGTAATGCAGCATGACAACTCCTCCTCGATGACGGTGCCCCCCGGCCTCTGACGGGGTTGCAGCGCGAAGCCATGGAAGAAACGGGGTGCGAGGCTCACTTTTCCGGGGCATCCCGCCACAAGGCCTATTGAGCTCTCGGCGGCCGGGACCGTCTGTGCGGTGGCGAACGTGGACGGCGACAGGCGCGCTAAGTGGTCCACCGCACGGACCGGGCGGTTTCGTCACGCCAGAGTGGGGCGGTGTCCGGCCGCCACCCGCCCGGGTGAGCCCGCTCGGACAACGACCTCCAACCACCCGCTTTGTACTGCCCACCCGCTGTCCCAGACTTTCGCCGAGGAACGCCATGAACACCGAATCAAAGCTGTCAGATGTTGCCGTCCTGCGCGAGCGCGCCCGCAAGCATGTCGAGGATGGCGCCGTCACCGCCGGCTATGACGCCGATCGCACGCAGGTGCTCAAGCTGTTGAACGAAGCGCTGGCCACCGAACTGGTGTGTGTGCTGCGCTACCGCCGCCATCACTTCATGGCGAGCGGCATTCACTCGCAGTCGGTCGCCGGCGAGTTCCTGACGCATTCGAAGGAAGAACAGGGCCATGCGGACGAACTGGCTGCACGCATCGTGCAATTGGGCGGCTCGCCCGATTTCTCGCCCGATACACTGACCGCGCGCAGTCACGCCGAATATGTCGAAGGCGGCACGCTGGCCGAAATGATTCGCGAAAATCTGGTCGCCGAGCGCATCGCCATCGACAGCTATCGCGAATTCATCCTCCATCTGGGCGAGCAGGACCCGACCACACGTCGCATGCTCGAATCGATACTGGCTGTGGAAGAGCAGCACGCCGACGAACTGGCCGACCTGCTGCAGGGGGTGGCGGTGTAAGGGCGGATGCCCCCGACGCCCTGTGCCTCGATGAAGACGGGGCCGGGACAGGCAGCGCCTGTCCCGGCCCCC
>NZ_JANINH010000008.1:0-18282 GCF_024580155.1 Methyloversatilis sp. XJ19-13 | reverse complement strand
GGGCCCGCGGTGCCCGGGGGGCGGGGCCCCGCCCGCCCCCCCCCCCCCCCCCTGTGCAGCCGCAAGGCTGCCGCGTTCAGAGCTTCGAGTCGTCCGAATACGGACGGGTGCCGTAGTAGTCGTGGATCTGCTGCGCCCACGACTGGTCGGCCATGTCGGGCCAGCAGTCCTGATTGAAGCCGGGCGCGCCTTCGAGACGTTCCTTGGCGACGTCGAGCGTGAAACGCTTGTTTTCGGTGTCGAGCGTCAGCGCATTCCACGGCACGGCAAACAGCTTGTCGCCGATGCCGAGAAACCCGCCGAACGACATCACGGCATAGCTGACCTTGCCGTTGCGCATGTCGAGCATGATTTCCTGGATGTCGCCGAGGTCCTCGCCGTCCTTGTTGAACACGTCATTACCCATCAGGGTGTCAGCGCCCATGAGGCCCGGTCCCGGGCCGTGGCGCATCAGCGGTCCCGGTGCGGCGCCTTCGCCCTTGTACATGCCGTGCTTGTCCCTGTCCTGGTAGCTCATGGTCATCTCCTCTGTTTGATGTTGCTGTGCTGCGTGGTCGAGCCCGGTGCAGGGCTCGTCTTGCGGGTCGCCGTAGCCCGCCTTGATGCGGCGGATCAGCCGGCGAACCCTGATGCGGTGCTTGCGAAGCAGCTCGGGGTCGAATGTCGGCACCTCCGCTTCGTGCGACTGGGCGGCATGCAAGGCGACAAGTTGACTCGGCTGCATCGGGATAACCTCCGTCAGGTCGGTCGCCCCGGCATGTGCGCCGTGGCAACAGGGTCAGAAGCAATGCATCGCATGATGGTCAGGTGGCCCCGCAGGGTCTGTACGGTGTCGCACCCCCGGCAGGCGCCGGACAGGAGATGTGGCCTATACTTTCAGTGCACTTCGGCGCCCCGACCACATGTTGTTGAAGGCTGCAGCGCCTTTCGCGTCATCCGCGTGATGCGGTTCGAACAGGCTTGCTGCCCCACCTTGACCGCCCTTGATCGAGACCCGATCGGGGCCCAGACACGAGACCGCTGAAGATGCAAATGAAACCTCCCGCCGTTTTTGCCCGCACCAACGAATTGCTCGCCGCGCTGCCCGATGCCGAATGGGACCGCTGGCTTCCGAACCTGGAGCCGGTGGACATGCCGCTGGGCAAGGTGCTGTATGAGTCGGGTACCCGACTCAGCCATGTGTACTTTCCGGTCACGGCCATCGTGTCGCTGCTCTACGTGATGGAAGATGGCGCATCGGCCGAAATCGCCGTCGTCGGCAAGGAAGGCCTGGTCGGCGTGTCGCTGTTCATGGGCGGCGAATCGACAACCAGCCGTGCCGTGGTGCAGAGCGCCGGCGAGGGTTATCGCCTGAAGTCCAACCTGATGATGGTGGAGTTCAACCGCGCCGGACCGGTGCTGCACCTGCTGCTGCGCTACACGCAGGCACTGATCACGCAGATGGCGCAGACCGCTGTGTGCAACCGCCACCACTCGCTCGACCAGCAACTGTGCCGCTGGCTGCTGCTGAGCCTCGACCGGCTGCCGACCAACGAGCTGGTGATGACTCAGGAGCTGATCGCCAACATGCTCGGCGTGCGCCGCGAAGGCGTGACCGAAGCCGCCGGCCGGCTGCAGGAAAGCGGCCTGATCAGCTACCGGCGCGGCCACATCACGGTGCTCGACCGCGCCGGGCTGGAAAAACGTACCTGCGAATGCTATGCGGTCGTGAAAGCCGAGTACGACCGGCTGCTGCCGGCCCTCAAGGCAACCTGAGCGGAACATCGGGCGGCGCGGCCAGCCAGCGCCAGTTGCGGATGTCCGGCAGGTCTTCGCCGTGCTCGGTTATCCACGCCTTGTGGGCGGCAACGCTGGCGCGATGCCTTGCCCTGGCCTCGTCCACCTGATCGGCCAGCCGCGGAATGCGGCAGATCGCGTCGAGCGCGAGCTGGTAGCGGTCCATGTGGTTCAGCACCACCATGTCGAACGGTGTCGTCGTCGTGCCCTCTTCCTTGTAACCGCGCACGTGCAGCTTGCTGTGGTTGGTTCGCCGGTAGGTCAGACGGTGGATCAGCCACGGATAGCCGTGGAAGGCGAACACGATGGGCGCATCGCAGGTGAAGAGTGTGTCGAACGCCGTGTCGCTGAGGCCGTGCGGATGTTCGGACGCCGGCTGCAGCGCCATCAGATCGACCACGTTGACGACGCGGATGCGGATGCCGGGCACGTATTCGCGCAGCAGCATCACGGCGGCGAGCGTTTCCAGCGTCGGCACGTCGCCCGCGCAGGCCATCACCACATCGGGTTCCAGCGACGCGTCGCCGTGCTCGGTGCCTGCCCAGTGCCAGATGCCGGCGCCGACAGCGCAGTGCAGCGCAGCGGCTTCGGCGTCGAGCCACTGCCATTCCGGCTGCTTGCCGGCAATCATCAGATTGACCTGATTGCAGCTGCGCAGGCAGTGATCGGCGATCGACAGCAGGCAGTTGGCATCGGGTGCGAGGTAGATGCGCACGACGTCCGGGTTTTTGTTCGCGACGTGATCGATGAAGCCCGGGTCCTGATGCGAAAAGCCGTTGTGGTCCTGCCGCCACACGTGCGACGTCAGCAGATAGTTGAGGGAGGCGATCGGCGCTCGCCACGGAATTTCGTTGCACACCTTCAACCACTTGGCGTGCTGGTTGAACATCGAATCGATGATGTGGATGAACGCTTCGTAGCACGAGAACAGGCCGTGGCGGCCGGTCAGCAGATAGCCTTCCAGCCAGCCTTCGCACAGGTGTTCGCTCAGCACGTCCATCACCCGGCCATCGGCCGACAGGTCGACATCGACCGCTTCGCGCTCTGCCATCCAGGTCTTGCCTGTCACGCCGATCACCGCGCCCAGGCGGTTCGACGCGGTTTCGTCCGGCCCGAACACGCGGAAGTTGCGCGCCGACAGATTCATGGTCATCACTTCGGCGAGAAAGCTGCCCAGTACGCGGGTGGCGCTGGCCTGGACCGCGCCGGGCGCTTGCAGTACGACGGCGAAGTCGCGCCAGGGCGGCATGCGCAGAGGCAGCCGCAGCAGGCCGCCGTTGGCATGCGGGTTGGCGCCCATGCGACGCGCGCCGGACGGCGCAAGGCTGGCAATCTCACGGAACAACGTGCCGGTGTGATCGAACAGTTCTTCCGGCCGGTAGCTGCGCAGCCAGTCTTCGAGTTGGCGAACGTGTTCCGGCTTGCTGAAATCGGCGATCGGCACCTGATGCGCGCGCCAGGTCCCTTCGACCGGCAGGCCGTCAACCTCGGCCGGACCGGTCCAGCCCTTGGGCGACTCGAAGACCAGCACCGGCCAGCGCGGTCGCGGCGGCGGCACCGGGGCATCGACGGCGCGCGCGGCGCTCTGGATGGCGCGAATGTCCGCCAGCATGGCGTCCAGCGTTTCCGCCATCTGGCGGTGCATCGTCATCGGGTCGTCGCCAGACACAAAGTGCGGCGTGTAACCGTAGCCGCGCAGCAGTTCGGCCAGTTCATCACGACCGATGCGTGCCAGCACCGCCGGATTGGCGATCTTGTAGCCATTCAGGTGCAGGATGGGCAGCACGGCGCCATCGCGCGCCGGATTCAGGAATTTGTTGGAGTGCCAGCTCGCGGCCAGCGCGCCGGTTTCCGCCTCGCCATCGCCGATGACGCAGGCGACGATCAGCCCGGGATTGTCGAATGCCGCGCCATAGGCGTGCGCCAGCGAATAACCCAGCTCGCCGCCCTCATGGATCGAACCGGGCGTTTCCGGCGCGACATGACTGGGAATGCCGCCCGGCCACGAAAACTGGCGGAACAGCGCCTGCATGCCGGCGCGGTCCTGCGTGATCGCCGGCCAGGTTTCGCTGTACGAGCCTTCCATATAGGTCGACGCGACCAGCGCCGGCCCGCCGTGCCCCGGACCGATGATGTTGATCAGGTCGAGGTCGTGCTCCTTGATCAGCCGGTTCAGATGCACGTAAAGAAAATTCAGCCCGGGCGTGGTGCCCCAGTGGCCGAGAAGTCGCGGCTTGATGTGGTCGCGCGTCAGCGGCAGCTCGAGCAGCGGGTTGGCACGCAGATAGATCTGCCCGACCGACAGGTAGTTGGCGGCACGCCACCAGGCATTCATGCGGACCAGCATTTCCTCGCGCGGTGCGCGGTGCAACAGCGCGGCGGTCACGATACGGCCACCCGGGGCGTGAGATGGCTGCGGCTTTCGATGCGCTTGAGCAATTGCCGCCACGCCTTGGCGAACGCCCCCACGCCATCGCGCTGCAGTCGGTCTGCCAGCAATGCGACCTTCACACCTGCGGCATCGATGCGCGCGATCACCGCGTCGCAGTCGCCGCCGTCATCCGGCATGACGGGCTGCGGCCGGCCGTGATCGGCGAACGCCAGCAAGGTGGCTTCGGGCAAGGTGTTGATGCTGCCGCGGGCGATCAGCGCGTCGACATACAGGGTGTCGGACACGGCCGGATCCTTGCTGCCGGTGCTCGCCCATAGCAGGCGCTGCGGCAGGGCACCGCCCGCCAGCGCCGCCTGCCAGCGCGGCGACCCCTGCGTGGCGACGCTGCTGCGCCACACCTGGCGGGCAACCGCAATGCCGAGCCGGTTCTGCAGCGACACCGAAATCACGCTGTTGGCCGCCACATCCCAGCGGCTGACGAACAGCGATGCCACGGTGGCGACCTTCGGATCGAGCCCGGCCGCAATGCGCCGCTCGATGCCGCGCAGGCAGGCGTCATTGGCGGCCAGATACTGCTCACGCGAAAACAGCAGCGTCACGTTGACCGGAATGCCGGCGAATACGGTGTGCTCGATCGCCTGCAAGCCTTCCGGCGTACCCGGAATCTTCACCAGCAGGTTGGCGCACGCGGCATCGGCATGGATCTGCCGCGCCGCGGCGACGGTGGCCGCACTGTCGGCCGCGAGCAGCGGAGACACCTCCATCGATACCCAGCCGTCGGCATGACCGCTGGCGTCGAAGCAGGGGCGCAGCAGCGCCGCCGCACGCCTGAGGTCGGCCAGCGCCAGACCGGCGAACAATGCTTCGCCGGACAGACCGTCGCGCGTACCGGCGCGGATGTCTTCGTCGTAGGCGCCGCCCTCACCCAGTGCGGCGTCGAAGATGGCCGGATTCGACGTCAGTCCGGTGATGGCGTACTGGTCGATATAGCGCGCCAGCCGACCGTCATCGATCAGGCTGCGGCTGATGCTGTCCAGCCAGAGACTCTGGCCGGCGTCGCGCACGTGCTGTAGTGCCGTCATGCAGGCTCCCCTTGGATCACTTCCGCCTGCCGGGTCAGATGTCCCCGGCAGCACTCGTCCGGTGCAGCGTGCGCGGGTGGCGCCGGACGGTCTGTGCGCTGACGCACCCGCATCGACGCGCTGCGCGGGATTCAGATCTCCAGCAGTGCGGCGGCCTGCTGGGCGATCAGCCGCGCCTCGTTGGTTGGAATGACCCAGGCCGATGCGCGACTGCGCGGCGTGCTGATGCGCGTCTCGCCCGCGTCGTTGGCGCCGGCCGACAGCTCGATGCCGAGCCAGGCCGCGTCGCGGCACACGCGTTCGCGGATCTGCGCACTGTGCTCGCCGACGCCGGCGGTGAACACCAGTGCATCGAGGCCGCCGAGCAGCGCGACCATGCTGCCCAGCTCGCGCGTGATCGCATGGACATACAGATCGATGGCGAAACGGGCCGCCGGCTCGGAGCTGGCTTCGAGCACCCTCATGTCGCCTGAAATGCCGGAGGTGCCCAGCAGTCCCGAGTGCTCGTACAGCAGGATCTGGACCTCATCCGGCGTCATGCCCAGCCCGCGTATCAGATGCAGCACGGCGCCCGGATCGATGCGTCCGCAGCGCGTGCCCATCACCAGGCCGTCGAGCGGCGTCATGCCCATGGTGGTCGCCACGCTCCTGCGGCCGCGCATCGCACACAGGCTGGCACCGTTGCCCAGGTGCGCCACCACGACGCGCCCGCTGGCCAGTGCCCCCAGATGCAGCGGCAGTACGCCGGCGATGTGGTCGTACGAGAGGCCGTGAAACCCGTAGCGCCGGACGCCGGCATCCCGCAGCGGCTGCGGCAGTGCATAGGCCTGCTCGACAGGCGACCGGGTGGCGTGGAAGGCGGTGTCGAAGCAGGCGATCTGCGGCACGTCGGGCCAGCGTGCCGCTGCAACGCGCAGCGCGGCCAGGCCGTGCGGCTGGTGCAGCGGTGCCAGCGGCACGAATTGCTGCAACTGCGCCAGCACATCGGGCGTGACGCGCATGGGACGCGCGAAGGCCGGTCCGCCATGCACGATGCGATGCGCAACCGCATGCGGTCCGTCCGGCCATTCGGGTCCGGCGATGCAGTCGAACAGTGCCGCCAGCGCGCTGGCGTGGTCGGCCACCGGATTGCCGGTCGGCTGGAGCGCACGCTGCGTCACGCAGCCGCCCTGTCGGTCATTGACGACCAGTTGCGGCGTGCGACCCAGACCTTCGATGTGGCCCTGCATGCCGCGAACAGGCTGCGCGCCGCAAGCCAGGTCGAACTGCGCGAAGCGGATGCTCGATGAACCGGCGTTGATGACCAGCAAGGATGTTTTCAAGGTGACCCGCGATGCGGTGGATCAGCGGACATGACGAAAGCGCAGGCCCCGACATCGTGCGGGGGCTGCGCCTTCAACGAGAGACCGGACCGGACAGCCATGGGGCGCTGCCTCATGAAGCCGCCGGGCGCAGCGGCTTCATGCGGCTCAGGCGGCGATGGTGATGTGGTCGACCACCTTGTTCACGCCGACTGCGCTCCACGCGGCGCGCCGCGCCAGATCGCGTTCCGGGGCGCTCGACACCTGACCGGTCAGCGTGGCCTGCGAACCCGTTACGGCGACGTCGATCGGCTTGGCACCGGCCGTTGCGCAACGCTTCAGTGCGGCGGCGATGTCCGACTGCACCGTGGCGTTGCACGAACGCGGCGTCAGCACCAGTTTGTTGCTGACGTCGGTCACGCCCTGCAGGCGGCTCACGGCTGCGTTGGCGGCGTCGATCTGGTATGCCCAGACGACATCGCCGTGCAGCGTCATCATCCCGTTGTCGACCTTGACCTTGACCGAACCCTTCGGCAGACCGGCCATCCAGTACAGCGCAATCTCGGCGTTGCGTGCGACTTCGGTGTCATCGCGGCCTTCACCCTTTGCCAGTTCGACCTTGATGGCGGACACCAGCGACGCCACGCCAGACACGCGCTGAGCGGCGCACCCGGCGTGCCACTTGTCGGCAAAGGTCGCCGTGTGGCCGCCCAGCGTCACGACGCCGTCCTTGACCTTCACGCTCACGTCATCAGCCTTGATCGACGGGTCCCATTTCAGTTCGGCCTGCACATCGGCCAGCAGTTGCGCATCGGTCTTCATGTTCCTGGTGTTCATGTTGTTGTCTTTCCTCGTTGGGCAAACGAGGAGTGTGGGCCGGGAACGGGCCGGTGTATGTACGCCGGCACGCATAGCCGGCCGGGGCGGAAGTGCCCGTGTCATCAAGGGCACTGTTCGCCAGCGCACTGAATCCTGCAGTGGCACGCGTCATGCTTCGCTCCTGGCGGTGCTGTGACATATCCGCTGCCGGCAAATCGCCGCGTTCCACCCTTTCCGGCAACCCTTTCCGACAACCTCCCGGGTCGCGCACGCGACCCTACCCCGCGGAGCCCGCACCATGATCCGCATCGAATTGCAGATTGAACTGAACTACCAGATCGACTTCCAGGGCGCCGACTTCGTCTTCAACATCCATGTCGCGCAAACCGCCAGCCAGACCGTGTCGGGCGAAGTCCTGACGCTGAGTCAGCCGATCGAGCCGCACATCCACGTCGATCCGCTGACCGGCAACCGCTACATGCGGCTGCGCGCCGAGCCCGGACCGCTCACCGTTTCGTACCAGGCGACGGTCGATCTGGTGCATCACTGGGCCGAGCCGGCGCAACTGGCCGAAGTGCCGGTGCACCGCCTGCCGCCCGAAGTCATGGGCTACATCTACCCGAGCCGCTACTGCCAGTCCGACCGCTTGATCCGGCTTGCCACGCGCGAGTTCGGCACCATGTGGCAAGGTCACAGCCGGGTGCAGGCGATCCGCGACTGGGTGCTGAGCCACGTCGCCTTCACGTCGAACAGCTCGAATTCGAGCACCTCCGCCGTCGACACCGTGATCGAGCGCGTCGGCATCTGCCGCGATTTCGCTCACCTGATGATCGCGCTGTGCCGCGCCATCAACATTCCGGCGCGCTTCGTGACCGGCACTGACTACGGCGCCGACCCGGTACTCGGCCCGCCGGACTTCCACGCCTACGTCGAGGTGTATCTGGGCGACCGCTGGTACATCTTCGATCCGTCCGGCACCGCCATCCCGATGGGCCTGGTACGCCTGGGCACCGGGCGCGACGCCGCCGACGTCGCCTTCGCCACGATCTTCGGCGGCGTGCTGTCGCAAGCCCCGTTCATCCGCGCCACCGCCATCGACGACCCGTCGCGCAACATGGTGTTGCCGCAGCACTGCCGCGAAGCGCTGTCGACCGACGGCATCCGCTGAGCACAAACCGGGGCACGCGCCGCGCCCCGGACGCCACCGCGGAGTCGGCGCAGTGTCGGGGCTATCGGCTGTGGGATGGGCTGTGGGATGGGCTGTGGGAGCGGCGTCCCCGCCGCGATCAGTGCCGCGATGGTCGTTGTGCAAAGTGCAGATCGCGGCGAGGGCGGAGCGGGGGTTTCGGCGAGCACTGCTCGCCGCCCGCAGGGCCGGCAGTGGATCGCCGCTCCCAAAAAAACTCCACTGCTCGCCGCCCGCGGCGCCGGTGCCCACTCCGGCTTGATCAGCGCAACAGCAGCACCGGAAGGCGCGCCGAGCGCAGCAGGTCGGACGTCTTGCTGCCGAACAGCAGACTGCGCAGCGGCGAGTGGCTCCAGGCGCCCATCACCAGCAGGTCCATACCCTCGTTGGCCGCGTACTGCGCAATCACCTGTTCCGGGTCGCCGGGGATGATGCGGCCACTCGCGGTCAGCCCGCCGGCGCTCAGCGTGGCGCAGGCCTGCTCGATGTCCTTCGGTGCGCCCGGACGTTCCGGACCGGACATCAGCACATGCACGTCCAGCCCGCGCAACAGCGGACTGGTCGCCAGCATGTCGATGCCGCGGCGGGTGACGCCGCCGCCGTCGTAGGCCACGAGCACCTTCTGCGGCGCGCGGAAGGCATCGGTGACGGTGAGGATGGGGCGGGTCAGTGCACGCACCACACGCTCGACATTGCGACCGAGGTCGCGCTGCGTGGCAGTGGCCTGGGATGAGGCAGATTCACCGCGCCGGCCGATCACCAGCAGGCGCACGTCCCGCTGCTGGTCGATCAGCGTTTCTTCCAGTTCGCCATAACGCTGCCGGGTGTCGATGCAGCCCGCACCCTCGGCGCTTGCGCGCTCGCGCAGCCGGTTCAGGAACACGCGCCCCTGCTCGCGCGCGGTGCGGGCAAAGGCGGCGTCCTGTTCGCTCAGTTCGGTCAGCAGCGCTTCCTGGGCGCCGACGCCGATGCTGCCGCTGTGATCCTTGCCCGAGCCGCGCTCCGGGTGGCGATCGATCACGTGCAGGAATTCGAGCGGCGCGTCGAGCCGCCGCGCCGCCCACGCGGCGTAATCGGCGACATGGTCGGCCCAGGGCGACTGATCGACGCAGGCAAGCACCTTGTTGTCCATGTTCATGGTCAATGGCCTCCCATCAGCATGTCGGCGCCATCCTTGTCATGCACGGCGAACCGGTCCACCAGCGTGGCGCTGGCTTCGTTCATGCCGATCACCTCGACCTCGGTGCCTTCGCGGCGGAACTTGATCACCACCTTGTCGAGCGCGCTGATCGCGGTGATGTCCCAGAAGTGCGCACGACTGACGTCGATGCGCACGCGGTCGATCACTTCGCGGTAGTCGAAGGCGGCCACGAAGCGGTCGGCGGAAGCGAAGAACACCTGGCCACTGACGCGGTAGGTGCGCTGACGCCCCTCGTCGCCGGTCTGCGACGCGATGTGCAGGATGCGGCCGACCTTGTGCGCGAAGAAGAAGCCGGACAGCAGAACGCCGACCAGCACGCCCTGCGCGAGATCGTGCGTCAGCACGGTCATGACCGTGGTGGCCAGCATGACGACGCTGGAACTGGCCGGGTGCTCGCGCAGGTTGCGGATCGAGCTCCAGCTGAAGGTGCCGATCGACACCATGATCATCACCGCCACCAGCGCGGCCATCGGAATGCGCGCCACCCAGTCGCCGGCGAACACCACCAGCATGAGCAGCACCACGCCTGCGGTCAGCGTGGACAGCCGGCCGCGGCCGCCTGATTTCACGTTGATGACCGACTGGCCGATCATCGCGCAGCCTGCCATGCCGCCGATGAAGCCGCTGGCGATATTGGCCACGCCCTGCCCCACGCACTCGCGATTCTTGTTGCTGCCGGTATCAGTCAGGTCGTCGACGATGGAGGCGGTCATCATCGATTCCAGCAGGCCGACCACGGCCAGCGTCAGCGCGTACGGAAAGATGATGCGCAGCGTTTCGAAGTTCAGCGGAATGTCGGGAATGAGGAACACCGGCAAGCTGTCCGGCAGTTCACCCATGTCGCACACGGTGCGAATGTCCAGATCGAGCGCAATGGCCACCGCCGTCAGCACGACAATGGTGACCAGCGGCGACGGCACCGCCTTCGTGACGTAGGGGAACAGATAGATGATGCCCAGACCCGCCGCCGTCATCGCGTACACCTGCCAGCCGACGCCGGTCAGTTCCGGCAGCTGCGCCATGAAGATGAGAATCGCCAGTGCATTGACGAAGCCGGTGATGACCGAGCGCGACACAAAGCGCATCAGCGCGCCCAGCCTGAACACGCCGGCCGCGATCTGTAGCACGCCGGTGAGCAGCGTGGCGGCCAGCAGGTACTGCAGACCGTGGTCCTTCACCAGCGTCACCATGACCAGCGCCATCGCGCCGGTGGCCGCCGAAATCATGCCCGGCCGGCCACCCACGAAGGCAATGACGGTGGCGATGCAGAATGAGGCGTACAGCCCGATCTTGGGATCCACACCGGCGATGATGGAAAAGGCGATCGCCTCGGGAATGAGCGCCAGCGCGACCACAAGGCCGGCCAGCAGATCGTTGCGCACATTGGACAGCCAGTCCTGGCGCAGTGTTTTGATCGACATGTTGAATCCTGAAGACTTGGGCGTTCCGCCTGCACGGGACGGGAGCACGCGCCCGCCCGGGGCGGCGCGGCACGAATAGCGGGGGAATGGGTAAGCACTGCGCTTGCGCTCCGAGCGCCGACGGCAGTGCAAGAACGCTATGGCGGACCGGCTGGGCGCAGGCCGCAGGAAGATGGGTTTTGTTGCATAGCAACATTGTAACCGGAGTTATCGGGTGTGCAGAACCGGCCCCGAAAGGCCCCGACCAGAGCCGCGGCGGTGTTCGCCCTGCGTAGGAGCGGACCCTGTACGCGATCCGTACGTTGAGCAAGTGATATGGCGTGTTCAAAGACCGCATCGCCTGCAGGGCAGGCTCCTACGAAAACCGCGACGGTGGTGCCGTTCGTAGGAGCGGACCCTGTCCGCGATCCGCGCGTTGATCACGCGGCGTCGCGTCATCGGAGACCGGCATCGCCTGCAGGGCAGGCTCCTACGAAAACCGCGACGGTGTTGCCCTTCGTAGGTGCCTGCCCTGCAGGCGATGAGAACGTGGCTTCTGTGATGCTGCATGTTCGAAGACGGGTATCGCGCGCCCGGCGCTGCCGGTAAGCTGCGCCGCCATGTCGAACACCCTTGCCGCCGCGGTTTATAGCGAACTGCTCATCAAGAAGAGCCGCTTCATCGGTTGCGTCGAGCCGATGCGCGACCGCGCGGCGGCGCAGGCAAGGGTGATCGAGCTGTGGCGGCAGAATCCGGGGGCGACGCATGTGTGCTGGGCGCTGCTGGCGGGCGGACAGTCGGCGGCGGTGGACGACGGCGAGCCCAGTGGCACGGCCGGTCGGCCGATGCTCGAAGTGCTGCGTCATCAGGATCTGGAAGGCGTGCTGGCAACCGTGGTGCGCTACTACGGCGGCATCAATCTCGGCGCCGGCGGCCTCGTGCGTGCCTACACCGACGCCGTGGCGCAGGCACTGCTGACGGCGACCAAGGTGCCGCTGACCCGCCGCATCACCCTGCGCTGCACCCTGCCCTACGCGCTCGAAGGTACGGTGCGGCGCGAAATCGAAGCGGCCGGTGCCACGCTGGGCGCGGTGAGCCACGGCTCGCTGGTCGACATGCGCATCAGCCTGCCCGAACCCGCAGCCGCAGCCTTCATCGCCCGTCTGAACGACGCCACGCAGGGACGCATAGGCTGGATCCGCACCGACGCCAGCTGAACCTCAGCCCCCTAGCCCCTCGCCCCTTGCATCTCAAGCCGCGACCAGCGTATGCAGGCCGCTCCACAGCGCGCCGGGCGCCAGTTCGAGCGGCTGGTCGGCCAGCGCCGGTTCGAGGCACAGAAAATGGCGGAAATCGCGGTCCGGCAGGTCGGTCAGCGCGCGTGCCTTGTGTTCCCAAGGGTTCCACACCACGAGATCCGGAAAGCCGGTGCTCTGCAGACCGAGCGCGCGGCCGGGTTCGTTCAGCACGACGCTGTCGGGTGCGCCGACATACACGCGGTCGATTTCGTCCTCGACCACCACCGCATCGAACTTGTCCTGCGTCGCCCGATCGCCCGCGGTCGCGTCCAGGTAGCGCTTGCCGCGCAGCCCTTCGACACGGCAGTTCTCGACTTCGCCGACGCGCAGATAGGTGTGCAGCGCGGCGGCGAACAAGAATGGCGCATCCCCGGTGTTTTCGGCGCTCAGTTCGAGGTCGAGCCGGTTGCCGCTCAGCATGACAGTCAGTTCGAGCAGGAAGGCATGCGGCCACAGTGCGCGCGTGGCCGCGTCATCCTGCAGCGTCAGCGTCACGGTGACGAAATCGGCGGCCGCCCGCTGTTCGGTCAGTTGCCACACCCGGGTGCGCGCGAAGCCGTGGCGCGGCCCGTCGCCGCGCGCCGCGAACTGCGGAAAGATGACCGGGATGCCGCCGCGGATCGCCGCCTGCCCGTCGAAGCGCGCCTCGGGCGACAGGTAGAGCCGCTCCTTGCCGCCGGCCGGGACCCACGACAGGATGTGACCGCCGAACAGGCTGACGACGCAGCGCGCGCCGTCGGCCGCCTCGAGCGACAGCGCCGGCTGGCCATGGAATTCGGTGGGAAGGATGTGTCCGGTCTTGTCGGTCATGGTGTCGCCAAAGTAAGGATTCAGTCGTCGAGCCCGGCGCGCACGCAGGCCACGTAGGCGGCGCCATCGGGCGGCTGGCGATCGCGCTGGGCGCGCCAGATGCTCTCGCCCAGGCAGTCGAGCACCCGGTGCAGCGCCTCGTGCTCGTCACCCATTTTCGCGCGCTGTGCCTCGAAGGCGGCGCGCAGCCCGAGAGGCTGGTCGATGGCCAGTTGTTCCTCGATCGCCAGGTGCAGCGACAGGTGCAGGAAGGGATTCGTCTCGCCCAGTTCCGGCGGATATTCGCGCGTCAGCGCGCGTTCGCCCTGGTCGAGCAGCGCGTGGTATTCCGGGTGGCGGCCGATCAGCGTCAGCGCGATGGTTTCCATCTGCGTAAGCGGCTGGCCGCTGTTGCGCTTGGCCCAGGTGTCGAGAAAGAACTGCCGGGCCTGGTCGCGGGTGGGATTGAACATGGGGCGGAGCGGGATCGTGCGGGCGGTCATTGCACCACAAAGCGCCACCCGGCGTCATTGGCGCGTCAGCTGTCGTCCTCGACATGCACCGCCTGCAGCACCACGGCGGCGATTTCCTCGATCGACTTGTGGGTCGATTCGAGCCAGCGTATGCCTTCCATGCGCATCAGCTTCTGCGCCGCATCGACCTCGTAGCGGCAATTGGAGAGCGAGGCGTACTGACTGCCGCGCCGCCGCTCCTCGCGGATCTGCGACAGCCGTTCCGGCGCGATGGTCAGCCCGAAAAGCTTGCTGCGATACTTCACCAGTTCGGTCGGCAGCTTGCCGCGCTCGAAATCTTCCGGAATCAAAGGGTAATTCGCGACCTTCACGCCGAACTGCATCGCCATGTACAGGCTGGTCGGCGTCTTGCCCGAACGCGACACGCCGACCAGGATCACGTCGGCCTTTTCCAGTTCCTTGTGCGACATGCCGTCATCGTGTGCCAGCGAGAAGTTGATCGCCTCGATGCGGTTCTGGTAATCGGCGCTCTCTTCCATACCTTTCTGCCGGCCGACGTTGTGATTCGCCGCCTGCCCCAGTTCGTCTTCCAGCGGCCCGACGAAGTGTTCGAACAGATCGAGAAAGAGCGCATCGGCCTGGCGCACGGTGCGCGCCACCTCGGCATTGACGATGGACGTGACCACGATGGGCCGCACGCCGTCGCGCATCTGCGACTCGGTGATGCGTTCGACGCAATCGAGCGCATTGTCGACCGAATCGACGAACGGTACGCGGGTGTGCCGGAACTTCACGCCCTCGAACTGCGAAAGCAGGCTGCGACCCAGCGTTTCGGCGGTGATGCCGGTGCTGTCGGAAATGAAGAAGACGGTTCTCATGATGTGTTCTGATCCAGTTCAGTGCGCAAACCGCACAGTCCGCGCAAAATTTTCCGCAGTGCACCACCGACATTAACTAAAATACCGCGTTTCCGCGCACCCAACCGGTGCATCGGAGAAATGCACGGTCGCCGCAACAAGCGATCGCCCCATGTTCAAGAGAGGATACCCATGTCTCGCTACGTCATCCCGTTCGAACAGCTGCGCATGACCGACGTCGAAAGTGTCGGTGGCAAGAATGCGTCACTGGGCGAAATGATCAGCCAGTTGCCCAAGTCAGTGCGCGTACCCGGCGGCTTTGCCACCACGGCAGAGGCTTTCCGCGAGTTTCTCGCACAGGACGCGCTGGCCGATCGCATCCACGCTGCGCTTGAAGCGCTGGATGTGGATGACGTGAATGCGCTCGCGCGCACCGGCGCGCAGATCCGTCAGTGGATGATGGACACGCCCTTCCCGGCCGCACTCGAAGCCGGTATCCGTGCGTCCTACGCCGAGCTGGATGCCGCCGGCAACGGCTCGTTCGCGGTGCGCAGCTCGGCCACCGCCGAAGACCTGCCGGACGCGTCCTTCGCCGGCCAGCAGGAAACCTTCCTGAACATATCCGGCATCGACAACGTGCTGCATGCGATCCGCGAAGTGTTCGCCTCGCTCTACAACGACCGGGCGATCAGCTACCGCGCGCACAAGGGCTTCATGCACGCGGGTGTCGCGCTGTCGGCAGGCGTGCAGCGCATGGTGCGTTCGGACAAGGGCGCAGCCGGCGTCATGTTCACGCTCGACACCGAATCGGGCTTCCGCGACGTCGTATTCATCACGTCCAGCTATGGTCTGGGCGAAACCGTCGTGCAGGGCGCGGTGAATCCGGACGAGTTCTACGTGCACAAGCCCATGCTGGCCCAGGGTCGCCCGGCGGTCATCCGCCGCAACCTCGGCAGCAAGATGATCAAGATGGAATTCACCACCAGCGCGTCGGCCGGCCGCAGCGTGCAGACCGTCGATGTATCTGACGCCGAGCGTCAGCGCTTTTCGCTGACCGACGAACAGGTGCTCGAACTGGCGCGCTACGCGATGACGATCGAGGGGCACTACGGCCGCCCGATGGACATCGAGTGGGGCCTGGACGGCATCGACAGCCAGCTCTACATCCTGCAGGCGCGCCCGGAGACCGTGAAGTCGCACGAGTCCGGCATGACGCAGCAGAAATTCCGCCTCAAGCAGTACGGCAAGGTGCTGGCCAGCGGCCGCGCCATCGGCCAGAAGATCGGCGCCGGCCCGGTGCGCATTGTCGAAAGCGCGACCGAGATGGACAAGGTGCAGGCCGGCGACGTGCTCGTCACCGACATGACCGACCCGAACTGGGAGCCGGTCATGAAGAAGGCGGCCGCCATCGTGACCAACCGGGGCGGGCGCACCTGCCACGCCGCCATCATCGCGCGCGAACTGGGCATTCCGGCCATCGTCGGCTGCGGCGACGCGACCGAAACGCTGACCGAAGGCGAACTGGTCACCGCCAGCTGCGCCGAGGGCGACACCGGCAACATCTATCGCGGCCGGCTGGATTTCGAAGTGGTCACGTCCGATCTGTCGAACCTGCCCGACCTCGATCTGAAGATCATGATGAACGTCGGCAACCCCGAACTGGCCTTCGATTTCGCGCAGCTGCCGAACGAAGGTGTGGGTCTGGCGCGGCTCGAATTCGTCATCAACAACACGATCGGCATCCACCCGAAGGCCATCCTCGAAATCGACCAGGCACCGGCCCGGTTGCGCGAGGAAATCCGTCGCCGCGCGCGCGGCTACGCGAACCCCGAAGCGTTCTTCGTCGACAAGCTGGTCGAGGGCGTTGCCACCATCGGCGCCGCCTTCTGGCCGAAACCGGTCATCGTGCGCCTGTCCGACTTCAAATCGAACGAATACAAGAAGCTGCTCGGCGGCGACATCTACGAGCCGGACGAAGAAAACCCGATGCTCGGCTTCCGCGGCGCGTCGCGCTACATCGCGCACAGCTTCCGTGACTGCTTCGAACTGGAATGCCGCGCCATGCGCTACGTGCGCAACGAGCTCGGCCTGACCAACGTCGAAATCATGGTGCCCTTCGTGCGCAATCTGGGCGAAGCGGCCGAAGTGGTGAAGCTGCTCGGCGAACACGGCCTGAAGCGCGGAGAGAACGGCCTGCGCCTGATCATGATGTGCGAAATCCCGTCCAACGCACTGCTGGCCGAACAGTTCCTCGAATACTTCGACGGCTTCTCGATCGGCTCGAACGACCTGACCCAGCTCACGCTCGGCCTCGACCGCGACTCCGGCCTCGTCGCCGGCGCCTTCGACGAGCGTGATCCGGCCGTGAAGATGCTGCTGTCGATGGCCATCCGCACCGCCAACAAGATGGGCAAGTACGTCGGCATTTGCGGCCAGGGCCCGTCTGACCACGCCGACTTCGCGCTGTGGCTGATGGACGAAGGCATCCAGAGCATGTCGCTGAATCCGGATACCGTCGTCGAAACCTGGCTCAAGCTCGCCGCCCACGCCACCGAGAAGTAAACACCGCAGTCCCTGCGGGAGCGACGCGCGCGCTGATTTGTCTGGGAGTATCGCGATGCTCGCCGCTCCGGCTGTGGGTATCGCGATGCTCGACATTCCGGCTGTGGGTACCGCGACGCTCGCCGCTCCCACAATAACTTCGCTGCTCACCAACCACCGAGCGGGCTCGCCATGCCGGGCCAGCTGTGGATCACTTCTCAAGCTGGACAGCCGCGCTGCCCGCCGAACACGGAGCCAACTGACCGGAGCGCTGTGGGAGCGGCGTCCTCGCCGCGATCAGTGCCGCGAGGAGNCTGGACAGCCGCGCTGCCCGCCGAACACGGAGCCAACTGACCGGAGCGCTGTGGGAGCGGCGTCCTCGCCGCGATCAGTGCCGCGAGGAGCGCCTTGCGAAGTGCGTATCACGGCGGGGACGCCGCTCCCACAATAACTTCGCTGCTCACCAACCACAGAGCCGGCTCGCCATGCCGGGCCAGCTGTGGATCACTTCTCAAACTGGACAACCGCGCTGCCCGCCGAACACGGAGCCAACTGACCGGAGCGCGTTGCGAGCGGCGTCCTCGCCGCGATCGGTACCGCGAGGAGCGCCTTGCGAAGTGCGTATCACGGCGGGGACGCCGCTCCCACAAAAACTTCGCTGCTCACCAACCACCGAGCCGGCTCGCCATGCCGGGCCAGCTGTGGATCACTTCTCAAGCTGGACAGCCGCGCTGCCCGCCGAACACGGAGCCAACTGACCGGAGCGCTGTGGGAGCGGCGTCCTCGCCGCGATCTGTACCGCGAGGAGCGCCTTGCGAAGTGCGGATCGCGGCGGGGACGCCGCTCCCACACCAACTTCGCTGCTCACCCACCACCGAGCGGGCTCGCCACGCCGGGCCAGCTGTGGATCACTTCTCAACCTGGACACCCGCGCGGCCCGCCGAACACGGAGCCAACTGACCGGAGCGCTGTGGGAGCGGCGTCCTCGCCGCGATCAGTGCCGCGAGGAGCGCCTTGCGAAGTGCGTATCGCGGCGGGGACGCCTCTCCCACAAAAACTTCGCCGCTCACCAACCACCGAGCCGGCTCGCCATGCCGGGCCAGCTGTGGATCACTTCTCAAGCTGGACAGCCGCGCTGCCCGCCGAACACGGAGCCAACTGACCGGA